>CAZMNF010000017.1:0-39197 GCA_964567595.1 uncultured Thermotogae bacterium | reverse complement strand
CGTCGACGTCATGCTGGAAGCCAAGGCGAAGGAGCAGGCGCTGTTCGACCTGGTGGCGCATTAAGAGCGCCTAACGGGATTGCTGGACATGGTCGAACAGGACGAGCGCATATCTCCGTTTGCGAAACGCTCAGTATTTCTTGGCTCGCCGTCATCGCGCGGGCAACGAGCCCGCTGTGAGGACACCTGGCCTGAGAGCCCTACCCCGGCTGATTGCTGTGGCGGCATCACACGAGCGCATAAGCAAAAATCAGGCCTGCCTCCATCCGCTGCTCGTCGCGGCGGTTTCAATCGGCTTCAATCGTTGGTGGCTCCTTTACTGGAGCGGCGGAACCGCCAATCGATCTCGGTGTTCGTATCTTGCCCGTTCGGAATCCGCTGCCAGGTCTGGTTGTCGTCGTCGGTGTCGGTCAGTTCGGGCATGCGATCCAACGGCTCGCCGTCCGCATTCAGGAGATAGAGCGTCTCGTTGCGGTTGTCGAGCCACTGTTGATTTTCCATGTGCAGCACCAGGTATCCCTGGGCCGACACCGTCGCGGTCTCGACCTCCTGACCGTCGCGGGTGGCCATGAACGCCGAGATCGGCTCGGCGAGCGTCTCGTAGCCGGCCTGGGTCTCAAATCGGTAGTCGCTCACGTCGATGGATCGGTCGCTGGGGTTGAACAGCTCGACCCACTCCTCAACGCCCCGCTGGCCGTCCCGGCCGTTCGGGTTCAGCTCGACCTCGTTGATGACGATCGCCGTGTCCGTCTGGCCGACGCTGGTCAGGCCGCCGCCGACGGCGATCAACAGCGACCCGGCGATCAGCATAGTGAGCGGGATCCAGCGGCGGATGTGTCCCGTTCGGTTCCGCATCGCATTGGCCTCCTTCAGTTGGCGCTCTGGGGTCAAAGGGGGAGAGCAAGGGGATCCCGCGGCGCGGAACCCCCTTGCTCGTCGTGATGAGAGGCGAACGACGAGGGGTTACGCCTCGTCGTCCTCAGCGTCGTCCGACGACTCCTCCTCGGCGGGCTCGAGGATCGAGCTCGGGACGTCCTCGGCAAGGTTGGTCCCGTTGTTCTCGACCGTGTTGCCGCTGCCGCCCACGAGGGACTCCTCATCGGCGTTGACGCCGAACGTGGCGTTCTGGGTGACGGCGTTGTTGAACAGCCACGCGAACGAGTCGATCACGTCGACGCCGTGCTCGCCGTTGTTGGAGATCGTCGCGTCCTGGACCGTCAATTCGGATTGATCGGCGATGCGGACGCCGGTCGCCTCGTTGCCGTCGACCGTGAGGCCGTCGCGGAGCTCGGCGAAGCTGTTGCTCAGGTCGACGCCGTCATCGGCGTTGCCGGAGATGGCGCCGTTGATGACGGTCAGCTGGGTGTTGGTGGCGTTGATCCCGTCGTCGCCGTTGCCCGTGACCGAGAGGTCACTGCCGCTCAGGTTGACGCTGGCGTTGACGGCGTCAAGCCCGATGCCGCCGTTGTCGGCGATCGACCCGTTGGTCAGCTCCAGGGTGGTGCCATCGCCCAACGTCAGGCCGGCCGCGTCGTTGCTGTCAACCGACACGCCGCTCAGTCGAGCGTCCGCGCCCTGCAGTTCGATGCCGTCCCCGGCGCTGCCGGTGACGCTCAGGTTGCGCAGCGTCAAGGAGACGCTGCCCTCGGTCACCACGCCGGTGGCGCCGCTGCCCTGGATGCTGCCGCCCGTGGCGTCGAGGGAGGCGTTTGACAACAACAAGCCCTCATCAGCGCTGTTTTGGACGTTGGTGTTGCGGAACGTCAGGGAAGCGCCGTTGGTGGCGAGGATGCCACGTCCCTCGCTGTCGGCGATCGTCGTCCCGGTCAACACGGCACTGGCGTTGTTGATCACGAAGCCGTCGTCGGTGTGCTGGGTCAGCGACGCATTGGCCAGCTCAAGGCTCGTCCGAGAGGTGGCCCGAAGGCCGAGGCCCTCGTTCTCGGCGATCGTCGTGCCGTCGATGTCGACGGTCGCGCCCGCGAAGATCAGGCCGTCGCTCGTGTTGCTGGAGACGGAGCCGCCACTGAGCTGCACGCGCGAGCCGTTTGCGTTGATGCCGAGGCCGTCGTTGCCGTCGATTGCCACGCTGCTCAGATCGGCGGTCGAGTTGGCGAGAACGAGGCCATTGTCCTCGTTCTGGGAGATGGAGCCGCCGTCCAGCGTCAACCGGGAGCGACCCTCCACGGACGTGCCGACGCCGGCGTTGCCGTCGATCGTCACCTCGGAGAGCTCAGCAGAGGCGTCGGTCAGGGCCAACCCGAGGCCGTCGTTGCCGTCGATCGAGCCGCTGCGCAAGGTCAGCTGCGAGCGGTCGGCGTCCACGCCGAACTCGTCGTTGTTCTCGATCGAGACGCCCGCCAGCTCCGCGGTCGTGTCCACGAGGATGAGCCCCGCGTTGTCGCTGCCGGTCACCGCGCCCTGGTCGAGGGTGAGCTTGGAGCGGCTGGCGTTGATGCCGATGCCGTCGTTGCCGTCGATCGTCACGCTGGCCAGGTCGGCTGTGGCGTTGGTCAGCGTCAGGCCGGCCGCGCCGTTGGCGCTGACGGCCCCGTCGCTCAGTTGGGCGGACGAGCCGTTCAGGATGATGCCCTCGTCGTCGTTGTCGGCGTAGTTGAACGTCTCGACCGTCAGCGTGGAGTCGTTCGTCGCCTCCAAGGCGTGGCCCTGGTTGCTCGTGATGTCGACGCCGGTCAGCGTGACGTTGCCGTTGTCCACGGTGAGGCCATCGCTGTTGTGATCGCTGATCGGGGCGCCTTCCAGGGTGAGCACCGCGCTGCCGGAGACCGTCACGCCGACGCCGCCGTTGCCGCTGATCGGCGTGTTCGTCACCTGGGCGAAGGAGCCGGCCAACTCGAAGCCGGTCTGGTTGTTGTCGGTGATCTGGCTGTCGGCGATCGTCAGTCGCGCCTGATCGCGGGCGATGACGCCGCTGCCGCTGTTGGTCGTGAGTTCAACGCCCGTCAACTGGGCATTGGCCACGCTCAGGTTGAGCGCGTCGCCGTTGTTGTTCTCCACCAGACCCTGATCGAAGTTCACCTGGGAGCCCTGCTGGGCGGAGATACCGGCGCCGTTGTTGGTCAGCTCCACGTTGCTCAGCTGCGCGGACGAGGAGCTGAGCGCGAGCGCCTCCTCGGAGTGGCTGTCGACCGTGACCGTGTTCAGCACGACGGACGAGCTGCTCGAGGCGTCGATGCCGGCGCCGCCGTTGTTCTCGATCTCGGTTTCGCGGGCCTGG
This sequence comes from uncultured Thermotogae bacterium, assembly GCA_964567595.1. Lineage (GTDB taxonomy): Bacteria > Bipolaricaulota > Bipolaricaulia > RBG-16-55-9 > RBG-16-55-9 > CAZMNF01. The sequence goes on along the minus strand of CAZMNF010000017.1, from coordinate 35,959 downwards.
AAGAACGAGCCCTTCAGCGAGACCGCTTGGGACTCGTTGTTGATCACGTCGCTGCCAGTCAACCGCAGCGTCGAGTCGCGCTCCAACGAGATGCCGACGTCGCCGTTGGTCAACTCGGCGTCGCTGACCGTGCCGGAGGAGTTGACCAGGCGCAACTGCGTGCCGCTGTTGCTGTCAAAAAGGCCCGTATCGACTAGCAGCGTGGAACGCTCGGTCGCGTTCAGGGCGTGGCCGCCGTTGTCGGCGATTTCGATGTCACTCAAGACGGCCGCCGAGTTCTGCAGGCTGAGGCCATGGCTGCCGTTATTGAGGACGTCGGTCCCCTCGAGTTCGACCAAGGACCGACTGCTTGCCTCGATCCCGGGCCCGGCGTTGGCGATGATCTCGGATTCCTGGCTGACGTTCACGGAGGAGTTGTTCAACAGCAGCCCGTAGCCGTCGTTGTCCTCCACGAACGTCTGGACAATCGTCGCGCCCGGCACGGCATCCTGGCGGACTTGGAGGTCGTCCACGTTGGCGTCGGCCAGCGGCTCCTGCTCGGCCGACTCGCTCAAGGCAAGCCCACCTCGCTCGTTGCCCGAGATGACGCTGTCGTCGCTGCCGGTGCCGGTCAGGTTCAGCGTAGAGAAGTTCGTCACGTGGATGCCGAAGCCGTCGTTGCTCATGATCTCGGCATCGGTGACCTCGAACGTGGCGTTGTCCAGATAGACGCCGTCGCCGGCGTTGCCCGTGATGCGGACGTCGTTGTTCGTGTTGCCATTCTGGATGGTGACCTCGTCGTCGTTGATCGGCCGGATGCGGGTCGGCCGCGTGCGGTTCTCGTTCTCCTCGACGATGACGCGCACGTCGTCCTCGGCGCGGATGCCGTCGCCGGGCCCGCCCTGTTCGCGATCGTCGGTGCTCGTCTCCGCAATCCGCGGATTGAGCAGTTGAACGACGGACGAATCGCGAACGAACAAGCCGACGCCGGCGTTGCCGGTGAGGAGCGGGTTCTCCAGCGTGGCGCTCGACTCCTCTTCAATGCGGATGCCCTTGGCCTCGTTGTCGGTGATGGTGTTGTCGTTGATCTGGGCCGTGGACTCGAACACCGCGATGCCGTCGTCCTCGTTGCGGGTGATGGCGTTGTCAAAGATCAGCACGTCCGACTCGTCCTCGACGACGACGCCGTGGCCGAGGAAGTCGTCGCTGGCGTTGACGTTGCCGGTCAGGTTATTGCCGGTGATCTCGACGCTCGTGGAGTTGCGCACGGCGACGCCCGGGCCCTGGTTCTCCCGCAGCGTCATGCCCTCCACGAGCACGGTCTCACTGTCCTCGATGGCGATGCCCCCCAGGCCGGACTCGCTCGCCGTGCCGGCGGCGGAGACCTGCTGGCCGCTGGTGATGGTGAAGCCGGTGATCGTGATGTCGCGAGAGGAAAGAACCTCCATGGCAGGGACGTTGCCGCTTGCCTGCAGTACGACCCGATCCGGCTGGTTCAGCCGGTCCGGCCGGATGGTGAGGCGCCGCTTGTTGCGGATGGTCACGTTCTCGTTGTAGGTGCCGTCGGTGAGGATGATCGTGTCCCCGGATCCGGCTGCGTCCACCGCGTCTTGGATGGACGGCTGGTCGTCGGGCACCTCGATGTCTTCCGCGACGGCGGTGACCGCGGTCAGCAGGCTGACCAACGTCACCACCGCGATGGTGCCGATGCCGAGGCGTCGGATCGGGTTGAATGGTGACTCCCGAAGGGTCATGTAATACCAACCTCCATTGGATTGGATCTTTGTGTGCGCTGAGCCTTTCCGATAAAGGATGCAGCTCCATGTCGCAGGTAACGATAGGGGGTCTAAGCGCTTCTCACAGTAAGTTTGCTTACACTGGCCTCTTCGGCAGGTCCAATGACTCGCCAAGGCTCGCTCTGTCGACGCCAACTCATGCTTCGAAGCCGTCTCGGGGTCAGGCTCGAACGCCTGGTACCTTCCCCATGCTCATTCGTCAATTCCCTTCCTTCCCACTAGGAGAGAAGCTTAGCCCTTCTACCTTGGTTTTTGAAAGGAGGGTTGAGTGCTGATCGATCATCTGGAGTCAGTGGGCTTACAGAAACCGCGCTCGCGATCGTGCCAGCCTATCCAGTAACCTCGGAGAGCAACCGTACCAAGCAGGAGGTTCGCCATGCGCATTCTTCTCCTGGCGACGTCCGTCGTCGCCGCGATACTGATTATCCCGACGTTGCTGGGGGCGATCAGCAACTCGGACGCGTCCACTGCCCGAGACGAGATCGGTCTGATGGTCTTCGAGAGTCCGTTCAACGTGCAACGAACCGCTGATCGATTGGTGTCGACCGCGCAAGAGCGAGGACTCAACGTCTTCACGCGCGTCGATCATGCTGAGGGCGCCCGGAGCGTGGACCTGAACCTCCGGCCGACGCGCGTCATCGTCTTCGGCAATCCCAAAGTGGGCACGCCGTTCATGCAGTGCAACCAGAGCGTCGGCATCGATCTGCCGCAGAAGGCCCTCATCTGGGAGGACGCCGATGGCACGGTCCGCTTGGCCTTCAACGATCCGGACCATCTGGCCATCCGCCACAACGTGATCGGCGAATGCCACGAGGTGACAACGACAATCAAGGAGGCGCTTCGCGGCCTCGGTCGCGCGGTGGTGAGCCAGAACTAAGAGCCCTCGGCATCGTCGTCTTCACGACTACCAGCCCAGCGTACCGGGCTCGCCCTTGAACGGACCGACGACCTTGGACGTGATCCAGCCCCCGTAGAAGCGGCCCGGCTGGGGCGTGACGCGCTCGCCGTCAACGTAGCAGGCGTCCATGAGATCGGGGTAGAACGTCAGGTGATCCCGGATCGGCGCGAAGTCCGGCGTCGGATCAGGGTACGTCCACGCGGCATCGTCAGCCTGACGGTCGCCAACGCGGACGTGGAAGTACGTGGCTCGGCCCTTCCATTCGCAGCGCGAGGTTCGCGAACTCGCCACGAGGATGCCCTCGGCAACGTCGGCCATCGGCATGTAGAACGTCGGCGGGTGGCTCGTCTCGAGGACGCGGTATGCCCGGTCGGCCTCCAGAATCGTCTGCCCGTTGAAGACGACCTGAACCCGGCCTTCGAACGGCTCCAGCCGCGGCGGCCGCGGATAATCCCAGACGGACTCCTGGCCAGGTCCGGGCGGCGTGTGTTGAGTGTGATTCATAACGCAAGCATGCTACCGCTCCATCCGAGCCATTCCCATGAGCGGCGCAACGCCAATCCACGTTGGGCAGGGCACCGAGCCGCGATGACGCAGCGTTAACGCCCGATGTGCTACATTGGGGAGACAATCGTGGTAGGCCGAAGACACGACCCAAGAGCTTCCCATTGGGCAGCCAAAGGGAGGAAGGGACTTGGCACACGCCATGGATCGACGGCGATTTCTCCATCTCGTGGGCAGCGGCATGGCCGGTCTGGTCGTCGACCGAGCGACGCCAACGCCGAGGCTTCGTGCTCAAGACGAGCCGACCAGCCTTAACGCGATGCTGGAACCCATCCGCATGGATCATGGCATGCCGGCACTAACTGCGGCGTTCGTGCGCGGGAGTGATCTCGTGGCACAAGGTGCCGTGGGAACGCGGCAAATGGGAGGCAGCACGAACGTAGCGTTGGACGATCGCTTCCACCTCGGCTCCTGCACCAAGGCCATGACGGCCACAATCATGGCCCAACTCGTGGAACGTGGCGAGATCGAGTGGAGGACGCGCTTAAGTGACGCGCTGCCCGACCTTGCCGACGTCATGGCTTCGGCCTATCGGGACGCGACGGTCGAGCAGCTCTTGGCCCATCGCTCGGGGTTGCCGGGCGTGGAGACGCCGTCGTCTTACAACCCGCTACAGGACCAGCTTACGCAAGAGTTCCGTGCGCCCGCGATGCGCAGCCGCCCCATCACGGAGCAACGACACATCTTCACGAGACGAGTCCTCTCCCCCGCGCCTGTCAATAAGCCGGGCACGACGTTCAACTACTCCAACTTCGGCTACATCGTGGCGGGGGCGGTCATCGAGGCCGTCACGGGCGAGAGCTGGGAGACGACGATCCAAGCTGAGCTGTTCGAGCCGCTCGGCATGCCGACGGCTGGGTTCGGCGCGCCGGGGGAGCCGAACGCCACGACTCAGCCCTGGGGCCATCAAGCCGACGGATGTGAACCTGTCGCGCCCGGACCGCGGGCGGACAATCCGCCCGTCTATGGGCCCGCTGGTCGGGTCCACAGCACCATGGCCGACTGGGCCGCCTTCGCCTCGCTCCATCTCCGAGGCGCCCGCGGCGAGGACGTCAGCGTCCTGAACCCAGACACGTTCCGTGAGATCCATCGCGATCGATCGGGTCAAGGCTACGCGCTCGGCTGGAGCGTCACGCAGCGCGCATGGGCCAAGGGCAAAGCGCTGACCCACACGGGCAGCAACACGCTCTGGTATGCGGTCATCTGGCTCGCGCCCGAGCGGAACGCGGCGTTGTTGGCCGCCACCAACTGTGGGTCCGATCGCGGCTTTCAAGCGATCGACGCGGCGGTAGGCGCCATGATTCGCCGTTTCCTATAATGGTCGTCGAAATCCGTTCTCGAGAGGACAAAATCCCTGATGAGCAACGCCGTGTCCATCCATCCGTTTGACCCGCAGTCGGCCACGGAAGCCGAGTGGATCGCGCTCAACGCCTTGCAGAACGCGATCCGCGCGGAGAGGTTGCCGGACGATCCTCCGCTGACGGTGGATCAGACCCGGCAAGAGGCCCAAGCGATCCCCGACTACATTGAGGTTCCCATGTGGGCCGTTTGGGAATCCTGGCCGGATCGCATGGCCGCAATGGGCTATGGCGTGCTGCTCAAAACGGACGAAAACCGCCATCTTGTCCAGTTCAGCATCCAAGTGCGCCCGGAGCACCGCCGCCGTGGCCTGGCCCGGCGGCTGCTCCGGGCCATCACGGAGGTCGCCCACGAGCGCGATCGGACGCTCTTGATCACGAACACTGACTCAACGATCCCGGCTGGCGAGGCGTTCATGGAGCGGATCGGCGCTCAGGTGGGCCTGACCTCCCGCTCGTCGCAGCTCAATATCGCCGACGTCGATCTCGACCAACTGCGCGAATGGCAGGAGAGGGCCAAAGAACGCGCCGCCGACTTCGAGATCGGGCTCTGGGAGGGGCCGTATCCCGAGGCTGACCTGGAGGCCATTGCCGAGCTCATCCGGGTTATGAACACGGCACCGCGCGGCGAGCTCGACGTGGATGACTTCGACTGGACGCCGGAGCAGCTCCGCCAGACCGAGGCCTCGCTCCAACTCCAGGGGATTGAGCGCTGGACGATGTACGCACGCCATCGTCCCACCGGCCACTTCGCCGGCTACACCGAGACGTTCTGGATCCCCGCCCAGCCCGAGCTGCTTCAGCAGGGCGATACGGGCGTCTTTCCCGAGTATCGGGGTCATGGGTTGGGGAAGTGGCTTAAGGCCGCGATGCTGGAGAAGGTGTTGCGCGAGAAGCCTCAGGTGAAGCGAGTTCGCACGAACAACGCCGACGTCAACGAGGCGATGCTGGCGATCAACCGGGAACTGGGGTTCAAGCCCTACAAGTCGAGCAAGACCTGGCAGGTCGAGGTCTCGACCGTTCAGGCCTATCTCGACGCGCGCGGCTGAGGTTGTCACCTCATACCCAAGCGGCTTGAGACTCGACGACCGCCCCGGCGCTGAGCGACAATGGACCGATCCGGATCAAGGAGGCATGCATTCGTGAGTGCGGAAGTTGCCCTGAATCGATCCGACGTTGCGCCGGAACAGACCTGGAGTCCGGAACGCGTCTACGCGTCCTGGGAGGAGTGGGAAACCGACCTCAATGCGGTTGCCGAGGCGTTGCCCGAGCTGCGAAGCTACGAGGGCCATTTGAGCGAAAGCCCCACGCTTCTGGCGGACTGGCTCGCATTGATGACCGATGAGCGGCGTCGACTGGGACGTCTGATGGTCTATGCCCGCATCGCCAGCGACGTCGACGCCCACGACGACACCGCCCAGGGCAAGCTGAGCCGCGTCTCCGACGTGTCTAGTCAGTTTGCGGCGGCGATCGCCTTCGCCGAGCCGGAGATGCTCGACTTGGGGGACCAGCTGCTGGCGTGGGCCGATTCCGAGCCAAGACTGGCGATCTATCGGCACTACTTCCATGACCTGCTGCGACGAGAGCCCCACATGCGCTCGCCTGACGTGGAGGAAGTGCTCGGCATGTTGGGCGATCCGTTTGCGGGGACGCTGCAGACGTTCCAGCAGCTGTCCACCAGCGATTTGCGGTTCGACGACGCCGTCGACAGCTCAGGGAATCGCCATTCGGTCGGTCAAGCGACGCTGCCGCCACGCGGCATCCAGAGCCCGGACCGCGAGCGCCGCCGGACGGCCTGGGAAAGCTTCTGCGACAGCTATCGGCAGATGGAAAATACCTTCGCCAGCAACTACCTCACCCGCGTCAAGCAGGCCGTCTTCCAGACGCGCGTTCGCGGGTACGACTCCGTGCTCCACTCCCGACTGGCGCCGTTCAACGTCCCGACCGACGTCTTCCATACCCTGATCGACACCTTTCAAGACAATCTCTCAATCTGGCATCGCTACTGGGACGTCAAGCGGCGAGCGCTCGGGGTCGATGCGTTGCATCCCTACGACATCTGGGCGCCGCTCACCAACGATCCTCCAACCATTCCGTTCACGGAAGCCATTGACATGATTGCGGACAGCGTCACGCCGCTCGGCGACGACTACGCCTCGACCCTTCAGAAAGGCTGTCTGGAGGAGGGCTGGGTCGACTATGCGCCGAACGAGGGCAAGACGCAAGGTGCCCATTCCAGCCCCGCCCACGGCAACCCGCCCTACATCGTCATCGGCTACGACGACACGCTCCAAGGCGCGAGCATCCTGACCCACGAGCTCGGCCACTCCATGCACGCCTACCTCATCGATCAGACCCAGCCGGAGATCTACAACGGCCTGGCCGGCAATCTGTCGAGCACCGTCACCGAGACGGCCTCCAACCTCCATCAGGCGTTGTTGCGTGCCCATCTATTGCATGAACGCGGCGACGACGAGCGCTTCCAGTTGGCGCTGATCGACGAGGCGATGTTCAACTTCCACCGCTACTTCTTCATCATGCCGACGCTGGCCCGTTTCGAAATGGAGGTCCACACGCGAGCTGAGCAAGGCCAGCCGTTGACCGCCGAGACGCTCAACACGATCATGGCGAATCTCTTCGCCGAGGGATACGGCGAGACGATGAGCGACGACCCCGAGCGCACGGCCGTCACCTGGGCGCAGTTCATCCACCTCTACATCCCCTTCTATTCGTTCCAGTACGCCGTCGGCATCAGCGCCGCGAACGCCCTGGCCCAGAACGTCCTGCACGGCTCGTCCACGGACGTTGAGAACTATCTGGCGTTTCTGCGCGCGGGCAGCTCGCAATATACGATGGATCTGTTCCAGACAGCCGGCGTGGACATGGCCACGCCCGAGCCGATCGAGCAGGCGTTCGGAGTGCTCTCGGGCTTCGTCGATCGGCTGGAGGAATTGACGACGTAGGCCGGGCCAGCCAACATTCGCTCCGGGGCCCAAAAGAAGGAGGACGCCCTAATGCCAGACGTCACGCTGGACGACCATCTCGAACGGAACCTCGGTGGCTACGTTGACGAACTGAGCCGCCTGTGCGCGCAGCCGAGCGTCTCCGCCCGAAGCGAGGGCACTCAGGAATGTGCCGGACTCGTTGGAGAAATACTGGAGTCACACGGCTTTCGCGTTGAGACCTTCGAGACGCCGGGCAATCCCATTCTCGTCGGGACGATCGATGGACAATCGGAGCGCACGCTGCTCTTCTACAACCATTACGACGTTCAGCCGCCTGAGCCCTTGGAGCTGTGGGAGACGCCGCCTTTCCAACCGACCGTGCGCGACGGGGCGTTGTATGCCCGAGGCGCGAAGGATGACAAAGGCGAGCTGATCGCGCGCCTGGCGGCGGTCGACGCCGTCCGCGAGGCCCACGGTGGGACGCCGCCGTGCGGGATCAAATTTGTCATTGAGGGCGAGGAGGAGATCGGCAGCCCGCACATTGCCCAGTTTGTGCGTGATCATCGCGAGATGTTGGCGTGCCACGGGACCATCTGGGAGGAGGGCGGGATCGACGCGGAGAGCCATCCCGAGATCCAGCTCGGCAAACGAGGGGTTTTGGCCGTCGAGCTGTCCGTCCAGACCCTAAGCCAGGACGCCCACTCCGGCGGCGCCCACATCCTGCCCAACGCCGCCTGGCGGCTGACGCACGCGCTCTCAACCCTGAAAAACGCTGACGAACGGGTCCTGATCGACGGATTCTACGACGACGTCCGCGCGCCAAGCGATCGCGACCTCGAGCTGATCGATCAACTGTCCGACGCCGAGTCGATCTATCGCGAGACCTTCGGCATTGACCGTTTCCTGCGCGGCGCCACCGGGGTCGAGCTCCAGCGGAATGTCTTTGAGCCGACCTGCAACATTCAGGGCGTGACGACGGGCTATCAGGGCGAGGGCTTCAAGACGGTCATTCCGTCGGCGGCCACCGCCAAGCTCGACTTCCGCTTGGTGCCCGACCAAGACCCGGAAGACGTCTTTCGGAAACTGCGCTCGCACTTGGATGACCAGGGGGTTGAGGATGTTGAAGCGACCTGGCTCGGGGCGATGTGGCCGGCGAAGGCCTCGCCGGATGACCCCTTCGTCGAGTTGACGGCTCAAGCCGGGCGGGAGGTCTATGGGAAAGAGGCGCGGCTCGTGCCGCTCACCGGCGGCAGCAGCCCGGTCTACGCCTTCGCGCGGCCTTTGGGAAACATTCCCGTCGTCACCGCCGGGGTCGGCTACTGGGACAACCGCGTCCACGCGCCGAACGAGCATGTCCGTTTGGTCGACTTTCAGAACGCGGCGCGACACGTCGCGCGGGTCCTCGACGGCTTTGCCGATGTGGCAGGCTAGATCCGGGAAGGGGAGGGGCAAAGTCGCGGCTATCGGCCCCCTTGACAGCGCCGCGCTTTCATGATATATGTCAGTTAGACGCTGGTGCCTCACCAGCTCGCGACATAGATACCATCTCGCTTAGGAGGTGTTGTCTGTGACGCGACTCATGACCCCGCTGAGCAACGGCGAGCCGATGGTCGGCAACCGCATCCACAGCATGGTGGATGACCTGTTCAACGACTTCTTCAATGCCAATAGCAATTGGCCGACCGGCCGTCTCGACCTTGGCCACACGGACATCTACGAGACCGACGGCACGCTCTGGTTCGAGACGGCATTGCCGGGCGTGCGCCGTGAGGACATCCAGGTCCGCCTGGAGGACAACCAGCTCATCATCCGGGGTTCCTACACGCGCGAGACCCACATCCCGGAGGAGAACGTCCTCTACAGCGGCCGTCCGAGCGGCAAGTTCCAGAAGACGTTCCCGCTGCCTGAACAGGTCGTTCAGGACGCGGAGCGGATCGAGGCCAAGTTCGAGGACGGCATCCTCAAGGTGAGCCTGCCGCTCAGTGAGTCGGTGACGAACACGGGCGTCGAGATCGACGTCCAGTAGTCCCGACGGTCGCCGCAGGCAGTGCACTTCGCATCGAGATGGGGCCTGGCCGGATGGCCAGGTCCTTTTCTATTTGATAGTCGAACAGAGCGTCCACAGCAGGAACTTATCTCTCAGCCTCGTCTGAAGTCATTTTGAAGAACGCGCCCACCTCTCGTGAATGCGTGCCGTATCAGTCACTTTTCATGGGGAGATGGGTTGAGATAGCGCATTTAGGGAATCGAGACCGATAGTGACTGATCTTTCTGAGTCAAAGCCTTTCGTAAATCCTGCTACTGTTCTGATCTATCAATCCTCACCGCACACGCCTTGTACTCCGGCGTCCCGCAGATCGGGTCGAGCGCGTCGTTGGTGAGCAGGTTCGTCGGGCTCTCGTCAAAGTGGAACGGCATCCAGACGACGCCCTCCTTGATGTTCCGGAGATGAACCTCCGCGTCGACCTCGCCGCGACGGCTTGCGACCTTGACGGCATCGCCTGCCTCCAGGCCGAGAAGCTCGGCATCAATCGGGTTCATCTCTACGTAGGAGCGAGGCACGAGCTCGTTCAACCCGTCCGTGCGCCGCGACATCGTGCCGACGTTGTAGTGCTCGCGCACGCGCCCCGTCGACATGAGGAACGGGTACTCCTCGTCGGGCTCCTCGGCCGGCCCCTCCTGCTTGATGCCGTGCAGACGACCCAGGCCGCGGGCGAACTTGTCGCCGTGGAGATACATCGTGCCCGGATGGTCCTCCGTCGGGCAGGGCCACTGGAGCCCGTCGTTCTCGTCGAGCCGCTCGTAGGTCATGCCGCCGTAGCTCGGCATCAGGTTTCTCAATTCCTCGAAGACGTCCGAGGCGCTTTCGTAGTTCATGGGATAGCCCATACGGGTGGCGATCTCGGCGGCGATCGCCCAGTCCGGGCGCGCCTCCCCCAGAGGTTCGACCGCCTTGCGGATGCGTTGGACGCGACGCTCGGTGTTGGTGTAGGTGCCGTCCATCTCCGCAAAGCTGGCCGCCGGCAGCACCACGTCTGCTCGCTCGGCCGTCGGCGTCATGAACAGCTCCTGCACGACGAGGAAGTCAATGTCCTCCAGGGCTTGTCGAACGGAGCCCGAGTTCGGCTCGCTCATCGCCGGGTCTTCCCCGATGCAGTAGAGCCCGTGGATCCCGCCGGCGTGGATCTTGTCCCACAGCCCCGTGCAGAAGAGCCCCTGGCCATGGTCGGGCATCGTCACGCCCCAGGCATTCTCAAACTTCTCAATAACGTCAGGATCCTCCCAGCTCTGATAGCCGGGCAGGACCTCCGGCATCGCCGCCATGTCGCAGGCGCCCTGGACGTTGTTCTGCCCGCGGATGGGGCTCACGCCCGAGCTCGGCTTTCCAACGTGGCCTGTGAGCAGCGAGAGGTTGGCGACCGAGATGACGGTCTCCACGCCGTTGCGGTGCTCGGTGATGCCGAGGCAGTAGAGGATCATCGACGGCTCGCTCGTGGCGTACATCTCGGCGGCCTTCTGAATGTCTTCCGCCGGCACGCCCGTGAGGTCCTCGACGGATTCGGGCGCGTAGTCGCGCACCACGGACCAGAAGGCGTCGTAGTTCTCCGTCCGTTCTTCCATGAACGCGTCATGGGTCCAGCCCTGGGTGACGATGTGGTGGCCGATGGCATTGGCGAGCGCCACGTCGGTGCCCGGCCGCACCGGCAGATGCAGATCGGCGATCTGGGCCATCTCCGTGTCGCGCGGGTCGATCACGACCAGCTTGGTGCCGTTCCCCACGGCCCGTCGAATGCGGTCGCCGATGACCGGGTGAGCTTCGGTCGGGTTGGAACCGATGAGCAGGATGCAGTCGGCGCCGTCGACCTCACGGATGGAGTTGGTCATCGCGCCGCTGCCGAAGGAGCGCGTCAGCCCGTGGACGCTCGGCGAGTGGCAGATGCGGGCGCAGTTATCAACATTATTCGTGCCAAAGACAGCGCGCGCGAGTTTCTGGGCTACAAAGCTCGTCTCGTTCGTGGAGCGGCTGGAGGACATGACCGCGAGGCTGTTCGGGCCGTATTGATCCTTGATCTCGCTGAAGCGCGATGCGACGAGGTCGAGCGCCTCGTCCCAGCTCGCCTCGACGAGCTCTCCATTCTTGCGGATCAGCGGGGTCGTCAGGCGGTCCTGGGATGACTGAAAATCCATGCCGAAGCGGCCCTTGACGCAGAGGCGGCCCTCGTTCGGCTGGGCTTGTCCATCGGCTTCAACGCCCACGATCCGGTCGCCGCGAAGGTGGAGTTTCACGCGGCAGCCGGTGCCGCAGTAGGGACAGACGCTATCCACCGTGCGCGAGCCTTGGTGAGCGGACTTGGGCGTCAGCGCCCCGGTCGGACAACGAATGACGCACTCGCCACACGAGGTGCAGTTGGACTCCACCCAGAGCGTCCCGGTGGAGGGGACGATCTGCTCCTGGAAGCCGCGGTAGGCGAAGTCGATGGCGTGAACGCCGACGTACTCGGCGCAGGTCCGGACGCAGATGCCACAGCGAATGCACTTGTTCGGGTTGAAGGTGAAGAACGGGTTGCTGTCGTCGACGGGCTGGGGCTCGCTGAGCATGCCGCCCGTGTCGCAGTCCAGACCGAGATAGCGCGAGACGTCCTGGAGCTGGCAGTGCCCGTCCAATTTGCAGTTGAGGCAGCCGCCCTCGTGGTCGGCCAGGATCAGCTCCAAGGTGTCGCGACGGACCGCATGAATGTCGTCCGAGTCGGTCCGCACGGCCATGCCGTCCTCGGCTTCGCGCGTGCAAGCCGAGGTGAGCCCGCGCTGGCCCTCAATTTCGACCAGACAGAGCCGGCAGCCGCCGTACGGCGACACGTCGGGATGATAGCAGAGCGTGGGAACGTAGATGCCCGCGTCGATGGCGGCTTCCAACACCGTGTTGCCTGGCGTGGTCTCCACCGGCATGCCGTCGATCGTCAGTTGCAGCGTGCGCGCTTCCGTCGAAACCGACCCCACACCCATGGGTCAATCCTCCTCCAAATCGCAGTTGAGGCAGCGCAGCGCCTCGCGTTGGGCGTCTGCGTCGCTGTAGCCGAGCTCCACCTCGCGGAAGCCGCTCACGCGCTCGTCCAGCGTCCGCGTCGGGATCGGCACGCGCGGATGCTCGCCCTCTTCGGTCTCAAAGGGATAGTCGATCGCCGGGTCGATCAGCGTCTCGCTGATGTCGCCGTCGCCGCCCAGATACTGGTCAATGGACCAGGCCGCCCGGCGACCGGCGGCAATGGCCTCGATCACCGACGCCGGGCCGCTGGCGACGTCTCCGCCCGCGTAGACGCCTTCTTGCTCCGTTTCCAGCGTCAGCGGGTCCGGCTGGAGCGTGTTCCACTTGGTCGTCGCTAAGTGAAAACCCTCGGGGATGTCGGGCGTCTCGCCGATCGCGGAGATGATCCGGTCGAAGTACAGGGAAAATTCACTATCGGGGATCGGCTGCGGCCGGCGCCGGCCGCTGGCGTCGAACTCGCCCAGCGCCATGCGCGTGCAGTCAATCCGAACCTCGCTGTTCTCCACCGCGATGCGGGTCGGCATGGTGAGGAATTCCATGTCGATGCCCTCCTCCATGGCGGCTTCGACTTCCTCGGCGTCAGCCGGCATCTCGCCGCGCGTGCGCCGATACAGGATCGTCACCTTCTGGGCGCCCAGGCGCTTGGCGGTTCGCGAGGCGTCGAGGACGGGCTGATCCGGATCGGGCGCGGACGGGTCCGCTCCGCCGGCCAAGCGCAGCGCCGTGCGAGCAGCATCAATCGCCGAGTTGCCCCCGCCAATGACGGCCACGCGCTCGCCCAAGTCGACCTCGAAGCCCAGCTTGACCCTTCTCAAGAAGTCGATGCAGTCGAGCACGCCGACCTCCTCCTCGCCGTCGATGCCCAGATGGACGCCGCGGTGGGCGCCGAGCGAGAGGAAGACGGCATCGTAGCCCTCCTCGAACAGCTCCTGCGTCGACTGGATTTTCCGTTGAGTCTCGGCCTTGACGCCCGCGTTTTCGATCTCTTGAATTTCGTCCGTCAGCACGTCCTTGGGCAGCCGGTAGTCGGGGATGCCGTAGCGCATCATGCCGCCCACCTCGGGAAATTCCTCAAAGACCGTCACATCGTGCCCCTTGCGGGCGAGATAGTAAGCGGCCGTGAGGCCCGCGGGTCCGGAGCCGACAATGGCGATTCGCTTGCCCGTCGACGGGTCGGTTTGAACGCCCTGCTTCCAACGGCCGTCGTCGTGCTCGGCCGCGGTCCGCTTAAGCGCCCGAATGGCGATGGCGTCGTCGATGAGCGCGCGGCGGCACTTGGCCTCGCAGGGGTGGAAGCAGACCAGGCCGCAGACCGAGGGGAACGGGATCCGCTCGCGCACCACGGCCAATGCGTCGGCGTACTTGCCCGCCGCCACCAGCCGAACGTAGCGCGGCACGTCGATGCCCGCCGGACAGGAATGCTTGCACGGCGCGCTCACCAGCCCGGAACAGGCCGCGGCGCGGCAGCGCTGCATTCGGAGATGCTCCTCGTACTCGTCGCGGAAGTAGCGCAGCGTTGTCAGCACGGGGTTGGGCGCGGTCTGGCCCAGCCCGCACAGCGAGCCGACCGTCACCGACTTCGCACGCGACTCCAGTTCACTGAGGTCCTCAAGCGTGCCTTCGCCGCGACTGATCTTGTCCAAGCGATCCAGCAGGTCCTTCGTGCCCAGCCGACATGGGGCGCATTTGCCGCAAGACTCTTTCTGCGTAAAGTCGAGGAAGTAGCGCGCAAGATCCACCGCGCAGGTGTCCTCGTCCATGACGACCATGCCGCCCGAGCCCATCATCGCCCCGGCGTCGGTGAGCGAGTCAAAGTCGACGGGCGTGTTGAGCATGCCGGCCGGCAGACAGCCGCCGGACGGCCCGCCGATCTGCACGGCCTTGAACTTCTTCTCGCCGGGGATGCCGCCGCCGATCTCGTAAATGACCTCGGCCAGCGTTGTCCCCATGGGAACTTCGATGAGCCCGGAGTTGACGACTTTCCCCGTGACGCTGAAGACGGCCGTGCCCTTGCTGTTCGCCGTGCCGATCGAGCTGAACCAGTCGGCCCCGTTGCGCAGGATCGTCGGCACGGTGGCGTAGCTCTTGACGTTGTTGATGTTGGTCGGTTGGCCCCACAGGCCCGACTTCGCCGGGAACGGCGGGCGGGTCTCCGGCATGCCGCGATGGCCCTCGATCGACTTGATGAGCGCCGTCTCCTCGCCGCACACGAACGCGCCGGCCCCTTCAAAGATCTTGATGTCGAAATCGAAGTCACTGCCGAGAATGGCCTCGCCAAGGAAACCGCGCTCGCGGGCCTGTCGCAGCGCGATCCGCAATCGCTGCACCGCCAAGGGATACTCAGCCCGTACGTAGACGTAGCCGTGCCCCGCGCCGATGGCGTAGGCCGCAATGGTCATCCCCTCAATGACCGCGTGCGGGTCGGCTTCCAGGATGGAGCGATCCATGAACGCGCCGGGGTCGCCCTCGTCGGCGTTGCAGATAACGTACTTCTCATCGCCTTGCTCTTGGCGGGCGAAGCCCCATTTGACGCCCGTCGGGAAACCCGCGCCCCCGCGACCACGGAGGCCGGATTGGGTCACTTCCTCGATGACGTCGTCGGGCCCCATGGCTTCCAATACCTTCTGTAGGGCCTGGTAGGCCTCCCGATCGACGGCCTCATCGATGTTCTCCGGGTCGATGATCCCGCAGTTGCGCAAGATCAGCCGCTGCTGGTTCTTGTAGAAGGGGATGTCGTCGTAGTGCGGGATGGGCTCGTCGCTCGTCGGATCACGATACAACAGCCGCTCGACGCGGTGCTCATTCGCCAGCGCGTCGGCCACGTCCGGGGCGTCGTCGGGCTGGACCGCGGAGTAGAATATCCCGTCGGGGTCGGTCACGACGATGGGACCGCGTTCACAAAAGCCGTGGCAGCCCGTTCGCTTGATCTCCACGTTGTCAAGCTCGCGCTCGTCAATCTCGTGCTGGAGCGCGTCGGTCAGCTTGCGAGAGCCGGCCGAGACACACCCCGTCCCTTGGCAAATGCGAACCGTACAGCCGCCGTCACACCCCATTCTCGTCACTCCCGTGTTCGCTCAGAATTGCCGACACCTTGGCCGAGTTCAGGTGCCCGTGGACCTCGTCGTTGACGGTCATGCAGGGCGCGAGCGCGCACGCGCCGATGCAGGCGACCGTCTCCAAGGTGTATTCGTAATCGTCGGAGGTCTGGTCCTCGTCCAATCCGAGCTGCTTCTTGGCCTCGGCCAGCACGCGCCCGCCGCCGCGCACGTGGCACGCCGTGCCGCGGCAGACCTGGACGCGCTGGCGCCCCTGGGGCGCCAAGTAGAACTGCGAGTAGAACGTCGCCACGCCGTAGACCCGACTCGGCGACGTGCGCGTGAAATCCGCCACCGCGTGGATGGCGTCCTCGGGCAGATAGCCTTCCTGGCGCTGGACGGCCTGCAGCAGCGGAATGATCTCCTTCGGTTCGCCCACAAACGGCTCGAAGACGGTCTTTAGAGTTTCCGATCCCATGGTCATTATATCGTGATCGATCCAGATCAGTCGCGCAAATGACCTGCGTCATAAACCTCGACGGGGCGGCCCCGTAGGCTGAGTGGCGGGATGGGCGTGGGCCGAGTCGCGGACGGTTGCGCCGATCCCGCAAGGAGGGAACCAATGGCTGGATTTCGACTATGGGAAGAGATCGGCATTGAGGACCTGCTTACGCACTTGACGCAGGCGACCTCGCGCACCCTGGAACGCGACGGCGTGGAGATCGACGCCAAGACGCGACAGCATCTGGAGCGGGCCATCAAGAAGGTGCTCAACGACGACATGTACGCCTCGCCCGCCTGCGGCACGAGCTCGCTTTGCAGCCCAGGCGAGGAGGGGCGCGCCCAGCCCTGGTCGCACAAGTCGGCGCGCTGGGGACTCGTGTCGAACGCCGACCCGTCGCTGGAGAGGGAGTGATCCCCGTTGAACTTGTCCTATGCGTTGATTCCCGAGCGCAGCCGCGTCGGCGTCGACCACGACGGCGGAGCCTGGCTCATCGTCACCTACGCGCTATCCAGACGCCCGCCCTCGGGCACGCGCCAACAGGTGGTCCCCGTGCTCAAGGCCGAGCTGAAGTCGCGCGGCTCGCAGCTCCTGGCGCTCGATCTATTTGACGAGTACCTGCGGCTGCACGTGCCGTTGGACGCGGACCGGGCCGCCGTCGAGGCCGGTATCGAGCGGGCGCTCGGCGCCATCGAGCCCGCCGCCGAGCTGGAGCCGCCCGACGGCGCCGAATCCGAGCTGTCTCGATACCTCCGTTCCTGACCGAGCCGATGGGCATGGCCGCGAGCCAGGTCCCTTCTCGCTCCGGCCGCGTTCCGCGTTGATTGCCTAGACAAGCTCCGCCAGCATCGCCGGATCAAAGGCGGAGAGCTCGTGCGCCCGTCCGGCGCGGACTGTCTCGGCCCAGTCGGGATTGGCGATCTGCCCCTTGCCGATGGCGACCAGATCGGCGTCGAGTGTCCGCACGAGCTGGGCAGCTCGGTCGGGATCTTGCAGCTTGCCGACGGCGATCACGGGAACGCCAGCGATGTCGCGCGTCAACCCCGCCAACGTCCGCTCGGTTCCGAGCGTCGGCGCAAGCGCGTCGTAGGTGGAGACGTGGAACCCGTCCGCGCCCGCGTCGCGCAACGTCGTCAGGATCTTGCTCAGCTCGTCGACGCCGCCGGGAAAGACGTGCTCGAAGTCGTCGAGCTTCCACATGGAGAAGCGATAGAGGACCGCGACTTCGTCGCCGACGGCCTCGCGAACCGCGCGTGTGACCTCGGCAGGCAGACGGAGTCGGTTAGCCAGCGAGCCGCCGTAGGCGTCGGTCCGTTGATTCGCTTCTTCCCAGAGGAATTGATCGAGCAGATATCCGTGTGCGCCGTGGATCTCCACGGCGTCAAAGCCGGCCTCGACAGCGTTCACGGCGGCCTGGGCACACCCCGCCCTTGCACGCTCGATCTCCTCGGTCGTCATGGCCTGCGGGGTGGCCATCGAGTTGCCGGTCTGCTGATGCTCACCCTCGGAGGCGATCGCCGATGGAGCGCGAGGCGTCGTTCCCAACACGTCCGGGTCGGAGAGCCGGCCCGCATGGAAGAGCTGCAGCGCGACCTGCGCGCCCTCGGCGTGGACGCGGTCGACGACGTGTCGCCAGCCCTCGATCTGAGCGTCCGTCACGATGCCGGGCTCATGGAAATAGCCCTTGCTGTACGCGTCGTCGGTGTACGTTCCCTCCGTGATGACGAGCCCCGTGCCGCCGCGCGCTCGACGGGCATAGTATGCGGCCATGGCGTCGGTCGGCACGCCGTCGTCGCTCGCGCTCGTCCGCGTCATGGGGGCCATGACGATCCGGTTGCGCAATGAGAGATTGTTCAGCTCAAACGGCTCAAACAGCGTGTCGATGTGTCGACGGCTCGGCGTGGTCGTGTCGGTTGTCATGGGGAACTCCTTCGTCAATCCAGGATAAGGATCGCAGCCAGTGCGGACAGCGTGCCACTCGGGCGGGCCGCCATCCGTAACGGGGCTTACGTCGTTCATGTCGACTCGCTTGACGTTTCGGCGTCGAATCGATAGGTTGAAAATCCACCCCACCGGGGGTGGGATAAGCGGCTCGATGGCCATTCGGGAGGGGTCCGTATGACCGAGCAGAGCGACACGCGACGGAAGCTAGAACTGCCCATCGAGGGCATGAACTGCGGCGCCTGCGTCAACCACGTCGGGCAAGCGCTCTCCGACGTCGACGGCGTCGCCAACGCGCAGGTCAACCTGACCACCGAGAAGGCCACGGTGGAGCTCGCCGACGGGGACGTCTCCCTGGCGACCCTACGACAAGCCGTCCAGGAGGCGGGCTACGAGGTGCCGAGCGAACAGATGGCGCTCGGGATCGGCGGCATGAACTGCGGCGCCTGCGTCAGTCACGTCGATAAGGCATTGGAAAACGTCTCCGGCGTGCTGGAGGCAACCGTCAATCTGGCGACCGAGAGCGCCCAAGTCACGCTCGTGCCGGGCTTGGTGAGCGTTGACGATCTGAAGCAGGCCGTGGCGGACGCCGGCTACGACGTGACATCCACACCGGAAGATCAAGCCGCGGAATCCCAAGACGACAAGACGGAACGGAAACTCCGCGACGCCCGCTGGAAGATGTGGACGGCCTGGGCGTTCACGATCCCCATCGTCGCCTGGATGATCCCGGAGATGGTCTTTGGCCTCGCCTGGCCAAGCATGCTCGCCTATCAGATCGGCATGATCGCGTTGGCGCTGCCCGTGTTGGCCTGGGCCGGCCGCGAAACGTATGCGAGCGGGATCAAGTCATTGCGCCACGGCGCGGCCAACATGGACACGCTGATCGTGCTCGGCA
Organism: uncultured Thermotogae bacterium; assembly: GCA_964567595.1. GTDB lineage: Bacteria > Bipolaricaulota > Bipolaricaulia > RBG-16-55-9 > RBG-16-55-9 > CAZMNF01. Next base: position 16,999 of record CAZMNF010000017.1, on the reverse strand, counting down.
CGGCGGCGTCGTTCGTGACGGGGCCGCTATCTCTGGTCATGCCGATCGCCAACTACGCCGGCGTGTCGGCGATGATCATGGCGTTCCATCTCACGGGGCGCTACGTCGAGGAATCCGCGAAGGGTCGCGCCTCCCAAGCGATTCGTAAGCTATTGGAGATGGGCGCCAAGACCGCGCGCGTCGAGCGCGACGGCGACGAGGTGGAAGTCCCCGTTGACCAAGTCGAGGTCGGTGACGTCATGGTCGTGCGGCCGGGCGAGAAGGTGCCCACCGACGGGGTCGTCGTCGAGGGCGAGAGCGCCCTTGACGAATCCATGGCCACGGGCGAGTCGATGCCCGTGACGAAGACGGGTGACGACGAGGTTATCGGCGCGACGGTGAACCAGGAAGGGCTTTTGAAGGTTCGGGCGACGCGAATTGGGAAAGACACGTTCCTCAGTCAGGTCATCAAGCTCGTCGAGGAAGCCCAAGGGACGCGGGTTCCCATCCAGGGCGTCGCGGATCGGATCACGGGCGTCTTCGTCCCCATCGTCATGGGCATCGCGGCCGTGACGTTTCTCGCTTGGCTGCTGATCCCGAACGTCATGAGCCCATTGGTCGAAGCCGGCTCGTTCCTGCCCTGGGTTGTGCCCGACCTTGGCGTGTTGACCCTGGCGATCGCCGCGATGGTGGCCGTGCTCGTCATTGCGTGTCCGTGCGCGCTCGGGCTGGCGACGCCGACGGCGCTCATGGTCGGCAGCGGCCTCGGCGCCGAGAATGGCATCCTCATTCGCTCGGGCGAAGCCATCCAGACGCTCAAGGACATCGGCACCGTCGTCTTCGACAAGACGGGGACGATCACCAAGGGCAAGCCGGAAGTGACTAACGTCATCCCTGCTGACGGCATCTCGGCTGATGAACTGCTCAAATTCGCTGCTTCGGCTGAGCGAGGCAGCGAGCACCCGCTCGGCCGCGCCATTGTGGAGCGAGCCAACGCCGATGGCGCTGAACTGATTTCTCCGGAGGACTTTGACGCGATCCGCGGTCAGGGCATCACCGCGACGATCGACGGACGTACGGTCCTTGTCGGCTCCCGGCGGCTGATGGAATCCCAGGACGTCGACGTCTCGGCGTTGAGCGACACGCTGACCGAGCTCGAAGACGCGGCCAAGACGGCGATGCTCGTCGCCGTCGACGGTCAAGCTTATGGGGCCATTGCCGTCGCGGACACGCTCAAGGACGACGCCAAGGCGGCCATCGACGCGCTCCATGAGCTGGACGTCCGCACGGCGATGATCACCGGCGACAACGAGCGCACGGCCGACGCCATCGCCGAGCGGGTCGGCATCGATCACGTCGTCGCCGACGTCTTGCCCGACGGAAAGGTCGACGAGGTGAAATCCCTTCAGAACGAGTTCGGCCGCGTGGCGTTCGTCGGCGACGGCATCAACGACGCGCCGGCGCTCACCCAGGCCGACGTCGGTCTAGCCATCGGCACAGGCACCGACATCGCCATCGAGGCCAGCGACGTGACGCTGGTGCGCGGCGAACTCTCCAGTGTTGTTGAAGCCATCAGCCTCTCGCGCGCGACCTTCCGAAAAATCCAGCAGAACCTGTTCTGGGCGTTCGCCTACAACGTCGTCATGGTCCCGCTGGCCATTATCGGCTGGATGCACCCGGTCCTGGCTGAGATCGCCATGGCGACCAGCTCGATCACCGTCGTGACCAACGCCAACACGCTGCGGCGCGCCCGCATCGCCATGCCGCGTCCACAAGAGCCGTCAACAGCGACCACGGACGACGCGCCGCAGCCGATCGTTCACCAGGACAAGGAGAGCTCCCATGCCTGAGACCGACGCCACGATCTCGACAGACCCGTCGTCGACGCCGTCGAAGGGCAGCCTTGCCGAGGCGCCGGGGACCAAGCGCGAGGCCCATCGCTTGGCCCGGATCGTCTCGGGTCACATCAACGGGATCGAGACGATGATCGCCGAGGAACGATACTGCATTGACATCTTGAAACAGATCGCCGCGGTGCGCGGGATGCTGTCGAAGCTGGCGGATGAAGTGAGCGAGAGCCACATGAAGCACTGCGTTCGGGAAGCCATCGAAGAGGGCCGCGGCGACGAGAAGATCGAGGAGTTATTGGAAACGCTCAAGTATCTTCGGAGCGTCTAGCTCGCATGACGGTGAACAGCCGAACCTGATCTGGATCATGGACGCCGTCGAGCTGCGGATCTATGGTCCCATTGTCGCAGAAGCGGACAACAAGGTGTGGTGAAGGGCATGATACGCCAAACGGGACTCACGATTTGCGCCGTCGGTCTACTGGTGGTCTTGGTCAGCTACGCTGCTGGTGCCGGTCCCGCTTGTTCATCTTCCATTCACCTCCCGATGAGTCCATCCGCGCAAAATGCCTCCGTCGGCGACTGCGGTTGCAGCAGTCAGACTGGCGATAGCCAGACCGACGTCTCGACCCACTGTGGTTCGTGTGCGGCCGCGGCACTGTCCAGCCTGCCGTTCACCCCACAGGTAACGGTTGTGGCGTCGGTGATCGCTTTCTCCCTGCCAACCCCGATCCGCCTCGCCTCGCGGCTGGACCGCCCGCCCCAAGCCTAACTCCCCTTTGCCAATCCCGTCAGTGTCCATTGGGCCGAGTTCCTGTCGGTCCCTCACTTGCTCGAAAGGGGAGGAGCATGAAACGACTCGGAATTTGGGCAGCCCTGGCGCTACTAATCATCGCTGGTGCCGGCCTCTACGGCTATCAACAATCCGATCCGCCCCCGAAGATTGCCATCCAGCCGGCGACGTTCGATTGGGGGGAAGTGGCCAACGATGAGGCCGTGACCCAAGCGTTCGATGTCGAAAACACAGGTGGGCAGCCTTTGAAGATCCAAGGACTGAGCACCTCGTGCGGCTGCACGACGGCCGAGATCGACGAGCGCCGGGTGCCCCCGGGCGAGATGACGACGTTGCGCGTCACGTTCGATCCGACCACGCATCCCGACATGGAGGGCGACGTCGTGCGCGCCGTCTATCTGCGTACGAATGATCCCTCCCAGTCGGAAGCCGTTCTCGAACTCCGTGCCACGGTCGTGAGCGCCAAGCGAGAGGAGTCGCCATGATCCGCAAGCTGTTGCTGACAACTGCGGTTTTGGCGATTCTGCTCGGTAGCCCCGTCGTCGCTGACGACGTCCCCAACGAAGCGACGGTCTACTACAACGAGGCCTGCGGTGCCTGTGCCCACTACATCCACGAGACCCTCCGTCCACTGCTGGACGAACTGGGCGTCACGGACGTGCAGTTGAAGGACTTCATCAACCATCCCGAATACCGTCAGGAGCTGGTCGAGCGCAGCGACGACATCCCGCCCCAGATGCAGGGCCACTTTACCGTCTTCGTCGGCTCAGGGCTCGTGCTCCAAGGCCATGTCCCCGAGCGGATCGTGCGCACGTTGCTGGAGCCGAACGTTCGCTCGCGCTATCAGCGGCTCGTCGTGCTCCAGGACCGCATGACCGACGAGGGTGAGGTGCCGTCCGATTACACCGTCTGGACACCGAACGCCTCCCCACGGACCTATGCCATCGACACCCCCGTGACGACGTATCTCGACGAACGCGAGCGGGCTCAAACATCCGACGGCAGGGCCACCAACGGGGCTTGGACCCACGCCGAGTTGTTGCCGTTCGTGTTGTCCACGGGCCTGTTGGACGGGATCAACCCGTGCGCGGTCGCCGTGCTGCTGTTCTTCATCGCGTTCATGTTCACGCTCCAGCGGGCGCGCGCCGACATGCTGCTGATGGGCGGGGTCTACATCTCCATGATCTATCTCGCCTACCTCGGCATCGGCCTCGGGCTGCTCGGCGCGATCGTGATCTCGGGCGTGCCTCATCTCATGGCCAAGATCGGAGCCGGGCTGCTCATCGCGCTGGGACTGATCAACGTCAAGGACTACGTCTGGTACGGACGAGGGCTCAGCCTGAGCGTGCCCAAATCCTGGCACGACAAGAGCTTCCAGTGGCTCCAGCGCGCCACGCTGCCCGCAGCGGCTGGCGCTGGCTTCCTCGTCGGCCTGTGCACCTTCCCCTGCAGCGGCGGCATATACGTCGCCGTGCTCGGATTGCTGTCGAGCAAGACGACGTTCTGGACCGGCTTCGGCTACATGCTGCTCTACAACCTGATGTTCGTGGCGCCGCTCATCGTCTTGCTGTTGGCCATGGGCAATCGCCGGACGGTGGGGGCGCTCTCCCGCTGGGAGGCGCACCACAAGCGGACGATCAAGCTGGCCACCGGCGCGATCATGATCGCGCTCGGGGCATCGATCCTGGTCTGGTTCGCGTGATCGAGAGCGAAAGGACGATACCGATATGGATCTCAACGTCGAACTGATCGGCTTCTCCTTCGCCGCGGGGCTGGCGACGTTCTTCAGCCCCTGCGTCGGGGCGATGCTGCCGGCCTACATCTCGCTGGCACTGAGCCGCGATGAGCCGAGAGCGGATTCCGCTTGGGCACGCGGACGGTGCGGCCTGGCGCTCGGCGGCGCCATCAGCGCGGGGTTCTTGACGAGCTTCGGCGTCATCGGGGTGTTGTTCTCGGCCTTGGGGAGCGCGGTGTCCAGCTACCTGCCGTGGGCGGCCGTGTTGGTCGGCGCCGGCATCGTGGCCATGGGCCTCTGGATCCTGCTGAGGCCAGCGAGTGCGCCCGCTCTGGACGAGGCAATGCCGACCTGGATGCGGCCCCGCGCCGACGCCCGCGGCGGGTGGCGTTCGTTCTACGTCTTCGGGCTCTTCTACGCCGTCTGCGCGGCAGCTTGCACACTGCCCATCTTCCTGTCGGTCATGACGCAGGCGTTTCTCGGCAGTGGTGTGCTGACCAGCCTGGCCAACTTCATCGCCTACGGCTTGGGCATGTCGTTGTTGATGCTCGGCTTTGCCGTGCTGGTGGCCTTCTCACAGGGCGCCGTCCAGCGCTGGATGCGTTCGCTCTCGAGCTGGATGCCGCGGCTCGGCGGACTGTTCATGATCGGGGCCGGCGGGTACGTGCTCTACTACCTGCTCGTCTACGGGCGCTACATCGACCTGATCGGGAGGTGATCGACGTGATCAAGAAAGCGGGCGTCCTCGTCGTCGTGGGGTTGGCCGCGAGCCTGATGGCCCTGGCCGGCCACTCCTACATCACGGGGCATCTGCTCGGGAATGACCGGGTTCTGCGCGAGGGGGCGGGCCAGTTCTGGGCGGCCGAGAAGGCCCCGAAGGGCTCGGAGCCACGCCCTCGCCCCGGCTACCCGGCCCCCGACTTTACGCTGGCCACGCTCGACGGCGACGAGATTTCCTTGAGCGACCTCGAAGGCAAGCCTGTGCTCGTCAACTTCTGGGCAACGTGGTGCCCGCCCTGCCGGTCGGAGATGCCCGATTTGCAGGACTTTCACGCCACCTATGGCGATCAGGTGGCATTGCTCGGGGTCAACTGGGCGGAGGAACCGGAGGAAGTCCGTGCGTTTCTGAACCGCTACGACATCACGTATCCCAACGTGTTGGATCGAAAGGGCCGTGCGTTCGTCCAATATCGCCTGATGGGTCTGCCGACGACGTTGTTCATCGACGAGACCGGCTTGGTGCGCGGTCTATGGTACGGCCCGCTCAAGACGGATCAGATCGCCGATCGCTTCGCCGAGATCTCCGAATCGTTCGAGCTCAACCGCGACACGTATCAAGCTGAAGGACGGGACACGCCATGAGACGGCAACCCCTATGGAGCCGACGAGCACATGAAGAGGCGAAGAGGTTCCTGAAAGGAGGACCATGATGAAACGCATGCTCAGCATTGCCGGCATCGTCGGTATTGGGGCAGTGTTGGCCGTGGCCGCCTACGCCGTCTGGAACGGCGGCGAATCCCCAACGGACGCGATGAGCACGCGAACCACGGGCGACGCCGAGCCGACCGCCGTCCTCTATCACGACCCGAGCTGCGGTTGCTGCCGTCAATACGGCCGCTATCTCCGCTCCCAGGGCCTCGAGATCGAGGTGGAGACGGCCAGCTATGCCGAGCTGGACCAGATCAAGCAGCGCTTGGGTGTCGATTCCTCGCTGCGCAGTTGCCATACGCTCAAGCTGGGCGACTACGTCGTCGAGGGCCACGTCCCCATGGAAGCCATCAATCAGCTCTTGAGCGAGCGGCCCGACATCCAGGGCATCGCGCTGCCGGGCATGCCGAAGGGATCGCCGGGAATGAACGGCGCCAAGGGCAAACCGTTCGTTATCTATCAGATGACCGAGGACGGCGTGTCGCGCTACATGACGCTGTGAGGCGTTCACGGGATCTTCACACGATCTCCATCGGCGCTTCACGCCGGACTGGCAGACTGGGGACAACCCTGAACGGAAAGGATGACGCATGATGAACGCAGCAAAGTGGACCGGCCTGGCGCTCGTGCTGGTCGCCGTCGTCGGGGTCGCCGTCTGGAACCTGGCGGCGCCCGGCCCGATGGCGGGCTATGCCGGCAGCGACAGAGCCGTGGCGATGGGGCCGAATGACAACTCAGCGTCGGGCAACGCGCCCACGGTCAATCAACCGAACGCTGACGGCGGCTTCTTCAGCCAGATGTGGCAGTGGTGCCGGCAGATGTGGGGCCAGATGCGCGGCATGATGGGCGGCATGATGGACGGCGGCATGCATGGACACGGTCCAGGCATGATGGGCCGGGGCATGGCCGACCGTGGTTCGAACAACGACGCCCGGACGCCTCAGAACCGCCCGACGCCGTCGGCCCCATCATCCAGCCCGACCGAGGCGACGACCGTGCAAATGGACGACTTCGCGTTCGCGCCGGAGACGATCCGCGTGCAGGCCGGTCAGACGGTCACGTGGGTCAATCGTGACAGCGCCGAGCACAACGTCGTCTTCGACGAGACGGGCCAAACGAGCCCCATGCTCGGCCAAGGCGAGCAATGGAGCATCTCCTTCAACGAGCCCGGCACCTACACGTATGACTGCGGTCCGCACCCGTCCATGACGGGGACCGTCGTCGTGGAATAAGGAGGGGACGATGTGCCAAACACATAGCTTGCGGAGTCTGCTTGCCCTGGTCGTTGGGAGTCTGTTGTTGGCTGGCCCAATCGCGGTGGCCCACATGGGCGAACCGGGACCGCCGGGGTCCGGCATGGACGAGCCGTTGACGATGGACGAGGCCGTCAACGTTGCCCGGGACTACATGGATCGACGTCAGCTTCCGGATGTGACAGTGGTGGAGATCATGGAGTTTGAGAACCATTTCTATGCGGCCACGACCGAGACCGACAGCGGTCGGCACGCGTTCGCGCTGACGATCGATCGCTTCGACGGTCACGTCAACGCAGCCCCTGGCCCGAACCAGCAGTGGAACCTCAAGTACGGGCCGATGATGATGGGTGCGGGTGATCCGATTGACGATGCGGCGTTCGAACAGCCGATGGCGATCTCGCCCGATCAGGCTCGCGACCGCGCCCAACGGTTCCTCCACCAGCGTTGGCCGGACGTGACCGTGGATGCCGACGACGTCCGGCCCGGCTACGGCTACCACACCGTGCCCTTCCAGCGGAACGGCCAGATCGCCGGCATGGTGAGCGTCCACGGCACGACGGGCGAGGTCTGGCGCCACGACTGGCACGGCTCCTTCATTGGCATGCGCCACATGGGCGGCCCCCATCACAGGGGTCACGGGGCGAACGAACCGCCACACGATCCGGGCGATTCCCCATTGGCGCGTTTCGAGGCGAACGGCAACGGCGTGATCGATGACGGCGAGTTCATGACGATCATGGATGCCTGGGTGCGGAACGATCTCACCAATGATCGATTTCTGCAGGGTATGGACCTGTGGATCAGCGAGCGTCCAATCCGCTCCTCGGCAGTTCCCGCGACGTCAGCGAACGGCGCCTTGACCGTGGCCACCGCCACACGTGGCCAGACGCTTACGTTGAGGACGCAGGCCGACAACGTGGCATCGATGCAGGTGGACGTCTATGGCTTGGGCGGTCGACCGATCTTCTCGGGCGAAACGAGCGGGTCTCAACTGGCCTGGCCCATGATCACCGACGGGGGAGCGCCGGTCGCCAACGGCGTCTACCTCTATCACGTGACGGCTAGAACCACGGACGGTCATGTTCAGCGCAGTCAACCGGCCCGAATCTCCGTCCTTCGATAAACGGCGGTTGCCCACGAAGGGACCAGGGCAAACGCAAAGGATGAGGACGGCCAATGACAGGTCTGATTGCCAAATCAACGGAAAGGATGATCGAAATGATCAAGCGAATCGGTCTCATCGTCGGCGTTGTCGTCCTGTCACTCGGCCTGATGTTGGGCCAAACCGGTGTTGGGCAGATGGGCCAGATGGGGAGCATGGCCGCCTCGTCCAGCTCAGAAGGGCCGACGTTGCAAGCGCAGATCCAACTGCTCAAGGCGATCAACCGGGTCGACCTGAGCGCGGCTCAGCTCCAGTCGCTGCAGGATGTCTTGAGCGACCTGCAAGCGGCCGACGAGGCGTTGGACCAGAGCCGGCAGGAGCTCCATCGCTTCCTGGTCAACTGGCAGGGCGATCCCGCGGAGTTCGACGCGGAACTGAAGACGCACGAGCAGCGACTGAGCGACGCCCATCAGGCGCATCACGAGGCGCACCTGGCCGCCATCGATGACGTCAAGGGGATCTTCACGATTCGCCAGGGCGAGGTGCTCATGCAGGCCTTCAGCCCCAAGAAGATGGACGACAAGTCCATGACGGGGATGATGGGCTCGTCGCCGGACGCCGCCCAAGACGACCCCACAACGCAGACAGAGGAATCTCAGTCGATGTCGTCCATGGGTGATCGCATGAAGGCCAAGATGGCGTCGAAGAAGGATGACGCGGCCTCCGAGAAGCCGACCCCGAAGATGGGCATGAAGGCGGATCAAGCGGCCAAGGGGAAAGCGCCCATGATGGGGCCGAAGATGGAGAACTGCCCGATGATGGATGGGTCGAAAGCCAAGATGGCCTCAGCCCAAGCCGACGCGCCGCGGGTGACCCGGATCGGGGCTACGATCATCCAGAAGCGCGACCTGTGGGCGACGGTCGTGAACGACAAGTTGGCCGTAATGAACAACTAGGCCATAGAACGTAAGGGGCGACGGACGAGGCGAGAACCAACGGGCCATCGCTTCGTCCGTCGCCCACCCCAGTCAAGCGTCGAGAAAGGAGACGGCATGAGCGAGCAAGACTCCTCGAATGGACCTCCAACCGCTGCGTTCTTCCTCTCCCTGATTGCCGGCATCTGGATGCTGGCCATGAGCGGCATGATGGCGGGATGGGCTCCCTCGTGGGGCGGCACAGGCGGCGGCATGATGGGCGGCGGCTGGATGGCTGGTCATGGCGTCATGGGCGTCGGCTGGGGATGGCTGGGGATCGTGACCGGCCTCGCGGTCCTGGTCGGCGCTGTCGGCCTCTACGCGCGCCCCGCCACCGCCGGGTCTTGGGGTGTGGTGATCTTAGCCGCCTCCGCGATCAACCTGCTGGTCGGCATGGGCGGCTTGCTTGCCAGCGTTCTCGGCCTGATCGGGGGCGGCCTGGCGCTTGCAGGAACGAGCCAACCGTCATCGTAGAGGAGGATCTATTGACCCCAGCTCCAGCAGGTTGACTCAATGCCCGCACGATTCGCCTACGTCACGGCCATCGCTTGACCTTCTTTCGCGGTGATCCGTAAGGCCTCAGCTGAGGGTCATGGGGTATCGGCGTTCGTAGAGTGGGCAGACCGAGCAGTCAAGGGCTGCCCACCGAAGCTGTTCGCCAGCACCGCTGTCACGCTCGCCAGCATGGCGATCATGGCGAAGATCGGATGGACCAACCCGGTGGCCGCCGCCGGGACGCCGATTCCATTAAACGCGAACGCGATGCCGAGGTTCTGCTTCGTCTTGCGATACGAGCTCCTGCCGATGTGGAACGCGTCGACGGCGCCGCCGAGGCGTTCCCCCAACAGGACGACGTCGCTCGCGTCGATGGCGATATCGGTGCCGGCGCCGATGGCGATCCCCACATCGGCCTGCATCAAGGCCGGGGCGTCGTTGATCCCGTCCCCAACCATCGCGATCCGATGGCCCTGGGCTTGCAGCTTGCGGACTTTGGCGGCCTTCTCGCCGGGCAACACCTCGGCCAGTACCTCGTCGATCCCCACACTGTGGGCCACGGCGCGGGCGGTTCGTTCATTGTCCCCGGTCAGCATGATCGGGTTGAGTCCGGCTCGCTTCATCTGCGCGACAGCGTCTCTAGCGTCATCTTTGATTTGGTCGGCAATGGCGATCACGCCCACGAGCGTCCCGTCAGCCGCCACCGCGACGACGGTGTTCCCGTCGCTTTCGAGCGTCCGGATGGTCTCGTCAACCGGCGCGAGATCGACGCCCCGCCCGCGCAGCCAATCCGGTTTTCCCACGACGACATCCGAGCCCTGCACGCGGGCCTCCACGCCTTGGCCGCTGGCGCTTTGGAAGGCCTCGCCTTCATGCCATTCGATCGCGTTATTGTTGGCAGCATCGACGATAGCCCCCGCCAACGGATGCTCGCTGCTCGCTTCGGCGCTGGCAGCGAGCGCTAGCACCTCCGCTCGATGTCGACCTTCAGCGGGCACGACCTCGACGACGCCAGGTCTCCCCACAGTGAGGGTTCCTGTCTTGTCGAGCACGACGTGCGTGCTCTCTTGGACAATTTGGAAAGCTTCGCCGGAACGCATGAGGATGCCGTGCTCGGCGGCGATGCCGCCGCCGCGGGCGAGCGCCAATGGCGTCGCCATGCCGAGCGCACAGGGATAGCCCAACACGAGCGCCGCCAGCGTCGCGAACGCCGCCCGGCCCCAGAGCGCTTCGCCCCCGATCAGCCAGGCGCCGAGCGTCCAGACGACGAACGCCAACCCAGCCACGATCAGCACGCCGGGCACAAAGTATTTCATCACGAGATCGGCCAATTGAAGGACCCCCGGCTTCAGGGCGCGCGCTTCGTCGATGTGGCGGGCCACTCGGTTGAGGAACGCCGCCTCGCCGACGCGTGTCACCCGGATGGTCAAGGCACCCGTCTGATTGACGCTGCCGCCCATGACCTCGTCGCCGACGGTCCGTTCGACGGGCATGGCTTCGCCCGTGACGAGACTCTCGTCCACCGTCGACGCCCCTTCGACCACCTCGCCGTCGACGGGCACGCTCATCCCAGGCACCACTCGCACGAGGTCGCCGACGTTCAAGTCGCTTACCGGGATCTCGTCCTCGGTCCCGTCGTTCTGGATCACAAGCGCCGTCTCGGGCTGCAGATCCATGAGCTTGCGGACGCTCTCGCTCGCCCGCGCCCGCACGAGCAGACTCGCCCATTCAGAACCCATGTGATAGCTCGTCACGAAGACGGCGACCGCGGAGAAATGGACAATCGGAAAGTGGTCGCCCAGGAAGCCGCGCATGGCCGGACTGATGAGCGTCGCCGTGCCGAGCGCGCCGCCGAGCAGCCCGCCGAACGCGGCGACCTCCAGCAGGACGTGCTGGTTGAGGATCCCGCGGCGCAGCGACTGGAACGCCTTCCCTTGGATGTGGCGGGCGGGCCCGAACATGGTGACGAGCGCCAGCCCCCATGCAGCCAGGGCCATCCAGAGCGTGTCGGTGTCGGTGAAGTGCCCGTCGACAAATATACCCTTCTGGACCCACATGACGATCATGAGCCCGAGGGCGGCCAGCGTCAGGGTTCCGGAGGTCAAGAGTCGGCGCCTCGCCGTAGCGAGCTCTTGTTGCTGCTCCTCGAAGGCTTTGACTTTATTGGGATCGCGGAGAGTGTAGCCCAGTTGCCGCAGGGTCTGCTTGATGGACGTCGCGGAGACCCGCTGAGGGTTGTACTCGACGAGACCCTCCTCATGGGCGAGATTGACGGAGGCCCGCTGGACGCCGTCCATGCGTCCGAGCGCCTTCTCGAGCGCATGAACACAGAACCCGCAGGCCATGCCGCCGATCTTCAGTTGGAGCCGCTCGGTGCTCATCGTGGTGACGAGTCCGTCTCGGAGCGGCCGGGCCATTCGACCATTGGCACGTTGACCACGACGTCAGTCGGCTTGACGGTCAACTGGCCATTGGCTTGAGCCTCAAGGATGGCTTGCTCGGATTTGAGAACTCGAGGCGCTGCCCCGTCCTTCCAGGTGACCAGTTGGGGCGTGCGCCATGAGGTGTAGGCCGCATCGCCCGGCACGGAGTCGACGACGTCGATCTGATAACCGAACGGGCCGCCGCCCCACGGCTCGGCGTCGCGGCGGTCGACGCCGTTGGTGAAAACGTAGATCTTGCCGAGCTTTTCGAGCTTTGCGGCCCGGGTGTTCTGAGGCGCGTGGAGCGTCCGGTAGCCGACCATCTCGGTCAGGCGATCGGCCATCGAATCACTCGAGACGTCGGTATGGATGAACCAGACCTTCTCACCCTGATAGTACGCGTCAATGACGGGCAGCGTCTCGTAGGGACGTGCTTGGTACGGCTGCGTCGACCCCAAGGATGGCTCCTTGGGAACGGGCATCTCACTGCTGAGCCACAGCCCAAGACCGAGCGACGCCACCGATGCCAACAGGATCAAGATCCATCGCGTCATACGTCAACCTCCCAGGAATCAGGTTGGGGCCAGCCTACAGCTTCCAGCGGGCTGGAAGGTCAAGCGGGGGTTGAAGCGTCGAAGTGGGCGTCGGTTCCGAAGCCCTCGATATGGGGACAGATGGCCTCTTCAGTCCTCGTCTGAGCATCTGCTTCAGCTTCACTCCAATACTGGGTCAGCTCCCGTCGAAAGGCCTGAAGTTGGGCAATCTGATGATCAAGTGCTTCCAGCTTGTGTAGCAGCACCGAGCGAACGTGCCGGCAGGGAAGTTGGCCGTTCTCACGGATGGCCAAGATATCCTTGATGTCGTCCAAGGCCATGCCGAGGGTCTGGGCCTTTTTGATGAACGCCAACTGACGGACGTCCCCGTGCGTGTAGACGCGATAGTTGGAATCCGTCCGTTCCGGCTCGGGCAGGAGTCCAATATCCTCGTAATAGCGGATCGTCTTCGGATTGACGCCGACCGCCTCAGCTAGCTTGCCGATGTACATGCGCTCTGGCATCGGTTCATCTCCTCCTGATTACGACGACTGGTCAGGCAGCACTTTCTGCACTTGAAGCTCCAGGGTCTCGTAGCCGGTCGGGTGGGAATCCCGATAGGTGATGACGTTGTTGCGATTAAGCACGAGCGTGGCGTCTAGACTGCGCACGCGGAACGTTTGGGCGATCTGACCGCTGAGCGCGTGCGGCCAGGGTCCGCCGTATTGGCGCTGGAAGCGGCGGGTATCGGCCTTCGTGTCATTCTGGGGATCGACGTCGACGCTGATGATCTGCACCCGGTCGCCGTATTGGCGATGGAGCTTGGCCAGCGCCCGCTCCTCAGGGATGCAGGAGCCGCACCACGCAGCCATGAAGAAGATCACCCGGGGCCGGTCGGCATTGTAGGAAATGCGATCGCCGTCGATGCTCGTCAGGGAAAACTCGGGGGCGCGATTGCCGACCGACGTGCCCACGCTGCTGCGGGTTGCCTGGGCCTTCTGTCCCGTCGGAGCCATATCGGATGCCCCAGCCAGGTCGCCTCCCAGGAACGCGTAGCCGAGTACGCCCAGGACAAGGATCCCCGCGGCAACGCCAAGGGCCGCGAGGACGGTCGGGGTCGTCAACCGCTCATGCCAGCTCCGAGCCGAATGTCCCGTGTCGCGCTGATGCTGCCGGAGCGTCTGTGCGGAGACGAAGGTTTGATGGCACGTCTCACATCGTCGGTTCGCCATCGGTCGATCGTCCTCCGTCTCGTTGGACCGGCGGGCAGGGCACGCTCCCGTGGGAGCAGAAGACGCAGCAGTCGCCCGACCTGGGCTGCATTATCGCGCCGCAGTGCCTGCATTGATGGAAGACCTGACAGCTCGTCGCTGGCATGGGCTCTTCGGTCCTCATGCCGCACTCCAGGCAGTTGATCTCCGAGACATACTGGATCATGTCGACTGCTCCTTATCCGTGGGTGTCCGCATCAAATCCCAAATCGATCCAACATCCTTGACCCAACGTTCGGCTAAAATCCCCAAAGCCACGCCGTAACCGACGTGGGCCACCAGCGTGATGAGAAACAGCCCGGGGCTGCCGGTCTCCGCGCCGAAGAGGCCGAAGACGGGCCCCATCGGCGGCAGCGTCATCATCCCCAGCTCGACGACCAGCGCCCAGACCACGGCCCACAGCCAATGGACCCGGCCGAACAGGAGCGTCAGGAAGACCCCGAAACTGGCGCCGTTGAGGAAGTGGTAGATCAACCCGACCGACGTCCAAGCCATTTCCGGCGACCCGGGCCCGAGGATCATCTTGCCGAACATCTCCACGGTGTCGGCCGGAAGCCAGCCGTGGATGACGCCGAGCTGTCGGAAGGTGTCGAGCACGAACGTCGCCAGCGCCCCTGCCAACAGGCCGGCCCAGAGGCGGTTGTAGAGCTCGGGAAACGCCCGGCGGCTGTAGAGCGCAATGATCGCCAACAGCGCCAAGGACGGCAGCCAGACGACGGGAACGTAGAGATTGGCGAACGCGTGCATGACGGGAAGGAACTCCGGCGGCGACGTCAATCCCTGGATCCACATCGCGTTGCCCGCGGCCAACAACAACAGGAAGGGGGTCGCCGCGCTGCCCGTCAAAAGCGCGACGAGCGCCAGCAACGTCCGCTTGGGGCTCAGCGAGACGCTGTCATCAGCCGTTCGTGTGACCTGCGTCTCGGCCATTAGGCGAGCACCGCCTCACGCTCCAGGTCAAGATAGCGGCGCACCACGGGCTCGTTGAGCGCGTAGAAGGTCGTCGTCCCGTCCCGGCGCGTCGTGACGAGATCGTGTTCGCGCAAGATGCGGAGCTGATGGGACACAGCCGAGGTCGAATCCCCCAGAATATCGGCTAGATCGCAGACGCACAGCTCCGGCTCCCGATGGAGCAGATAGAGAATTTTCAACCGAGTCTGACCGCTGAGGGCGCTCAACACTGACTGCAGTGCGTGCAGCGGCTCGTTGCCCTCGATCTGATCGCGCAATTGGAAGATGCGATCGGGGGTGATCGTCGGCCCGATGCAGTGGAAGCCTTCGTAGTGGACGGATCGCTCAGGGGCCATGGGGGCCTCCATAGTTGAATAAAAATTCAATTAAAGGCTAAGCACCAATGCTTGGGCTGTCAAACGGCATCATATCGGGGGCGTCAGCGGGGCCAGCACATGATGATGCCGACGCCGACGAGGCAGATCAGACCGCCGACCAGGTCAAAGCGGTCGGGCGCGCGCCCGTCGACGAGCCAGCCCCACAAGAGCGACAGCACCACGAAGACCCCGCCGTAGGCCGCATAGACGCGGCCGAAGTGGGCCGGCTGCAGTGTCGGAACGACGCCGTAGAGGAAAAGCACCAGTCCGCCGATCACGCCGAGGAGAAAGCCGCGCTCCTCGCGCAGCCAGAGCCAGACGAGGTATCCGCCGCCGATCTCCATCAGCCCCGCCAGCGCGAACAACGAGAGCGACTTGACAGCGGCGAGCGTGGTCATCGACGCCGCATCCGCATCTACTCGCTCTCGGCGACGACGACGCCGGCGATGCCCTCGGCCTCATGGCCCGGAACGGGGCAATACGCTTCGTACTCGCCGGGCGGCAGGGTCAGCGTCATCGTCTTCGTCTGGCCCGGCTGGAACGGCTCGACGACCCACTCCTTCTCTTAGCCATTGACCTCGCCCTCGATCTCGAAGCCGTGGGCGATTGTGCCCGAGTTGCGCACGACGAACGTCAGCTCCCGATTGGCAGGGACGGTCAACTCCTGGAAGCCGAGCGTCCACTCCTCCATGTTACTGACCGCTGCGAAAGAAGGGTTAAGCGATGGCCGCGACGTGGGCGAAACTTGCGGACATTGAGTCACCCTACTTGTGCAGTGGTCAATAGTTCTGCAGCGCTCAGTAATGGAGGCTAGCGCCTAGCTCATGATGGGCATGCGTCACACATGTCCGGCGTCGCGCGAGGACACGACCGGTCAGGGCCGTCGTGTCGCGTGTTGCGATCATCGTCATCTCATCCCAGCTCCGAACAATCGGCCCGATCGCCAGGGGAGGGGCAGGGCTTTTTTCCGGCCGGACGCAGGCGATCGCCTGAGCAAGCCGTTCCGCGCTGACGCCGTAGTAGATGCGGCGCCCGCGGCGCTGCGCTTCGATCAGCCCCGTATTTCGAAGCTCCTTGAGGCAATAGGAGAGCGCTCGGCGGGGCGATCTCGAGGGCGCGTGCCAGCTCGCCGACGTCACAGCATAACTCGGAGAGGTCATAAGCGTCGGAATCGCTGCACGCAAGCGCCTTATCGAGGAGCTGAGGCACAATGCGGACTTGGTGCTTGTCGGCGAGGGCATGGAAGACCTCAGCTGCAACGGTGCGGCCAGGCTGCTGGCCGCCACGACAAATACCTGAATTCAATCCGGACATACGGCTCAAAAGGCAAGGAGGCCGTCGCGCTCGAGACCAATTTGGGCGAGATGCTCTTCCAGCGGCACAGGCAGAACGGTGAAGAGGTCGCTGCGGCCAACTCCCCACCCAGATCCCCGAAGACGAACCCGTGGAGTGGGCACTCGGCTGTTTCTTCCCCGGCCACAACGCCGCCGGATGAAGATCTCCCTGATCATCGGATAGCGAGCCCAAGGATTCCGTCATCCCCGGCGGGCACGCGTTGGGCCTCACCGGGTGCCCCCTTCTCTCGCCCAGAACGCTCAGTCGTCAGAGGCGTCATCCGGCGTCGGCTCGATCCAGCCCTCTTCGTGGGCCTTGAGGGCGGCCTGGGTCCGGTTGTTGACGTGAAGTTTGGAGAATATCGTCGAAAGTCGGTTCCGAACCGTCTTTTCAGCGATGCTCAGACGGTTGGCGATGCCCTGATTGCTCTGCCCCTTGGTGACCAGTTCGAGGATCTCGCGCTCGCGGCGGGTGAGGTGGACGGCGTGCTCGTGAGCGGT
>CAZMNF010000016.1:0-39567 GCA_964567595.1 uncultured Thermotogae bacterium | reverse complement strand
CCCGTTCAAGACGCCCCGGATCCCAGCGACCTCCGGGGACAGGACCTTGAACTTGCTAGACGGAGCGGGCCGGTCCTAGGGAGCCGGCCCGCTCCGCTTTTCTCATGACGGAACCGTCGCTCGTTCGCTGTCCCCAACTCACCAGCCGGCAGCGATCCGCCCACCTTCCCCACGAGGCCAAGCATGGACAACGCTTGAACGATGTCCGCAGCACGCTATAATGATTGGTGACACATCGTTCTTTGACATGGGGGTGAACGGATTCGACGGAGTGGCCAACGCGGAGGCTGCAGGCGGAGGTCGTCGTCAACCTCCTAAAACCGGCGACAGGCATTTACAAATGCCGACAACAACTACGCACTCGCTACGCCTGCCCTTAACTAGTAAGGGGACGTAGCCGTCCCTCAGGGACCGCTGCCCGACGGGCTCTGAGCGGGCGTCGACAAAGTCGGGCTAGTCCGCCATCCGCCTCCTGGTGGCGGGCGAACCTCAAACGGAGGCTGGGGCATCGGGATCCGGTTCCCTGGGAGCCCGGTGCCCGACAACAGAACGGGGAACTAAGCCTGTAGACGCCGAGCCGAGGCCACTGCGGACCCGGGTTCGAGTCCCGGCACCTCCACCACACTGACGGCCGCGCCCGGAGGCGCGGCGCCGCACGCAAGCACCATGAGCATCACACGCAGCCAAGGGCGCGCGATTGCGCTGATCGCGATCGGCGCCCTCTTCCTTCTCGCCAGCGGATCGGCGCAGCCGACGGACGCTCCATCGGCCGACGGCCCCATCGTCGTGCTGCAGCTCGAGTCGGGCGTCAACCCCATCACCAAGGACTATCTGGTCAACGCCATCAACGAGGCCGAGCGGTCCGGCGCGCGGCTCGTGTTGATCGAGTTGGACACGCCCGGCGGCTTGGTGTCCTCCACCCGCGAGATCGTGGGCACGATCCTGAACGCCGACGTCCCCATTGCCGTCTGGGTCGGCCCGTCGGGCGCCTGGGCGGCGTCCGCGGGCACCTTCATCACCATGTCCGCCCACGTGGCCGCCATGGCGCCGGGGACCTCCATCGGCGCCGCGTACCCCGTCGACCTCGGCGGGGGCAGCTCCCTGCAGGCGCCCGGCCCCCTGAGTCCGGGCGACCAGGGCGAGCCGAGCTCAGAGGACGAGCAGACCCCGTCGGATGAGGGCCCGAGCGCGTCCAAGGAGAAGACGGTCAACTTCACCGCCGAATGGGCGCGCCAGATCGCGGAGTCGCGCGGGCGCAACGCCGACTGGGCGGAGCAGGCCGTGCGCGAGAGCGTCACGGCCGGAGCCGAGGAGGCCGTTGAGAAGAACATCATCGACCTCGTTGCCACGAGTCGGGACGACCTCCTGTCGCAGCTGGACGGCTACGAGCTCGCCGACGGCCGCACGCTGGAGACCGCCAACGCGCCCGTGGACGTCCAGTCCATGACCTGGCGCGAGGAGCTGCTCAACTACCTGGCGAATCCGACGCTCGTCTATCTGCTGCTCACCATTGCCCCGTTGGCGCTGATCTACGAGTTCCTCAACCCGACGATCGGCCTCGGGTTCATCGTTGGGGGGATCTTCCTGTTGCTGGCGTTCATGGGCTTGCAGATCCTGCCCGTCAACGTGGCCGGGGTGGCGCTGATCCTCTTCGGGCTGTTGGCGATGGTGCTCGACGTGTTCTCGGCGAACAACGGGATTCTCACCACCGGCGGCGTGGTGTCGTTGCTGGTCGGCTCCTTCAGCCTCTTCGACATCTCCGCGCCCAACATCGGCCTCTCGCCCTGGACCATCCTGCCGACGGTCGGCGCGATCACGGTGTCGTTCGCGTTCTTCATCACCAAGGGGCTCATGATCCAGCGCCGCGCGCCCGTCACGGGCAGCGAGGCGATGATCGGCGCGCACGGCGTCGCCAAGGGGGCGCTCAATCCGGAGGGCTGGGTGCTCGTCAAGGGCGAGCACTGGACCGGGCGCTCCCAGGATGGCCAGCCGATCCGCGAAGGCGAGAATATCGTCGTCGAGCGGATGGAAGAGGGCGCGAAGCTGGTCGTGCGGCGTCGGTCAACGGATGGATAGCGAGTTAACGAATACGGCAGGAAGCTGTGGACGTTCTATCCGGTAATCCGTTCCATATCCGCTGATAATTTACAGAAGCTACCCCGTCAGTCCCCCGCCGGCGACGCGGCCGGTTCCTCGACCGTCTGCTCCGCCAGGATCGACTCCTCCGTCTCGCGGTCGAACAGATGCAGGCGCTCGGTGTTGGCGTAGAGCGTCAGTTCCTGGTCGGGCTCGATGGCCAGCCGCGGGTCGAGCTGCGTGACGATCTCGGCGCCCTCCAGGCGCCCGTAGACGACCTGCTCGGAGCCGAGCGGCTCGACGACGCTTACTTGGGCGGTCATGCGCTCTGCGGGATCGCCGTCCTCGGTCATCTGCTCGGAGGTGAAGTCCTCGGGCCGGATGCCCAGGATGACCTCCCGGCCGGTATAGCCCTTGACTTGGGCCGCCATCTCCTCGGGGAGGCCGAGGTCGAAGCCGGGGCCTTCGGCGTAGAGGCCGTCGTCGCGCTCGGTGATCTGGGCGTCGAGGAAGTTCATCGCGGGGCTGCCGATGAAGCCGGCCACGAAGACGTTGCGCGGGTTGTCGTAGAGGTGCTGCGGCGCGTCGAACTGTTGGAGGAGGCCGCCCTTCATGACGGCCACGCGGCTGCCGAGCGTCATGGCCTCGGTCTGGTCGTGCGTGACGTAGATCGTCGTGGTGGAGAGCTCGCGGTGGAGCTCCTGCAGCTCGGCGCGCATGTGCACGCGCAGCTTGGCGTCGAGGTTGGACAACGGCTCGTCGAAGAGGAAGACGTACGGTTGGCGCACGATGGCGCGTCCGACCGCCACGCGCTGGCGCTGGCCGCCGGAGAGCTGCTTGGGGCGTTGGTCCAGCTTGTCGCCGATGTTGAGCAGGTCGGCGGCGTGCTGGACGCGCTTGTCGATCTCCTGTTTCGGGGTCTTGCGCAGCTTCAGCCCGAAGGCGATGTTGTCGTAGACGTTCATGTGCGGATAGAGGGCGTAGTTCTGGAAGACCATCGCGATGTCGCGATCCTTGGGGGCCACGTCGTTGACGACCCGGTCCCCGATGTAGATCTCGCCCGAGGTCACGTCCTCCAGGCCCGCGATCATGCGCAGCGTGGTGGACTTGCCGCAGCCGGACGGACCCACGAGCACGACCATCTCCCCGTCCTCGATCTCCAAGTTGAGGTTGTCCACGGCCGTGAAGTTGCCGAACTGCTTCGTCACGTTGCGAAAGACGACCTTCGCCATCGGCTATCTCCTCCCGAGGATCGCATCAAGTCAGCAGTTCTCGATTATAGGACGGATCCCGACCAGCGACAAATGGGCCCATCGCCGCTCCATGACGGCCATGAGCACAGCCCGACCGGCCGTCGAGGATGATGCGCTGGGTCAGGCCGGATCGTCGCTCATCGAGCGCGCGAGCTCGCGGGCCGCCCGCTCCGGGGGGACGGGGTTGACGAACACGCTCGAGCCCAACTCCAGGCCCGCCGGCGTGCCCAGCCGCGGGAGGATCTCCAGGTGCCAGTGGAATCCGTCGCGGCCTGCCGCTCCCTGGCGTGGCGCCGTATGCAGAAAATAGTTGTAGGCGAAGCGGCCTCCGAAGGTCCGATGGAGCGCTCCGAGCGTGCGGCTCAGGACGCGGGCGAGGGCAGCCAAATCGGCGTCGTCGGCGGCGAGAAAGTCGGCCGTGTGCGCTCGGGGCAGGATCCAGCACTCGTAGGGGGTCACGGCTGCCTGAGGGGACCAGACGAGGAAGCGCTCGTCCGCCCAGACGACGCGCTCCGCGCGCGCGAGCTCGTCGTCGATGGTGTCGCAGTAGAGACAGCGCCCCGCCGCCTCGCGGTGGCCCTCGGCCATCCGGCGTTCGGCCTCGATCGCGGGCGGCACGAACGGCAGGCCGATCAGCTGCGAGTGCAGATGGGCGCGCGAGGCGCCGGCGGCTCGGCCGACGTTCTTGAACAGCGCCGGATAGACGACGCCCTCCTCCCGGGCGACGCTGCCCATTCGGTCTCGATAGGCGGCGACGACCCGCTCGGCGTCGTCCAGGGAGAGATGGGGCAGGTCGGTGTCGTGATGGGGCGTTTCGACGATCAGCTCGTGGGGGGCAACGATGGGGTACTTGTTCGGAACGACGCGGACCCGCCAGCCGGGTTCGTCGCTGGCGGAGCCGTCGCGAAGCGCCCAGACCTCGGGCGGCGTCTCGCCCTCGTGGCCAGGGCAGAACGGGCACGCTTGATCGGTGCGCTCCTCGTCGCGATGGACCCAGTCGGAGGGGCGCTTGCCCCGGGTTGCCGACACGATGACGCGGCGGGCCGAGAGGCGCCCTCTGCGGACCTCGGTCACGACGGCGTCTCCACGCGCCCGAAGTCGGACGTCACCACGGCGTCTGCGCGGGCTTTGTGCTGAGAAATGATCCGATGCTCGCGCTCCAGGACGTCCTGGATGAACGGCTCCAGGGCGTCGCGGGCCCGCTTTTCGCGGGTCGCCTTCGTCTGATGGTAGTCCCGATCGATGAACACGCGGAAGTCGGCAAACGCGAGCAGCGACGTGTACGTCCCCTCCGCGACCAACGCGTCCAGGTGCGAGGTGTCCTTCTCCTCCCGGGTGATGCGGTCGTCGTCGTAGACGACGAGCGGCTTGTAGATCGGGCTCTCGTTCCGCTTGAACGAGCGGAGGTTGGCATCCATGAAGTCGAGCTTGACCTCGTAGGGACCGACCTGATCCAAGTTGCTGCGCCGCATTTCGTGGTTCGTCTTGGGGGGAAAGACGAAGTAGTCGTCCTGCTGCAGCATTTCCGCCGCGTGGCCCCGATCGCTCAGCTCGCGGGCGATCTCGGCGGCGAGCTCGGATTTCCCCGATCCGGACTCGCCCGCCACGGTGATCACGAACCCGTCCGTCAATCGATCCTCGACGAGGTCGCAGACCTCCTGGGCCCGATCGGTGTGGTGTTGCTCAATGACCAGTTTGTCGCCGATCATGGTCCATCTCCCTCCACATTCAGGGTCTCGGGGTGGGACGGCTTGTCCCGATCCGACGTCACGGCTCCCGCAAATAGATCTCGGCCAATTGCTCACGCGCGATGTCGGTTTCGGGGCCCGGGGCCGTCCAGTAGTCGGGGATGGGCAGTCGATCGCCCGATGGCACGGCCGGCTCGGTCCGGATGGCGTGCAGCGCCTCGAGATAGCTCTCGGCCGTGCGTTCCCAGGTGTAGCGCTGGATGACGCGCTCGATGCCGGCGTCGCGGTAGCTCGTCCAGGTGGCGTCGGACTCGAGAACGGCCAACAGCCCCTCGGCAATGGCCGGCGGATCCTCCGGATCGACGAGCTCCCCGAAGCGTCGGTCGCCTTCGACCAGGCTCTCCGACGGGCCGCCGTTCCGGGTGACGACGGCGGGCAGGCCGCAGCTCATCGCCTCCAAGGGGGCCAGGCCGAAGGGCTCGTACAGCGCCGTCAGCGCGAAGACCGACCGCCGTTCAGCAACCGCCCGATAGGCCGCAGCCAGCTCCGTCTGACTGTTCAAGGGGAACGACGTGACCGCGTTCCAGAGGTCATGCTCATCCAGCAGTTGGGCGATCTCGTCCAGGATCGCCCGGCTCTCGCCCTCGTACTGATCGCGCTCGCGCAGGGCATTCTCCGTCCCGCGCGCCACGATGGCCAGGTTGGCCGTCCGTTGCAGCGTCTCGCTCTCCACGAACGCCCGGATCAGCCCGAGAATGTTCTTTTTGCGGTCCAGTCGGCTGGAACACAGCACCAACGGGAGCTCGCGGCGCTCGGCCGAGATGTCGCGTTGGAGGGCCTGCTCGATGCGGGCCCGGATCTCGGGGTCGAGGTCCGAGGGGGCCTCGTGGAACAGCCGCCGGTTGACGCCGGGCGGAATCACCGCAAATTTTCCATCCATGTTGACGTCAATGGCGCCTCGATACGCCGGATGGCTGTACTGTTCGAAGCGCTCCTGCTGCGTGCTCGTGATCACGCGCGCCGCGCGGTTCATGGCAACGCGCTCGGCCATGAGGCGCCGGCCGAAGCGGAAGCGTTCGTCCATCTCGTCCAAGTTGGCCTCGTCCACGCCGAGCCGGTCCATCTTTTGGGCCCCCAGCGAGTGCCCTGTGAACGTAAACGGCACCCCCGTGCGGGCTTCCAGCAGCGCTCCCACGAGGCCGCCGTCGGCGTAGTGCGTCGTCACGGCCTCGGGCTCGTGGGCGTCGCGCTCGTAGAAGTCGAGGATGCCCTGGAGCCAGTCGGTCCCCAGATGGGGCCAGAGCTCCTCTTTGGGCAGAAATCGGTCGGGCCCGCAGGGAATTCGGACGATGCGCACGCCTGGATGGCCGGGGTAGCCGTCGATCTCGCCGGAAAACTCGGGCCAATCGGGATCGTCGAAGCGACGCGTGACGATGTCGACGGTGTGGTCCCGGGCTTCCATGGCCAACGCGACTTCCTTCACGTAGACGAGCTGCCCGCCGAAGTCGGGGTGCTCCATCCAGTAGGAATCGTTCGGGTCGAAGTTGCCCTGCGGGTTGAGAAAGAGGACGTGCATGGCGGCTCATGGTAGCAAGATTTTCCGGCGACTGCAGAGTCATTCATGAACAGGGCGAGCCTGGCCGATACTGGCCAGACACGGCGCCACTGGGCAGAACAGTGGGCGGTTAACCCTTGAGCGAGCCGGCCAGGATGCCGCGCACGAAGTAGCGCTGCAGCGCGAAGAACACGGCCAAGGGGATGACCATCGACACGAACGCGGCCGAGGTCAGCAGTTGCCAGTCTTGGCCGAACGACCCGGACAGCTGTTGAATGACGAGCGTCACGGGCTGGGTCTTGGCGCCCCCGCCCAGGAAGATGATCGCCACGATCAGGTCGTTCCAAACCCAGAGGAACTGGAAGATCGACAGCGAGGCGATGACGGGGACCGACAGCGGAAGGACCAGCTTGCGGAACGCCGTCCAGTGGGACGCCCCGTCGATGTACGCCGACTCGAACAGCTCTCTGGGTAGCGCGGCGACGAAGTTGCGCGACATGTAGACGAGCAGGGGGAGCCCGTAGCCGGAGTGGGCGATCCAGACCCGCATGTAGCCGTAAAGCGGCCCCTTGCTCTCTTGAATCCCCAGGTCGTTGAAGGTCTGCAGCAGCGGAATGAAGGTCGTCTGCAGGGGAATGACGATGAGGCCGACGATGGTGAGCGTGATGACGAAGCGGCCGCGGAAGTCCATCCAGGAGAGCGCGTAGGAGGCCAAGATGGAGGCGAACAAGGGAATCAGCGTGGCCGGGACGGTGATGATGAGGCTGTTCACGAAGGCCGGCCCCATGCCCTGTTCGAAGAGCGTCTGGCGGTAGTTATCGAGGGTGAACTGGGCGTCGAAGGGGTTCGCAAACACCGTCCACCAGCCGGTGGTCGTGGCGGGGCCGGGTTCGCGGAACGACGTGATCAACAGGCCGATCGTGGGGATCAGCCAGATGAAGGCGATGAGGAAAATGGTCAGATGGAGCGGGGCCCGACTCAACAAGCCCCGCAGCCAGCTGGGCATCCAACTGCGGCGGCGCTGGGTGGGGCTCATCCCCTCCAGGCGTCCCGGGGCTTGCGCCATGTCAGCGGACCTCCTCCTGCTCGCGGAACTGCTTCACGTTCGCGACGATGATCGGAATGACCATGATCATGATCAACATGGCGAAGACGGCGGCGAGGCCGCGTTGGAAGTTGCCCGTCTTCTCTACCATGAGGCTGGCCAGCACGTGGGTGCCGTAGTTCCCGCCGGTTGTGACCCAGACGAAGTCGAAGATCTTCATCACGAAGACGAGAATGGCGGTCGTGACGACGGCGATGGTCGACTTCATGAACGGAATCGTGATGTGCCAGAAGACCTGCCACTCGCTGGCGCCGTCGATGCGGGCGGCTTCCTTCATCTGGGGGGGAATGCCCTTGTAGGCCGCGGAGAGCACGACCATGGCGAACCCGGTCCAGACCCAGATGCCCTCGAAGATGATGACGATGTTGTTCCGGACCCAGTTGCGGGTCGTGTACCAGGGCGTGACCTCGAAGTTCTGCAGGCTGAGCAGGAACTCCACCAGGCCGAAAAGGACCAGCGACCCCAACAACGCCGGGCCGATGAGGCGATCTTGCAGGGCAACATAGAACAGCAGAATCAGGCCGATGATCCACAGCCCGCGCCCGACGTAGTAGACGAGCTCCGAAACGCTGACCTGATCGATCACATAGGACACGGCCAAGGCCAACAGGCCGAGCACCAGGGTGATCATCACGCCCGATACGCGGCTCTCATCGCTCCATTCGCGGACGGCGGTCCACGCTCGGCGGGTCAACGCGACGAGCAATAGCCCGAGCGTCAGGATGCCGAATATGACCCAGAGCCCGTTCAAGGCGCCGCTGACGAAGGGCTGGGAGACGAAATCTCGCACGCTCGACAAAGCCGCGTTGAGCACGCCGATCTGGGGGATCGACGGCGGGTTGTACGCGTAGACGAACTGCCAGATGATGGAGGCCGCGGTGAACGAGACGGCCATCGGCATGAAGATGATCGACTTGGCGATCGATTCGTACTTGACGCGATCGAGCAGAACGGCCAGGATCAGCCCGATCCCGACGGTGGCCGAGGTCATCAGCACGATCCAGAGCGCCGTGTTGCGAATGGCGATGATGCCCTGCTCGCTGGTGACGGCTTGGGCGTAGTTCTGCAGCCCGACGAACGTGGGGTCGGAGCTATAGAAGTTTTCGAACAGGCTCACCACGGCCGTGACCAGCGTGGGGTAGACGAGGATGAACCCCAAAATGCCGATCGTCGGCGCCAGATAGAGCCAATGCTCCCAGCCGTAATGCAGCGCCGCCGCGACCATGGCGGCCGCAAAGGCCAGCGCGGACAGCGCCAGCCAGGTGCTACCGGCGAGGCCGATCGTCGTCGCGAACGCGGAAACGCCCGCCAGTAGGCCCGTTGCGGCGGAGAGCAGGAAGAGCCACCGCTCCCACTGGGGCTCGCGCAGCGCGACCAGAAAGCCGCCGAGGATCCAGAACACGCCGACGAGGCCCCAACTCCATTGGACCCAGGGGGCGGATCCAGTGAAGAACTGAACAATCTGGGAGACGAGGACGATGAGAAGCGCGACGGCGTAGAGGTAGCGTGGCCAGCCTTGTCCCATCGATGCTCCTAGGCGCGCGAATATCCCCTAACGGCGGAAGTGTAGACCGCCGGAGCGTTGGACGTCAATGGGCCAACCCGGAGCGGGCGATCCCCGCTCCGGGTGGCGTTGGATTCGACGCAAAGCTGTTAGTCGGTGGCGTCACCGCGGTTGTAGGCCTCATCGGCGGCGGTCTCCAAGGCCTGCTGGATCTCGGGCACCGGCGTGCCGCGCAGGAAGTCCAGCACGCCCGTCCAGTACTGATCCGAGCCCACCGAGGACGGCATGGAGTCGGAGCCGTCGAAGCGCGCGATCGGGGCCTCCTGAATGGCCTCAGCCGCGCTGCGGATGACGGCGTTCGGATAGACGTCCATGCTGACGTTGGTGTTGACGGCGATGCGGCCGGGGTTCTGCTCGGCGAACATCGCCTGCGCCTGCTCCGAGGCCCAGAACTGGATGAGCTCGCGGATCCGGTCGTTGTCGTTGAAGGCGATGATGAAGTCGCCCGCGACGAGCGCCGGAGCCGGGCCGCCGCCGACGCTCGGGAAGGTGAACGCGTCGTAGTCCTCGCCGAGCGTGACGTCGAAGTTGCTCTGGATGATGCCGTTGGCGAACGACGCCATCTTATACATCAAACAGCGCGGCGGATCGCTGAACATGTTGCCGGCTGCGGGGGCGCCGAAGCCGGTGTTGAGGATGTTCTGCGTGCCGCCGAAGGCCATGCCGTCGTTGGCGAAGTTGCCGAACAAGTGGAAGAGTTGGCCGACGCGCGGATCGTTCCAGGAAATGTCGTGGTTGACCCAGGCGTCGTAGAAGTCGGCGCCGTTCACGCGCAGGGCGAGGTCCTCCATCCAGTCGGTGCCGGGCCAGCCGCTGGCGTCGCCGCTCTCCACGCCGATGCACCAGGGCGTGTAGCCGTCGGCGACCATCTGGCTCTGCAGCTGCAGCAGCTCGCCCAAGCTCTGCGGGATCTCGTAGCCTTCCTCTTCAAAGACCGGAACGTTGTACCAGACCAAGCTCTTGTAGCTGGCGCCCGGAACGACGCCGAAGAGCGTGTCGTT
Source organism: uncultured Thermotogae bacterium (assembly GCA_964567595.1). Classification (GTDB taxonomy): domain Bacteria; phylum Bipolaricaulota; class Bipolaricaulia; order RBG-16-55-9; family RBG-16-55-9; genus CAZMNF01. The sequence goes on along the minus strand of CAZMNF010000016.1, from coordinate 29,325 downwards.
GAACGAGCCGGCCTCGAGGAAGCTGTCCAGGGTGTTGTCGGCGACGTCGGTCTCGCGGAACCACTCGAGGCTGGCGAGATCCTCCTCAAACTGGGGGAACAGACCGGGGTTCGGCACGTTGGCCAGGTCCGGCGGGTTGCCGCCGGCGACGCGGTTGCCGAGCACGTTGGCCATGTCGCGGCCGATCTGTTGCACCTCGACCTGGATGCCCGTCTGGTCCTCAAACTCGCTGATGACGTTCCGGAAGGCCTCGAGCTCGTTGGACTGGAAACTGGTGGCGAAGGTGATCGGCCCGTCTTGGGCTTGGGCCGCGTTGGAGCCGGTCAGCGAGAACATCGCCGCAACGGCAAACACCGCGATCACGGCGAACGATAGGCTTCGCTTCAGCATGTGCGGACTCCCTCCTTGCAGCTGTTGTTGAGCGGGAATGGACCGGACGTCAGGTTGCGCTTGGGGCGTTGGAAATTAGCGATCTCTCACCTCCCTTCGGTGCGCTTGCCGCACCTATCGGTTGAGGGTCTGATCGCATTGTGGCTCCTTTAAGCCCGGCTATGTATGATATGTGACATTTCATATGCTAGTCACGGCTTCCACGTTTGTCAAGTTCCCCATATGCTGCCAGAAATGGCAGACGGCCCGCTCGACGGACGTGCCATCGCGTGCTAAACTGGAGCGGCTGCTCTCACCCTGAAAGCGCAAGGACCGAGGTTTCGATATGGAGCGGATCGGCATCATCACCAGCGGCGGCGATGCGCCGGGCATGAACGCGGCCGTTCGGGCCATTACGCGACAAGCGATCGCGCTCGGCATGGACGTCTGGGGGGCCCAGGACGGCTTCCAGGGGCTGTGCAACGACAACCTGGTTCCGCTGGGGTCGCGCGACGTCGGCGGGATCCTGCAGCACGGCGGCACGCTGTTGGGCACTGCCCGCTGCGAGGAGTTCCATCAAGCGCCCGGCCGGAAGCGGGCGGCCGCATGCCTCAATCGCTACGGAATCGACGGGCTGGTGCTGATCGGCGGCGATGGGTCCATCGCCGGGGTCAAGAAGCTCATGGACGAGCACGACGTGCCGACGGTGGCGATCCCGGCCACCATCGACAACGACGTGCCCCAGACGGACATGGCGATCGGCGTGGACACCGCGCTCAACACGGCGGTCGACATCATCAGCAAGCTGCGCGACACGGCAGCCTCGCACCAGCGCACGTTCGTGATCGAGACGATGGGGCGCCACTGCGGCTACTTGGCGCTCGTGGCCGGGGTTGCCAGCGGCGCCGAGGCGATCCTGGTGCCCGAGTTTCCCTACGACCTGGACGGGGTCGTCCAGAGGATCCGCGACGGCATGCAACGCGGCAAGAAACACTCGCTCATCGTCGTGGCCGAGGGGATCCGCGACCAGTTCGACCTGGCCGAGTTCGAGGCGCCGGCCCACAAGGTCGCGGGCTATATCCATCAGCAGACCGGCAGCCAGCTCGACATTCGCGTCACCGTGCTCGGCCACGTCCAGCGCGGCGGCGCGCCGACCGTCTTCGATCGGGTGCTGGCCAGCCGCCTGGGCGCGACGGCCGTCCAGCGGCTCCACGAGGGCGAACGGGGGGTCATGGTGAGCCTGCAGCGCGACCGGATCGTCAGCGTCCCCTTCGACGACGTCATCGGGCAGACCCGCGAGCTGGACGAGCATCTCATGAAGATGGCCTACACGATCGCCGAGTGAGCGGGTCGGACGTTGCGCGCGCTCGCAGCCAACCGACGCATTTCGCCCGCCGCCAACGCCGATAAGGGACCAACCCACCGCGGCGCCGCCGACGGTCCGCTCGTCGGCGATGGCGCTTTCCGGGGGCCGTGATCGTGGGAATGCGCGCCGTCGTGTCGCGGCTCATCCTCATGAGCATGGGGGCCAAGCTGATCGTCGACACGAGCGTCCAGGTCTTCAATCCCTACCTGGCCACCATTGCCGACGGCCTCGGCTTGAGCATCGTGACGCTCGGCCAGTTGGTCGCGCTGCGCAGCGCGGTCGGCCTCGTCGTGCCCGTCATCGGCGCGCAGGCCGATCGATTCGGCTACCGCCCGGTCATCCGCATCTGTCTGGGGCTCAGCGCCGCGGGGCTGCTCTTGATCGGCGTCGGCCGAGGCATCGTCGCCACGGCGCTCGCGATGCTGCTCATGGGCATCGGCACGGCCGGGTTTTTGCCGACGCTGCACGCCTATCTGAGCGAGCATCTGCCCTACAGTCGCCGCGGGCGTGGGCTCGGCATGGTGGAGTATTCCTGGGCCCTGGCCGGCATCGTCGGGCTGTGGCCCCTGGGGCATCTGATCGCCTGGGCCGGCTGGCGCTCGGCGTTCTTCGTCCTGGCCGCCGGCGTCGCCGCGGCGACGTTCATCATCGGCCGGTTCCCGTCAACGGCCCGCGGCCAGGATGATCATCCTCCGCAAACGAGGACGCCGTTCCGTCTGCGCACGTTTCTGGATCTCGGATCGGGCCGTCGGTCGGCTTGGGGCGCGATCGCGACGGGCGGGTTCATCTTCTTTGCCGGGACGAACGTGCAGCTCGTCTACGGCAGCTGGCTGGAGCGTGCCTACGGCTTGGGCGCGGGCGAGCTCGGCACGACGGCGCTGCTGGTCGGCCTGGCGCTATTGACGGGCAGCGTGGGCGCCAGCCTGCTGAGCGATCGGCTGGGCAAGCGGCGCAGCGTGCTGCTGGGGCTCGTGGCCATGATCGGGGCCAATCTGCTGCTGCCGCTGTTCGACGTAGGGCGGATCCCCGCGATTTTGGGCACGATGCTCGCGTTGGCCATGCTGGAGTTCACCATCGTCAGCCATATTCCCATGATGACCGAGCAGGTGCCCGAGCAGCGGGGCAAGGTCATGTCGCTCGCGGCGGCCACGTCGATGATCGGCCGCACGCTGGGCAGCCTGACGGGGCCTTGGGCCTTGGCAAGCTTCGGCATCGGCCTCGTCGGACCGCTGGCGGCCGCCATCGCCGGCGGCGCGGTCGTGACGCTGACGCGCTTCGTGCGCGACGCCGAGGGCGATGATGCCGATGCTCAAGCCGCGTGATGCCCCGTCGGCCTCGAGCTTCGACGCGCGAACGCGCCCCTTGGTACACTCGTCCGATATTGGGGACCAACGTCGGTTGGCGGGTTCAGACGGGATGGCGTGGAATTGACGACAATGGGAGATGAGCGCTGATGGGGCTTCGGCTTGTCCTGGGTCGGGCAGGCAGCGGCAAGACAGCCCGGGTCCTCGAGAGCATGGCGGACGAGCTGGCGCGCGAGCCCCACGGCCCGCCGCTCGTGCTGCTCGTGCCCGAGCAGGCGACGTTCCAGATGGAGCAGGCGTTGTTGGATCGCCTGCGCGCGCGCCATGGCCGTTCGGCGTTTTTGCGCGCGGAGGTTCTCAGCTTCCAGCGACTGGCCTGGCGCGTGCTGTCGTCGCTGGGCGGAGAATCCCATCCGGCCATCGGCCCCCTGGGCAAGCGGATGCTGTTGCGCTCGCTGCTGCATCGCCACGCCGACGAGCTGCGGTTGCTCCATCGCGTCGGGACGCGGCCCGGGTTTATCGCCCATCTGTCGGACACCCTCGCGGAGCTCTCCGCCCACCAAGTGGGCGACGCCGATCTGCTCCGGGCCCAGTCGCATCTGGATGACCGCCCGTCAACGGGCAGCGACACGCTGAGGGCCAAGCTCCACGATCTGGCGATCCTGACCCGAGCGTACCGTGAGGCGCTCGACGGGCGCTGGACGGATCCGGATGGCCGGCTCTCCCAAGTGGCGGCCCGACTGGCCGGGACGCAGCTCTTCGACGGCGCGACGGTCTGGGTCGACGGCTTTACGGGGTTCACGCCGCAGGAATTGGCGGTTCTTGAGGCCCTATTGGCCCACGTCGAAACGGTCGAGGTCACGCTCTGTCTCGATCCCCGCGAGCTGGACGAGGAGCTTGATCCGAGCGAGAGCGAGCTCTTCCGGCCCACGCACGAGACCTATCGGGAGCTCAGCGAACGGGCGGAGGGCCAAGGCGTCCCCGTGGCGCCCCCCGTGCGGTTGCCGATCGCGGACGGCGAAGGGGGGAACGGGCTCCAGCCGCGCTACGCGGCGCCCGATTTGGCCCATCTCGAACGCGAGCTCGGCCAGTATCCGGGCCGGCGCTTCCCGGACCCGCCCGAGGGACTGGGCGTCCTGGCCGCGCCGGATCGGCGCGCGGAGGTGGAGGCGGCGGCCCGCGAGGTGCTCCGGCTCGCCCGCGACGACGGGATGCGCTATCGCGACATCGTGCTGAGCGTGCGCGAGCTGGACGTCTATCACGACCTGATCGAGGAAGTTTTCCGGGCCCATAACATTCCCGTCTTCATCGACCGGCGCCGCTCGGTCGCGCATCACCCGGCCGTCGAGCTCATCCGCTCGGCGCTGGAGACGGTCCAGATGGACTGGGCCTACGAGCCCGTCTTCCGGTACCTCAAGACCGATCTGGCCCCGGTCAATCGAGATGAGGTCGATCGCCTGGAGAACTACGTCCTGGAGTTCGGCATCCGGGGATGGCGCTGGCGCGACGCCGACCCGTGGCGCTTCGTTCGTCGCTACACCCTGGAGGCCGAGCCGGCCGAGGACGGCCCGTTCGATCGCCCCGACGACGCCGACGAGCAGGCGCGGCAGTTGAATGAAATCAACGAGATTCGCGACCGCGCGCGGCGCGAGCTGTGGGCGTTCCACGAGCGCGTCGCCGAGGCGAGGCGCTCGCGCCAGCCCGTCGGGACGCTGTCCGCGGCGCTCTATGGGCTGTTGGCGGACTTGGGGGTTGCGGAGACCGTCGAGGGATGGAGCCGCGACGCCGAGGCGGCTGACGACCTGATTGGCGCTCAGGAGCACCTGCAAGTCTGGGACGCGGTCGTGGAGCTTCTGGATCAGACGATCGAGGGGCTCGAGGGGCTGTCGTTCACGCTGGCGGAGTACGCCGAGGTGATCGAAGCGGGCCTCGAGGCGATCGAGGTCGGGCTCATCCCGCCCGGGACCGACCAGGTCGTCGTCGGCACGGTGGAGCGCTCGCGGCATCCCCACGTCCGGGCGGCGCTCGTGCTCGGGGCGGTCGACGGCGCCTACCCGAAGCGCCAAGACGAGGATCCACTGCTGAACGACCGCGAGCGCGAGGCGCTCAACGAGGCCGAGATCGAGCTCCAGCCGACCGCCCGCGTCCGGACGCTGCACGAGCCGTACTTTACCTACGTGGCGCTGACGCGGGCGAGCGAGCGGCTCTGGATCTCCTACCCTCGTTCGGACGATGACGGCAAGGCGCTGCGCCCGGCGCCGCTGGTGCGGCGCTTGGAGGCGCTCTATCCCCGATTGTCGATCGACTCGCCCTCGCCCACGGAGACGCGCGTCGAGCAGATCGAGACGGGCGAGGGGCTGGCCGAGGCGCTGGCGACCCGGCTGCGGGCGATCCGCGATGGACGCGCCACGACGGAAGGGCCTTGGCTGGGGCTCTACGATTGGGCGGTCGGCCGCGCGGAGATCCGGCCCGACGTCGCGCCGGCGCTGGCGGGGCTGACGTATCGCAACGACGTCCCGCCGCTGTCGTCGGAGCTGGTGGCGGCGCTGTTCGGTTCCGACGTGCTGGCCAGCCCGAGTCGCTTGGAAAGCTTCGCCAAGTGCCCCTTCCAGCACTTCGCCCGCTACGGGCTCCGCCTCCAGGAGCGCCCCGTCCAACAGGTCGAGGCGCCGGAGCTCGGGCTGCTCTATCACGCCGCGCTGAGCACGTTCGCCGAGCGCGCCGAGCAGCAGGACCTTGACCTGAGCGAGCTCGACGATCCCCAACTGGACGAGCTCATGAGCGAGATCGTGGCCGAGCTGGCGCCGCGCCTGCAGAACGAAATATTGACGAGCACCGCCCGCTATCGCTATCTGGAACGCCAGATCCGCGACACGCTGCTGGAGGTGAGCCGGCGCATCGTGGCGGACGCCTATCGGGGGCGATTCCGGCCCGTGCGCACGGAGGTCCGCTTCGGGCCGGCGGGCACGCTGCCCCCGATTGTGCTTGATCTCGGGGAGCGCGGGCAGCTGACGATCCGGGGCGCCATCGATCGCGTCGACCTCGCGGAGGGCGATTCGGGCGAGCGCTGGCTGCGCGTGGTCGACTACAAAACCCGCCCCCAGCGGCTCAACCTCGACGAGCTCTATCACGGGATTTCGCTCCAGTTGGGATCCTACGTCCTGGCCGCGCTGCAGGGGCAGACGTGGCTGGCCGACGTCGACGACGCGCGGTTCGCGGGGTTGCTCTATCTGCCCATCGGCGAGCCCCTCGTCGGCACCGACGGCCCGCTCAGCGCCGAGGAGGCGGAACGCGAGCGCGAGAAAGCCCACCGCGCCGATGGATGGCTCCTCGACGACGCGTCGGCGCTGTCGGCCATGGACGAGAGCGGGGCGTTCGACATGTTGCCCGTCAACATGACGCAACGGGGCCGCCCCGACAAGCGCTCTCGCGTGCTGAATGAGGACGACTTTGATCGACTCTTGCAGCACTTGGACAGCCAGTTGCGCCAACTGGGCGAACGGATGCTGCGGGGCGTTATCGCCCCCCAGCCCGTTCGGCATCGGGAGCGCACGCCCTGCGAGCACTGCGACTATCGGGCGGTCTGCCAGTTCGAGCCGCGGCTGCCGGGCAACCGCTATCGCGAGCTGGACACGATGAAGAACCCGTCGGTGCTGGAGACGCTGCGCGCCCGCGACGATGGGCCAGCCGGGGGTACCCCAAGCGAGGGGGAGGACTGATGGCGACGACGGAGAGCCAACGCTGGACGGCGGCTCAACGGGCCGCGATCGAGCGCCGCGGCCGGCGCCTGTTGGTAAGCGCCGGGGCGGGAACGGGCAAGACCTCGGTCCTGGTGGAGCGTATCCGGCAGCGGGTCCTCGACCCCGACGAGCCCGTCGACGTCGATCGGCTGCTGGTGGTGACGTTCACGGAAGCGGCAGCGGCGGAGATGCGCGAGCGGATCGGGCGCTTCCTGGAAGCCGAATCGGCTGAGGATCCCTCCAATCCGCGCCCGCGGCAGCAGTTGGCGCTGTTGGGGCGGAGCCAGATCTCGACGCTGCACTCGTTCTGTCTGCGCCTCATTCGGCAGTACTTCTATCGGCTGGACCTCGACCCGGCCGTGCGGGTGCTCTCCGCGCACGAGGCGAATCTCATGGCGCACGAGGTCACCGACGCGCTCTTTGAACGGCTCCACGAGGAGGGCCACGAGGGGTTCCTCACGCTCGTGGATCGCTACGGCGGCCGTGGCGACGAGGGCGTGCGCGACTTAGTGCTCGACCTCCACGCGCTGGCGTACGGGCATCCCTGGCCCGAACAGTGGCTCGACGCGCTCGCGGCCCCCTTTGACGCGCCCGATGCCGTGGCCGAGACGCCCTGGTTCGTCCCCCTGCGCGAGCTGGCCCAGCGCACGCTTGACGGCGCCGGCCGTCATCTGGCGTCGGCGCAGCAGGCCGCGGAGGACGCGGGCGACGCGGAGCTGGCGAGCTTCCTGCGCGGCGAGCGCGAGCAACTGAGCGAGGCGAGCCGGGCCGTTCCGACGGCGGATTGGGCGGATCTCCGGGCGATCCTGGACGGAATCACGTGGGCGCGGCTGCCCTCCACGGGGGATCTGCCGGGCGACGTCAGGGACCGCATCAAGAAGGCCCGCGACGAGGCGAAGGACGACTGCCGCAAGCTCCACGCCCGGATCTTCGATCGGGACGAGGACGGGGTCCTGCGCGAGCTGGAGGAGATGCACCCGGCGATGGCCGCGCTTGTCGAACTCGTCAAGCGCTATGACGCGGCCCTCGCGACCGAGAAGCGCAACTTGGGCGTCATCGACTTTCGCGATATGGAGCGGCACGCGTTCCGGCTCTTGGTGGATTCGAGCGCGGCGCCCGATAAGCTCGTCCCCTCGGACATCGCGCGGGAGCTGCGCGCGGAGTTCGCCGAAGTCCTGGTCGACGAGTATCAAGACATCAACGGGCTCCAGGACGCCATCGTCCAACTGGTGTCGCGCTCGCCCGAGGACACCTCGGGCCTCGCGAATCTCTTCATGGTCGGCGACGTCAAGCAGAGCATCTACCGCTTCCGACTGGCCGAGCCGGGGCTGTTCCTGCAGCGCTACCGTGAAAGCAGTTCAGTGGGGGACGCGGCCGATCACGGCCGAGATGACGGGCGTCTTCGGGTGGAGCTATTGGAAAACTTTCGCAGCCGACCCGGCATCTTGCACGCGGTCAACTTCGTCTTCCGCCAGCTCATGACCGATCAGCTCGGCGGGCTCCGCTATCGCGACCGGGCCGAGCTCGTGCCCGGGCGCCCCGAGGCAGAAGCCGAGCCTGGCGGCGACCCGGATGCGGAGGTCCATTTCGTGGAGAAGTCGGCGCCCCAAACGGCGGGCGACGACTCGGCCTGGGCCGAGTTCAGCGCCCTGGAGCGCGAGGCGAGCGTGTTGGGCCAGCGGATCCGCGCGCTCGTGGAGGGCGACGGCGAGCGGGGGCCGCTCCGGATATGGGACGACGACGCCGAGCTATACCGGGAGGCGCGCTACCGCGACGTGGCGGTGCTGATGCGGGCAACGCGGAATCGGGCGCACGTCGTCCAGCAGACGTTGGAGGATCTCGGCGTTCCCGTTTACGCGCCCACGGCCGGCGGCTACTTCGAGAGCCTCGAGGTGGAGATCGTCCTGGCGCTGTTGGAGCTGATCGACAACCCGCAGCAGGACATTCCCATGGCGACGGTGCTGCGCAGTTCCATCGTCGGGTTGAGCGCCGAGGACCTGGCCACGATTCGCGCCCGCTGCCCCGACGAGCCGTTCCATCGGGCCGTGGTCGTCGCGGCCCGCGAAGGCCCCGACGAGCTACGAGCCCCCTTGAGCGCGTTCCTGGATCGCCTGGCGGATTGGCGCACGGGGGCGCGCCGCGAGCGGCTCGGGCGCTTGATCGATCGGATCTATCGCGAGACGAGTCTGGTCGGCTACATGGCTGCCATGCCGGGCGGCTCGCAGCGGCGAGCGAACTTGCTTGCGCTCAAGGACCGGGCTCGGGACTTCGATCGCTTCGTGCGGCAGGGGCTGTTCCGCTTCCTGCGCTACGTGAAGCGACTGCGCGAGCGCGGCGAGGACCTGTCGACGCCGTCCACGCTGGGCGAGGACGAGGACGTCGTCCGGCTCATGTCGATCCACCAGGCGAAGGGCCTGGAGTACCCGATCGTCGTTGTGGCGGGGTTGGGAACGCAGTTCCAGACCGAGGGCGGCGATCTATTGATCGATCGGGCGCTGGGCCTGGGGCCGAAGCACGTCGACATGGAGCTGCGCGTCAAGTACCCCTCGATGGCCCACCACGCTGTCCGCGAGCAATCCCGATTGGCCAACCTGGCCGAGGAGCTGCGCATCCTCTACGTCGCGCTGACGCGAGCGCGCGAGCGGCTGGTGCTGCTGGGCTCGGCCGCGGGATTGCCGAGCCAGGCTCGTCGCTGGCAACTGGCGGCCGACGAGGGCGAGCTCGAGTTGCCCGAGACCGCCTTGACGGGGGCCAACAGCGCCCTGGACTGGCTCGGCCCGGCGCTTATGCGCCACCCCGACGCCGAGGCGTTGCGGGCGCTGGCCACGACCGAGGACGCCGAGGCGTCGAACGTCGGGATCACGATGGGCGATCCCTCGCGCTGGAGCGTGCGGGTGTGGCAGGCCGAGGCGCTGGCGGCGCTCGTGCCCACGAGCGAGCCCGAACCATGGGCGGAGGTTGACTGGGAACGGGTCGGTGCCGCCGAGCCGTTGGGAGTTGACGGGGACTCCGGCGTGATTGACGATGCGGCGCGGCGGCTGCTCTGGCGCTATCCCCACCAGGCGCTGGTCGGCCTCGTGGCGAAGCGCTCGGTCACCGAGCTGCGCGCGATGCTGGATCCGGACAGAGCCCAGGCCCCTCAGCCGAGCGAGCTGCGCGAACGGCTCCAGCGACAACCGCGCTTCGTGCAGCCGCAGGACGCCGAGGACTCGCGCCGGGGGGCGCTGCGCGGCACGGCCATGCACCGAGTGATGCAGCACGTCGACGTCGCGTCCGGCCACGACCCCGACGTCGTCGGTCGGGAGATCGGGCGGCTGGTTGCCCAAGACTTGTTGACGGAGGAAGAAGCCGAGCTGGTCCGCGTTGAGGAGATCGCGGCGTTCTTCCGGTCGGACTTGGGCCGGCGGCTCCAGCGAGCCGAGACGGTGCAGCGGGAGGCGCTGTTCACCATGCGCCTGCCGGCGGCGGAGGTGGAGCCGGGGATCGCGTCGGAGCCGGGGGCCGATGACGAGGGAGTCGTGGTGCAGGGCATGGCCGACTGTCTCTTCAAGGAGGACCGCGACGGCTGGGTGCTGGTCGACTACAAGTCGGATCGGCTGTGGGGCGAGAGCTCGGAAGAGCGAGCCGAGCGCTATCGGATCCCGATGCAGCTGTACGCGCGCGCCGTCGAAGCGGCGATGGATGAGCCGGTGAAGGAGGCGTATCTGTACTTCTTTGCGGTCGGCGAGGTTGTGGCCGTCGAATGAGACGATTCGCCGGCCTTGATGCCGGGTGCCGATTCGTGTAGCCCGCGACGAGGATCGTCGACGCAAATGGGTTCAAAGGGGGACGCGCCGGATGAGGCTGATTGCGACCGCCGATCTCCATTTGAAGGCAAGCGAGCCCGAGCGACTGGACGTCTGGGAGTGGATTCTGCAGCAGGTCGTGGATCGCCAAGCGGACGGGTTGCTGCTTGCTGGCGACCTGTTCGACAGCGATGGCGATGCCTCTCGGCTGGCCGGTGACGTGAAGCGCCTGACGACCGAGCAGCTTCCCCAAGACGTGCCGGTCGTGATGATCGCGGGCAACCACGACCCCGGCCTTCCCAACCTCGGGTGGAGCTGGCCCGTCCGCGCGCTCGATCCGAATGCGTACGTTGACCTTTCAGAGGCAGATACGGATCTCGACGTCCGGATCCACGGACTGCCGTACCAGCGGGGCACGGCCCTCGCCGATTTCCAGGAAAGGTTGGCCTTGGACGAACGCCGCGCCCACATTCTCGTGGGCCATGCCGCGTACCTGAGCCCTCAGCATCCGCATGTCGTCGAGGCGATCGCGGAGCATGGCGAGGCGAACGAGTGCCTGCTCTACGAGTCGGACCTCCAGGGAGTGCCCGTGGATCACGTCCTGCTCGGTCACTGGCACCGCCAGCAACCCTTGGGCGGCGAGCCGCCGGTTACCTACGTCGGCTCCCCGATCCCCAACAGCCGGCGGGAAGAAGGGCCTCGGCATATCTTGGAGCTCACGGTCTCTCAGCACGGCGTCGATATTGCCGCGCTTCCGGTTGAGTCTCCCCCCGGGTGGTTCCATGCCTCGCGAACGTACGATTGGCTGCCGCTCGATGAAGACGGCAACCTCGAGGAGCTGCGCCAGCTCGTCGCCGATGCGACGGAGGCGGGCTGCGTGCTCCACCTGACGATCCGGGGATACTCTCGCCAGCCGCTCGAGAAACTGAGCCGCCGGATTCGCGATGCTTTGGCTGAGTTCGAAGGCCAGCTGCTCCGACTGGAGGTCGACGATGCGGAGCTTGCGCAAGCGACGGAGTTCGACCATCCGTTGGTCGAGCGAACCCTCGCCGAGCTGGACGGTATCGAGCTCGACGAGCGGCTGCTGGCGGAAGTTCGCCTGACGCAAGACCCCTCCCTGGTTCGCGAGTGGATGGAGACGACGCTGCGCGACGAGCCGGAGAGCGTTCGGAGCCGCGCGAAGCGTCTCCTGCTGCAGGCGCTCTACGAGGAGCTCATGAGATGAGGATCGCCCAGATTCGGACCAGCTCGCTCGGGCCTCTGCCCGCTCTGGATTGGTCGCTCGCCGACTGCGAGGTGGTCTACGACGACAATCAACAGGGCAAGACCACGCTCGTCGACGTGCTCATCCATTACCTCTTCAAGGAGGGCAACAAGAGGCTGTTCGAGGGCGAAGGCCGTTACGCCGACTATCCCGAGGCGACCATCGCCGTCGAGCAGCAAGGGGAAACGCACCAGTTTGGATCGGAGAATCCGAGCGCGCGGTTCAGCGAGCTGCTCGGGTGGAACATGCCGGAGCTGCATCGCTTGCTGTGTGTGCGGGCGGGCGAGATCGCGATCCACGGGGGCGGTCGCAAGCGCGACGAGATGTGGCAGCTTCTCAGTGGCCTGCTTTCCGGGCTGGAAGCGGACCGCGTCGAGCGGGTGAAGAAGCTTATTCAAAACGAGGCATCCGTCACGGGCACCTTCCAGTGGTCCAATCAAGGCAACCAGAAGGTTCGCGATCGATATGTCCAGGAATTGGTACCTCAGATCGAACGGGCGCAGGACGCAGAGGAAATCGTCCACCGGCTCCTGAGGCTCAACCAGGAAAAGCAGGAAACAGAATCCGCAAAAGCCGACCTTGAGGCCAAACAGCGGACGCTCCAGGAGCGCCGGCAAGGCTTGGAAATCCTGCAGAGACGACGCAGGTTGGAGCGAGCCAAGGGGCTGATTGACCAGGCTTTGCCGTTGCGCCGTCGGATTGCCGACGAGTTTGGATTTCGGATCACAACTGAGTTCGAAACGGAGTGGAACTCCGTGAACCAGGAGGTTGCCAAGGCACGCACGAACCTCGAGCAATGTGAATCTTTATCTGAGGAAATTCAAGAACTCGATGGTAAACTTCAGGAACTGAATAACCAGCTCAACGAAGCTCACGAGGAGCGAGAGCGCCATCGCGCTCAGTGGCGAGACTGGAGGGAGAACCGTCTTCGGCCCCTCGTTCAGCAGCTCGAACGTCGGAGGGACGCGTTCCACACGGCGAAACGATCGTCTCGACTGGGGATCGGCTTGGGCGCTGTCGGTGTGGGGCTTGTCGTGGCTGGCTTGCTCCTGGAGGGATTCAGCCCTTGGGTCGGCATCGTGCCGGGAGCACTGCTGCTCGGCACCGGCGCAGGCCTCATCGCGCGGGTTCCTCAGACCAGACGGAGTTTCGAGAAGGTGGCCCAACAGTTGGCGGACCTGCTGAGCGAGGGGCTGAACGCGTCGATCGCGGTTGCTCATGCGCTCGAACGAGCGCGCGAGCTTCTCAATTCGGACGTTGGCGAGTTGATGTATCCGGATGGTGAGGATCCTGTCACACAGCTACAAACATCCATCAACGAGCTCAAAACAAAGCATGATGTCAAACAGGGGCAGTTGGATGCCATGCTGCCGGACGGTGAGCCTGAACAGGATCCAACGGAGTTCTGGCAACGTCGCGTTGGCGATCTCGAGGAACGAGAGGAGGAGCTGCGCCAGAAGACCGGATGCCCGGATTTCGAAACGTTGCAATCTCGGCTTGCGGAGCGCCGCGAAATGGAATCCGAGCTTTCCCGTCTCCGCATTCGGCTGTCGCAGGCGCTGGATCTCTCGGACGAGGACTTGGATCTGGACACAGAGGCCACGAAGGTTGAGCGGCGAATGGCGGAATTGGAGGTCCCAGACGACTTATCGGCGATCGACGATCCCGATGCTGAGCTCGCCGCGCTAGACAGGGAGGAAAGTGAAATTCAGGGCGAGCTGAAACGGCTCAATCAAGAACTCGAAGGACTCCAGAACGAACGCCACGGCATTCATCGGACGTTCGCCGAGCTCGGGGTCGGGATTGACGAGCCCGAGAAGCTCTTCGAGACGCGCCGCCAGTGGAAGGCGGAACTTGCGGACGGCATCCGGGATCGCCTGGCGGCGGCATTGGCCTGCGGCTTGCTGGATCGGGTCCAGCGGGATTATCAGACGCAGATCAAGCGCCTACTGGAGGACGGCGATCTCAACCGGCTCTACCGCGAAGCCATGGGCGAGGATCAGGATGTTCGCTTCAACGAGGAGACCTTGACGTTCGAAGTGGCGCATAACGGGCAAGTGATCGGAGAGCACGCCCTGAGCAGCGGGGCCTTGACGCATCTCTACTTCGCGTGTCGCTTGAGCCTCCTCGGCCGACTGTTCGGCGAGACGCCCGGCTTTATGATCTTAGACGATCCTTTCCTGACCTACGCCCCGGAGCGCAAACGGAGAGCCATCGGGTTGCTGGAATCCTTCCTTGAGGAAGGGTGGCAGGTGATCGTCTTCACCGTGGATCCCGCAACGTGTGACGGATTCCGCGAGCTCGGCGGCACGGTACGCCGCATACGAGACCTAGGCGTCTAGATGGGCAGCGTAGGCACGAGAGCTGTGCCCCGTTACGTTGCTAGACGGAAGACGCCGCCATGGTTTTCTCTAACCCCGCCAATTCCTCCCCAGGCCCAACGACGCTCAGCGTCCAGGGCTGCTCGAAGAGCGTCCGCGCGATCGTCTGGACGTCGTCGACGGTGACGTCCTCGACGCGCTGGATGATGTCGTCGACCGAGCGGTGCGTGCCGTGGATCTCGGCGAGCCCCAAGCGCGCCATGCGGGCCTGGCTGCTGTCCAGTCCCAGCACGAGGTTGCCCTTGAGCTTCTCCTTGGCTAAGCGGAGCGCGTCCTCGGACACGGGCTCGGCCTGGATCCGTTCGACCTCCTCGAAGCAGACCTCGAGCGCCTGCGGCGCATTGCCCGGCTCGGTGCCGACGTAGATGTTGAACGCGCCGCTGTCGCTGTAGGGGCTGGACGCGCTGAAGACGGCGTACGCCAGCCCAAGCTCCTCGCGGACGCGCTTGAACAGCCTCGAGCTCATCCCGCCGCCGAGGATCGTGTTCATGAGCTCGAGCCCGTAGCGCCGGTCGTCGTCGCGGGCGAGGCTGGCCGTGCCGAGGCAGAGGTGGGCCTGTTGCACGTCGCGGTCCTCGAGGTGGAAGCCGCCTTGGACGCTCGGGGCGTGGCGCGATGTGGGCGCTTGGTCGGCTTGGTCGATGGGCCCGAACTTGGCCTCCGCGGTCCGCATGAGCTCGTCGGTATCGACGTCGCCCACGGCGACGAGGAAGAGCTGGGCCGTGTCGTAGAGGCCGAACTGCTCCAGGAGATCCTCGCGTCGGAGGCCGTTGACCGTCTCGACAAAGCCGGAAATGGGCCGCGTCAGGGGGTGTTGATCGGCCCAGAGCTGCTGGTCAAAGCGCTCGAAGGCGACATCCGAGGGCGTGTCCTCCTGCATGCGGATCTCTTCGAGGATGACGCCCTTCTCGCGGGTCACGTGATCGGGATGGAAGCGGGGGCGGCGCACCAGATCGCTCAGAATGTCCATGGCGCGCTCCAGGTGCTGGGGGAGCACGTCGACGTGGTAGGCCGTGTACTCCCGCGAGGTCATGGCGTTGATGGCCCCGCCGATGGCGTCGATCTCCTCCGAGATCTGGAACGCCGAGCGGGACTCGGTCCCCTTGAAGACCATGTGCTCCAGGAAGTGGGTGATGCCGGCTTGGGCGTCCGCCTCGTCGCGGCTGCCGAGCCGCGCCCAGACGCCCATGGACAGGGGGCGGTCCGGGCGCGGCTCCACCAGCACCGTCAATCCGTTGCCGAGCGTCGTCCGGTAGCAGCCCGGATACAGCGTCTCCATCGAGCGAGGATTAGAGAGACTCATGCTCACTCGCGATTCCGGCCGGAGCCCTCGCGAGTGGTTGAGGCGGACTCGCCGTTCGGGGACGCCCCGTCGCTGCCGTCGAGCACCTTGATCAGCTTGAGGGAGTAGCGTCCCTTGTCGTCGATGCGGGCGACTTCGATGGTGACGCGATCGCCGACTTGGACGACGTCTTCGACGTTGTCGACGTGGCCTTCGGCCAAGTTGGAGATGTGGATCAGGCCGGAGACGTCCTCGAACTTGACGAAGGCGCCGTAATCGGCGATGCCGTCGACGATGCCCTCGTAGCGATGGCCCTCTTGGATCGGCTCGCGCTTCGGCTTGGCCTCCTCGCGGCCGTCGCCGCCGGCGCTGCTCGTTGTCCCGGTGGAGGCGGGCTTCAGGTTGAAGCGCCCCATGGCGTCGATCTCGCTCACCTCGACCTCCATCTCGTCGCCGATGTCGACGACATCCCGAACGTTGTTCACGTACTCGTCGGAGAGGTCGGAGACGTGGACGAGCCCTTGGACGCCGGGCTTGATCTCCACGAACGCGCCGAACTTCTCGATGCGCTTGACCGTGCCCGCAAACCGGTCGCCGACCTCCGGGTCCTCCGTCAGGTCGTAGATGTGCTTCTTGGCGGCCTCGACGGCGTCCCGGCCCGGGCCGGAGATCTTGACGCTGCCGTCGTCCTCGATGTCGACCTCGGCTTCGGTCTCTTCAATGATGTTGCGGATCGTCTTGCCGCCGGGGCCGATGACGAGCCCGATCTTTTCCGGGTCGATCTCGATGATTTCGATGACGGGCGCGTACTTTGACAGCTCCGCCCGCGGTGCGGGCAGCGTCTCGGTCATGCGGTCGAGGATCTGCAACCGTGCCGCCTTGGCCTGCTCCATCGCCCGCGACATGAGATCGCCGGAGATGCCGCTCACCTTGACGTCGAGCTGGAACGCCGTGATGCCGTCGCGCGTCCCGGCGACCTTGAAGTCCATGTCGCCGAAGGCGTCCTCAAACCCGGCGATGTCGGTCAATATGGCCGCATCGCCGTCCTCCTCGATCAGGCCCATGGCGATGCCGGCCACCGGCTTTTTGATGGGGACGCCGGCGTCCATGAGGGCCAACGTGCCGCTGCAGACTGAGGCCATGGAGCTGGAGCCGTTCGACTCGGTGATCTCGGAGACGAGCCGGATGCTGTAGGGGAACGCCTCTTCGTCGGGCAGCATCGGCTGGATGGCGGTCTCGGCCAGGTTGCCGTGGCCGATCTCGCGGCGCTTGGGCGGGCCAAGGCGCCCAGCTTCGCCCACGCAGTACGGCGGAAAGTTGTAGTGGAGCATGAAGCGCTTGCGGCCCTCTTCCATCATGAGATCGACGATCTGCTCGTCCTGGCGCGTGGTGCCGAGCGTGCACGTGCCGATGCTCTGGGTCTCGCCCCGGGTGAACAGCGACGAGCCGTGGACGCGCGGCAGGATCCCGGCTTCCACGCTCACGGAGCGGACGTCGTCCGGCTTGCGCCCGTCCATGCGCGTGCCGCGCCTGAGCGACTCCAGCCGGACGTGCTTTTTGAGCACGTCGTCGAACAGGCCCTTCAGCGTGTCCCGCAGCTCGGATTGCTCGCCTTCGGAGAGCCCTTGGGCCTCGGCTTTCTGGGCAACCAACCGCTCGATCGCCTCGTCGCGGATCTCGTCGGCCAGGTCCTCGCGCTCGATCTTGGGCATCGGCTCCCACAACCGCTCCAAGGACGATCCGAGGGCCTGCTCGAGTTCGCCCTTCAGTGCCTCCAGCGTCGGGTCCGCCTCGGGGACCGCGATCTTGGTCGTGGGGCCGGCCTTCTGGGCGAACTCCTGCTGGAAGCCCACGAGGCGCTGGATCTCCTTGTGGCCCATCTGGACCGCTTCTACGACTTTGGACTCCGGCACCTCGTCCATCTCGCCCTCGACCATCGTCACGGTCGCCTCCGTGCCGGCGATGACGATGTCCATGGCGCTGGCTTCGAGTTGCTCGTACGTCGGGTTGACGACGAGCTCGTCCTCGACGAGGCCCATGCGCACCCCAGCGATGGGGCCCTCAAAGGGGATCGAGCTGATCGTCAGCGCGGCGGATGCCCCGAGCATCGCCGCCACCTTCGGGGAGTAGTCCCGATCGGCGGACAGGACGGTCAGCACGACGTGGACGCGCTCCTGGTAGCCCTCGGGAAAGAGCGGCCGAATGGGCCGATCGATCATGCGAGCGTTCAGGACGGCCTCCTCCGAGGGCTTGCCCTCGCGCTTGAAGAAGCCGCCGGGAATTTTGCCTCCCGCGTAGAACTTCTCCTCGTAGTCGACGGTCAGCGGAAAGAACGGCAGCGGCTCGTCCAGCGGATCGCGGTTGGCGGTGGCGAGCACGCGGGTGTCGCCGAAGTTGACGACGACGGCCCCATCGGACTGTCGGGCCATGCGACCGGACTCGAGCGTAAAATCGTCTTTCACGAGCTGAACAATGGAAAAATCTCCCATGTGTATTCCCTCACTTCTCTATACAGATACGAATGGACGGCACCGATGCATCGGAAGGCATCTGGACACTGGCATGGACTTAGCCGCGGATCTGGAGTCGATCAATCAACTGTCGGTATGTATCCGGGTCCTCGCGCAGGAGATACTTCATCAAGCTCTTGCGGCGGCCGACCTTCTTCATCAGGCCGCGCTGGGAATGGAAGTCGTGCTTGTGGACCTTGAGATGCTCGGTGAGTTCGCGAATTTCGTGGGTCAAAACGGCAATCTGGACTTCCGGGGATCCGGTATCACTGGAATCCCGTTGGTATTCGGCAATGACGTTGCTCTTTTCTTCGGGGCTGAGGACAGCCATATCCTATCTCCTCCTGTGTTTCTCCTGGTATGCGCGTACGTGGGCTCGAGCTTGGGTCTCGTCAAACGTCATGATCTCGCGGTCCTCCATAATCGGCTTGCCGTTGACGATCACGGATGCCACATCCGACGAGTGGGCCGAGTAGACGAGGTTGGAGACCGGGTCGTAGTTCGGGACCCAGTGCGGCCTGTCCATGTCCCACAGGACGATGTCCGCCGGTGTGTTCGGTTGAAGTGTGCCGATCTCGTCCCATTTTAACGCGCGCGCGCCGCGCTCCGTTCCGAGTCGGAACGCCTCCAACGCCGGGAGCGCGGTGGCATCTTCCAGTATAGCTTTCTGACAGTACGATGCCAACCGGATCTCCTCGAGGAGATCGAGGTTGTTGTTGGACGAAGCCCCGTCGGTCGCCACGGCGACGTTGATGCCTCGATCGAGCTGTTGTTGGACGGGCGCAAAGCCCGATGCCAGCTTCAGGTTGCTCGTCGGATTGTGGGCGACTTGCACGTCGTGCTCGGCCAACAGATCGAAATCGCCCTCGTCGAGGTGCACGCAGTGCGCGGCAAGCACGGGAACCTCGAGGACGCCGAGATCGGCCACGCGCTCGATGGGCGTCTGGCCCCAGGCTTCGCGCGCGGCCTCGACCTCGCCGCGCGTCTCCGCCAGGTGGGTGTGAACCAGCGTGTCGTACGCCTGGGCCAGGTCGACGGCGCCCTCCCAAACGGCGGGATCGCAGGTGTAGGGCGCGTGCGGCGCAATCGCGGCGCGGACGCGCCCATTCGCGGTGTCGTGATGCTCGCTCAGGAAGTCGCGCGTCGCCGCGATCTCGTCACGAGCCTTCTGGCCGCCGTTCGGGGCGATCATCCCATACGCCAGCAGTGCCCGGAGCCCGCTCTGGTCGGCTGCGCGCGCGACTTGGTCCATGTGGAGGTACATGTCGGCGATACACGTCGTGCCCGAGCGGATCAGCTCGGCCATGGCATGGAGCGTGCCCCAGTAAACGTCCGCCTCGGTCAGCTCGGCTTCGAGCGGCCAGATCGCCTCCTCGAGCCAGCGCATCAAGGGCAGGTCGTCGGCGTAGCCGCGCATCAGCACCATCGCGAGGTGCGTGTGGGCGTTGATCAGGCCGGGCGTCGCAAGCTTGTTGCGGCCGTCGATGATGCGCTCAAAGCCGCTCGACGGCGGCGCCTCGTCGGCGATCGTGGCGATCTGGCCGTCGCGCACGGCGATCGAGACGCCCTCCCGAACCGGCGGGTCGCCGAGCGTGATCGCTGTGACCTCGCGGATGAGCAGGTCGTCGGGGGAGGCGGCGCTCATGGCGACGGCCCCATGGGAGAGCGATGATCGCACGAACGGCAAATAGACATCGTTGAGCAATGATAGCTGGCCGTCACGCCCCGTCGCAACTGCAGGGCTTGCGGGCCGTGCGCGGCCGTGCTACGCTTCGGGCGTTCCCGTTCCGAACGAGGAGGCAGTTTGATGGCCCAAACGCGCATTGTGTCCGGACAGAAGCCCACGGGTCGTCCCCATATCGGCAACTACTTCGGGGCCAATCGGCCGTGGGTCCAGCTCCAAGAGGACGAGCGCTACGAGTGCTACTTTTTCATTGCCGACTACCATGCCATCACTGTGGACTGGGCCCCCGACGAGCTCCGTCAGGACACCATCGACATGGTGCTCGATCTCTTGGCTTGTGGCCTCGATCCGGAGCGGGTGGTGCTGTTCGCCCAATCGCACGTCCCCGAACACATGGAGCTGTGCTGGGCGCTCAACGCGTTCGCCAGCTACGGCGACCTGACCCGCATGACCCAGTTCAAGGAGGTCCGCGACGAGGCGGAGGAGAACGAGGCGTTCGTCAGCGCCGGGCTTTTTGACTACCCCGTCCTCCAGGCCGCCGACATCCTCATGTATCACGCCGAGGCCGTCCCCGTGGGCGAGGATCAGGTCCAGCACGTCGAGCTGACCCGGCGCATCGCGCGACGCTTCAACAGCTATCTCGGCGACTATTTCGCCGAGCCGGAGTGGTGGCTGAGCGAGGCGCCCCGGATCCGCTCCTTGGCCGATCCCGACAAGAAGATGAGCAAGAGCTACGGCGACAAACACGTCATTGGCTTGATGGAAGCCGAGGACAGCATCCATCAGAAGGTCAAGTCCGCCGTCACCGACGTCGGCCCGCAGGGGGAGGAAATGAGCCCGGGCGTGGAGAACCTGTTCCGACTGCTGCGACTGACCGCGCCGTCGGACGTCTACGACCGCCTCCACGGCGATTACGACAGCGGCACCCTCAAGTACGCTGACCTGAAAGAGACGCTGTTTGAGCACCTCATGGAGACGCTCCGCCCCGTGCGCGAGCGCCGTCAACAGCTCTCCGAGGGCGACGCCAAGGACGTCCTCAAGCTGGGCGCCGAGCGCGCCAGCGCCGTCGCTCGGCAGACCGTCCACGACATCCGAGCGCGCATCGGCGTCGGCCCCTTAGCCGATACGTAGCTCCAGTATTTTGCCCGCAATTCAAGGGGATTCCCGGTTGTTAACGCTGTGTTAACGCGGGCCTGCTAGGGTCGACTGGGGGGCCCGGCCATCGCACGCCATCTTGCCGCTGCTACGACCTCCGGCGGCGAGCGCGGGGTGAGGGGTTGAGGTGCACGGTTCCCAGGCCGGGCCCTCCCCTATCCTTCAGATCTCCCATCCATGGACGTTTCCATGGACACGTTCCACCGAAGCTTGGCTCCCCGGATTCATACCCGCCCTTCGCTTGCTATACTGGAGCCATTGCCATGGAAGGAGTGACGAACGTGAAACGGACGCTATTGATGGCGCTGGGGGTGCTGGCGCTCACGGGCGCGATCGTGTTCTTGTGGCCGGCCCCGCAGCCGCTGCAGGGCGTGGAGACGGTGGCCGTCGAGGGCGAGGGCAACCTGCCGGGTGACCTGGTGGAGGGCCTCGAGATTGCCCTGGATGATCGACAGATCCGGGTTGTCAGCGAGAGCGAGAACCCCGACGCGGTGATCACGCTGGTCGAGCCGACCTCGGCCAACGTCGACTTTCAGATCGGCGACGGCGGCTTCCAGGGCGAAGCCCATTTGGCCCTGCGCGTCGAGCGGGACGACGGCCGGCAGCACATGATGGACCTGAACGTCCGCTTCGATGGCACGGACCTGACGGCCGAGCTCACCAGTCGCCCGTTCTGGCAGGTCTGGAAGTAGCGCTCCATGGCGCCCGAGCCCGCCCCGGAGGCCCGCGACCGCGGTTCTCATCTGACCCGCTACGTCGAGCGGCTCAACCGCCGCCTCGACGGCTTGGCACGACAGAGCACGCGCTGGACGCGCGCTCGAGTCGGGTTCGCGAGCGCTGTTGCGATTGGGCTGTTGGCCTCGTTCGTCGCGGAGGCCACGTGGGTGTTGAACGGCGCGATCCTGCTCTCGGCCGTCGGGTTCATCGGCAGCGTGCTCATCCACGGGCGGGTCCAGCGCGCGATCGCGCGCGCCGAGCACTGGCGGGCCATCAAGCGCACGCACCTGGCGCGCCAGGCCCAGCACTGGGACGAGCTGCCCGAGCCGCGCTCGGAGGCGGCGGACGAGCGTCATCCGTTTGCCGATCTGCACCTGGTGGGGGAGGGATCGCTCCACCAGCTGCTCGACGTGGCGGTCACGGACGGCGGCAGCGAGCGGCTCCGTGACTGGCTGCTAGAGACCGAGCTGGATCCTGAGCAGATGCGGCGCCGCCAGAGCATCGTGCGCGAGCTCGTGCCGCGCTCCCGCTTTCGCGATAAGCTCTGCTTCGCCGCGCGACGCGACGTGGCGACCCAGGCGACCCGCCACGGCGCTCCGCGCGTGGTCGACTGGCTGGAAGCCGACCACACGGAGGATGGGCTGCGCCCCATGCTGGCCGTGCTGGGCGGTCTGGCGCTGCTGAACGTCGGGCTCGTTGGGGGATGGCTCTTGGGCGCCTTGCCCCCGCTGTGGTTGGGATCGCTGGTTTCCTACGTGGTGCTGTACTATCGCCAGGCCCGACACGTCGGGACGTTGTTCGCCGAGGCATCGACGCTGGAGCGCCTGCTTGGCCGACTGCGGTCGATCTTCCGCGAGCTCGAAACGGTCAGCTATGCCGACTGTCCCGAGTTGGGCCGGCACTGCCTGCCGTTCCGCGATCCCCATCGGCAGCCGTCTGCCGAACTGGCCCGAGTGAGCCGGGTTGCGGGCGCGGCAAGCATGCAGCGCCACCCGCTCTGGCTGCCGCTCAATCTCTTGGTTCCCTGGGATCTGTATTTCGCGCATCGGCTACGGTCGTTGAAGTCGTCGCTCGCCGAGGAGCTGTCCCTCTGGCTGGAGCGCTGGTTCGATCTGGAGGCGTTGATCGGGCTGGCCAACTTTGCCGATCTCCATCCCGACTACGCGTTCCCCCAATTCCGGTCCCCATCCGACGATAACCGGGTGCCGTTCGAGGCGAGCGCGCTCGGCCATCCGCTGATCCCGCGCGACCACCGCGTGAGTAACGACTTCGCCACGGACGGGCTGGGCTCGATCACGATCGTCACCGGGTCCAACATGGCGGGCAAGAGCACGTTCCTACGGACGATCGGGATCAATTTGAGATTGGCCTTCGCGGGAGGGCCCGTCTGTGCCGCTGCCTTATCGACGATTCCGTTGCGGCTCTACACCTGCATTCGCCCGAGCGACTCCATCGCTGACGGCATTTCCCATTTCTATGCGGAAGTCAAACGACTGCGGACGCTGCTCGACGAGCTCGATCGGGGGCACCCGTATCCCGTCTTCTTTCTGATTGACGAGATCTTCAGCGCGACGAACAACCGCGAGCGGCTCCTCGGCAGTCGGGCCTACGTGGAGCACCTCGTCGACAAGCACGGCGTGGGCGTCATCTCCACGCACGACTTGGAGCTGGCCCAGCTCGAGGACGAATCAAACCGCATTCGGAACATGCACTTCCGCGAGCACGTGGCGGACGGGGCGATGCACTTCGACTACACGCTGCGCGAGGGGCCCTGCCCGACGACGAACGCCCTGACCATCATGGAGATGGAGGGCTTGCCGGCTACATCCGAAAGACCGGCCAGTGGGTCGTCTCGGTCGGGGCGTTGAGCGCGGCCGACAGCGCCAACCCGACCACTTCCCGAGTCTGCGCCGGATCGACGATGCCGTCGTCCCAGAGCCGGGCCGTGGCGTAGTAGGGATGGCCCTCGTGCTCGTACTTCTCGCGCAACGGCTGCGCGATCTCCTCGGCTTCTTGGTCCGTGAGTTCCCTGCCTTCGCGGTCCAGTTTCTGCTGGCGGATCGTCACCATGACCTGGGCGGCCTGTTCGGCGCCCATCACCGAGATTCGGGAGTTCGGCCACGTGAACATGAACCGCGGGCCGTAGGAGCGCCCGCACATGGCGTAGTTGCCCGCGCCGTGGGAGGCGCCGATCACGACCGTCAGCTTGGGGACGCGGGCCGTGGCCACGGCTTGGACCATCTTGGCCCCGTCCTTGGTGATGCCGCCCTCCTCGTAGCGCTTGCCGACCATAAAGCCCGTGATGTTTTGCAGAAAAAGCAGCGGAATGCCGCGCTGCGAGCAGAGCTCAATGAAGTGAGCCCCCTTCTGCGCGGACTCGGCGAACAGCACCCCGTTGTTGGCGAGGATCCCCACGGGATAGCCCATCCAATGGCTAAAGCCGCAGACGAGGGTCGGGCCGTAGTTGGCCTTGAACTCGTGGAAGCGACTCCCGTCCACCAATCGAGCCAGAATTTCGCGGACGTCGTAGGGATCCTTGAGGTCCTGCGGCAGAATTCCGTAGATTTCCTCGGGATCGTAGCTGGGGTCCTCGGGGGCCCGAACGTCGAGATCCACGCGCTTGCGCGTGTTGAGGTGCTCGACGATGGAGCGACAGATGGCGAGCGCGTGCTCGTCGTTTTCGGCCAGATGATCCGTGACGCCTGAGGTTCGCGAGTGGAGCTCGCCGCCGCCGAGCTCTTCGGGCGTGACGTCCTCGCCCGTGGCGGCCTTCACCAAGGGGGGCCCGCCGAGATAGATCGTCCCCGTCCCCCGCACAATGACGTTCTCGTCGCTCATGGCGGGCACGTACGCGCCGCCGGCCGTGCACATCCCCATGACGAGGGCAATTTGCGGAATGCCCATCGACGACATTATCGCTTGGTTATGGAAGATGCGCCCGAAGTGTTCCTTGTCGGGAAAGACGTCGGCCTGCATGGGCAGGTAGACGCCGCCGGAATCCACCATGTAGATGATGGGAAGCCGATTTTGCAGCGCAATTTCTTGAGCGCGGAGGTGTTTCTTGATCGTCTCCGGATAGTACGTGCCGCCCTTGACCGTCGCATCGTTGGCAACGACGACGCACTCCCGATTCGACACCACGCCGATGCCGGTGACGATGCCGGCAGCGGGAACCTCGCCCTCGTACATCTCGAACGCCGCGAGCGGGCTCAGTTCCAGGAACGGGGTGTCGGGATCAAGGAGGCGTTCGATGCGCTCGCGGGCGGTCAGCTTGCCACGTTCGCGGTGGCGCGCGTGGGCCTTGGCCGAGCCGCCTTGATGGACCTCGTGGAGATGCCCCCGCAGCTGATCGGCCAATTGACGATGGTGCTCGGCGTTGGCTCGGAATTCGTCCGACGACGTGCGGATTTGGCTTTTGAGGACGCTCATCGGCTAGACTATACGCCGTGCGGACGCGGTCGAGCAACCGCTCGTGTTGAGCTTCGGAAAGCCACCGTGATACGTTATTTCTGACGAATCGATCGAGTGCGATTGAAACACGAGGACGGTCAGGGTGATCACCGTCCCTGGCCATCAAGGTGAAGAACTTGGGCACGGGTTGCTCAAGACGATCCTGCGTGATGCCGAACTGTCGAAGGAAGCGTTTCTCCAATGGCTGGACTGAATGCGCTTAACAAAGTTCTGGTCGCCAACCGCGGCGAGATCGCCGTTCGCGTTATCCGCGCCTGTCGCGAGCGCGGGATCGCAACCGTCGCCGTCTATTCCGACCCGGACCGTTGGGCGTTGCACACGCGCTTGGCCGACGAGGCCCATCGGCTCGGCCCGGCGGCGGCCTCAGAGAGCTACTTGCGCACCGATCGCATCATTGAGATTGCGCAGGAGACCGGATGTGGCGCGATCCATCCCGGATATGGGTTCCTCTCGGAGAACGCCGACTTTGCCGAGCAGGTCGAAGCCCATGGGCTGGTTTTTGTCGGCCCGAGGGGCGCGTCGATGCGCCGGATGGGGGACAAGCTCTCGGCCCGCCAGACGGCCAAGCGCCAGGGCGTGCCGACCGTGCCCGGTGCCTATGATCCGATCGCCGACGTCGCGACGGCCCGAGACGCCGCGCGCGAGATCGGCTACCCGTTGCTCATCAAGGCCGCAGCCGGCGGCGGCGGAAAGGGCATGCGCCGCGTCGACAGCGAGGATCAATTGGAAAATTCTTTCGAGCGGGCTGTCTCGGAAGTGGAGAAGAGCTTCGGCGATCCGTCGGTCTACTTGGAGAAATTTATCCCGCGGTCGAAGCATATCGAGGTCCAGGTGCTGGCCGACAACGACGGCAACGCGATCCATCTGTTCGAACGCGAGTGTTCGGTGCAACGGCGCTATCAGAAGCTGATCGAGGAGACGCCGGCGCCGCTGTTGGACGAGGCCACCCGCCAGGAGATGGGCGAATCGGCGGTTGCCGTGGCCGAGGGGTGCGACTACCGAAGCGCCGGCACCGTGGAGTTCATCTACGACGTCGACGAAGATCAATATTACTTTCTGGAGATGAACACGCGCATCCAGGTTGAGCATCCGATCACCGAAGCGACGACGGGCGTCGACCTCGTCGGCGAGCAGCTTGACATCGCCGCGGGGCACCCGTTGCGTCTGCGGCAATCCGAGATCGCCCCGCGCGGCGCGGCCATCGAATGTCGCATCTACGCGGAAGACCCCTTGATGGGCTTCATTCCCGCCACGGGGCGGATCGAGGAGTTGATATGGCCGGCCGGTCCGGGGGTGCGGCTGGATGCGGGCGTGGCCCGCGGCGACGACGTCCTTCCCTATTACGATCCCATGGTTGCCAAGTTGGTCGCATGGGGGCCGGACCGCGAACGCGCCATCCGCCGCATGGATGGCGCGTTGGCCGAGACGCTCATCGCCGGCGTGACGACCACGGTCGGCTTCCATCGGCGGGCGTTGGCCGAAGCCTCGTTCGGCGATGGCAGCTACACGACGGATTTCATCGACGAAATGGGCGAGGCCGAGCTGTCGACGGATGAGCTGCGGCGCTTGGCCACGGCCGCGGCGTTGGAGCGCCGCACCAATCGGGCCCGATTTCTGCAGGCGATCGGCGATCATCGCGACCAGCCGACCGTCCGGAGGTCGAGACCATGAGCTGGGTCGTGGAGATCCAGAACCGAACGCTCGAGATCGGGCTGGACGAGGCCGACGGCCAACTGTGGGCGATCTGGGACGATGGTGAGCGTTTGCCCATCGACCTCCATGCGCATCCGAACAGCGACCTGTACACGCTCGAGATCGGAAGCCGTCGCGAAACGATCTGGATGGGGCGCCGAGATGGCCAGCTGCAGATCCACTGGAACGGGCGCACGTTCGACGCCCAAGCCGAGTCGGCTCGCGTTCACGAGCTGCGCCGTTGGCTCCATGAGCAAGGGGCAACGACGGGCACGAGCGTTCCCGTCGAAGCCGTTATGCCCGGCATTGTCACCAAGGTGCTGGTCGAAGAGGGTCAGGCGGTTGAGGCTGACGACGGGCTGGTCGTCGTCGACGCGATGAAGATGGAGAACGAGATCCGCGCTCCGGCGCCCGGGGTGATCGACGATCTCGCCTTGGAGGTCGGCCAAGAGGTCAAGCGCGGCCAGCAGCTCTGCCTCATCCAGCCGCCCGAGTCCGCCGATGGAGGTGACGCCGATGGCGAATGAGGCCGACGGGACGGAGCGGAAGAGCGCGTTCAAGACGGACTCCGAGATTGAGCTCGAGCGCTCCTACGACCCCTCGCACGTCGAGGACCTCGACCCCGAGCGCGACCTCGGCTTCCCCGGCGAGCCGCCGTTCACGCGCGGGATCTATCCCACGATGTATCGCGGGCGGACCTGGACGATGCGCCAGTACGCCGGCTTCGGCACGGCCGAAGAAACCAACCGACGCTATCGGTACTTGATCGAGCAGGGCCAGACGGGGCTGTCGGTGGCGTTTGATTTGCCGACGCAGATGGGCTACGACTCCGACCACCCGCTGGCCGAAGGGGAAGTCGGCAAGGCCGGGGTGGCCGTGCCGTCGTTGGCCGACATGGAACGCCTCTTCGACGAGATCCCCCTGCAGAAAATTTCGACGTCGATGACGATCAACGCGCCCGCGGCGATTCTCATGGCGATGTATCTGGCTGTGGGGGAGACGCAAGGCGTTCGCTACACGCAGATTGCCGGCACGACGCAGAACGACATCCTCAAGGAGTACATCGCCCGCAAGACCTACATTTTCCCCCCCGAGTTCTCCATGCGGCTCGCCACGGATTTGATCACGTACGCGGCCGAGCACCTGCCGAAGTGGAACCCGATCTCCATCAGCGGCTATCACCTGCGCGAGGCCGGCGCGACGGCCGCGCAGGAGCTCGGCTTCACGTTCGCCAACGCCATCAGTTACGTCAACGCTGTCCAGGAACGCGGCATGGGCGTTGATGCGTTCGCGCCGCAGCTGTCGTTCTTCTTCTCCGCCGATCGGCATTTTTTGGAGGAAGTCGCGAAGTTCCGGGCGGCGCGACGGCTGTGGGCCCGACTGATGGGGGACCGGTTCGGTGCCGAGCATGAAAAATCTCGGCGGCTGCGCTTCCACACGCAGACGGCCGGGTCCTCGCTGACCGCTCAGCAGCCGCTCAACAACGTCATCCGGACGACCCTCGAAGCGTTGTCGGCGGTTCTCGGCGGCACCCAGTCGCTGCATACGAACTCCTACGACGAGGCCTGGGCCCTGCCGAGCGAGCGTGCCGTGACGTTGGCGTTGCGCACGCAGCAGATCATCGCGGAGGAGTCCGGCGCGGGCGATACCGTCGATCCGCTCGGCGGCGCCTACGCGATCGAATCGTTGACCGACGAGCTCGAGGCGGAAGCGGAGTCCATCATCGCGCGCGTCGACGACATGGGCGGCATGCCGGCGGCCATCGATGCCGGCCACGTGCAGCAGGAGATTGCCGAGAGCGCTTATCGAAAACAGCAGGAAGCCGATTCGGGCGAGCGGCCGATCGTCGGCGTCAACTGCTATCGCGACGACGAGGAACCTGAGCCCGACATCCAGACCGTCCCGGCGGCGGTGCGCGATCGCCAAGTCGACCGGCTCCACGAGCTCCGCGAGACGCGGGATCAAGCTCGCGTCGACGACGCGTTGGCCCGACTTCAGGGGGCATCTCGGACGGACGACGAGAACCTCATGCCGTTGATTCTCGAGGCGGTCCAGGCCTACGCGACCGTCGGCGAGATTTGCGATGCGCTCCGGGCGGAGCACGGCGACTACCACGAGCCAGTGGCGTACTGAGGAGGGGCCGACGGTCGGATCCGACGGAGCGCGGGCCAGCCGCCTGCCCGTGTGCGATCCATCGGCCGAATCGAGAAAGGACGCAGATGATGAGACTCCACCACATCGGGATCGCGGTTCAAGATCTGGATCGAGCGCTGCAACAGTGGCGAATTCTCGGGCTTCAGGAGCATGACCGGCGCGTCGTGGAGGACTTCAACGTGGAGGTCAGCATGGTGCCCGTGGGCGAGGTCGAGCTGGAGTACATCCAGCCGCTCGGCGAGGGCTCCATCCAGAAGTACCTCGACAATGCGGGCGAGGGAATGCATCACGTCGCCTTGGCCGTGCCCGACATTGAGGCCAGCCTCCGGGAGATGGACGCCCAAGGGGTTCATCTGGTTGACGACAAGCCCCGAACCGGGTTCCGCGGCAACCGCGTGGCGTTTCTGCACCCCAAGAGCCTCAGTGGGGTGCTCGTCGAGTTGGTCGAGGA
>CAZMNF010000015.1:0-39807 GCA_964567595.1 uncultured Thermotogae bacterium | reverse complement strand
CGTGAAAAGGGACGCGGAAAAGGAGGAAACCCTGGCATGATTCGATCTCTGAAAAGGATGCTGTCCGCCGGGCTGCTCGTCCTGCTGGTCGGGGCCATGGCCGGCTGTGGCGTTTCCGTCTCGCTGCCCGGCCTGGTGTCCTCCAACGGCGCGGGCTCGTCGAGCGCAACCTACTCGGGCGAGTGGTTCGACGGCGAGATCCTCGTCGGCTACGAGAGCGAGGCCAAGCTCGCCCACATCGTGAGCGATCTAGACGCTCAGGTCACCGACACCGTCGAGCGCATCCGCGTGGCGACCGTGGCCCTTCCGTCGGAGCTCGGCGTGGCCGATGCCGTGCAGCGGCTCAACCGTCGCAATCCGGACGGCCTGCGCTACGCCCAGCCCAACTACATCCGCGACTACGTCGAGCCCGAGCGGTCCGCGCTGGACTCCTCCGAGGCAATCGCTCAGGACGCCTCGGCGCAACAGCGCTCGGGGCGCTTCAACGATCCGCTCACCTCGGGCCAGTACGCGCTCGACGCCATGAACGCTCGACCCGCGTGGAGGCAGGCCACGGGCCAGGGAACCGTCATCGGCATCTCCGACACGGGCTTCGACGGCACCCATCCCGAAATTCAGGGCAAGACCGTCCCCGGCATGCACTGCGGCTCGGGGGCGGAGATCCCGGCCGACGCCGACGCGACCCAGCAAGCGTTCGATCACGGCACCCACGTCGCCGGCATCGCCGCCGCCCGGGGGGACAATCGCACCGGCATCGTCGGCGTGGCGCCGGAGGCCCAATTGATGGACCTGAAGGTCTTCGACGCGGAGCGGGCGAGCGAAACGAACGGCAGCGGCTGGGTCGGGGACGACAACGTCGCCGAGTGTCTCATGTGGGCCGGCCTGATCGGCCCCGACGGCGTGGAGAACTCGGGCGACGAGGCCGACGTCATCAACGCCAGTTGGGGTCAGGGTCTCCCCGGCTTCTACGACAACGCCATCAAGGAGGCCGTCGACGTCCTCCGCGCCAACGGCGTCGTCTTCGTCAACTCCATGGGCAACAGCTCCCAGGACTGGATCACGTATCCTACGGGCCATCCGGGCGTTCTGGCGGTCAGCGCCAGCAACGCCCAAGACGAGATTGCCGACTTCTCCACGCAGGGCTTCATGGTCTCGGTGGCAGCACCGGGCGTGAACGTCCTCTCGTCGGTGCCGACTTGGATCAAGCGGCCCGATGGCGAGGCGACGGGCTACATGTACTTCAACGGCACGTCGATGGCGGCGCCCCAGGTGGCCGGCGCGGTCGCGCTGCTCATGGAGAAATTCCCCAATGCGACGCCGTATCAGCTCCAGTCGATCCTGGAGCAGACGGCCGACGATCTGGGACGTCCCGGCTTCGATCACGAGTTCGGCCACGGTCGCATCAACCTGGCCGAAGCCCTGAGCGCCACCCAGCTCCCCTCCGATGGCTCCCGCGTGGACGTGAAGGTCACCACGGCCAACCCCCGCGACACGGACGGCGACGGAAACCTGACCGATGCCGATCGAGCCCCCGGCGTTCCGTTTACGGACGTCCGGCTGCGCAAGGACGGCCAGCTTGAGTATCTGGCCCAGACGAACTCACAAGGCAACGCGGCGTTCGTGGGCATCGAGCCCGGCGTCTACGACGTGGAGGTCGCCGGCGGCGACGCCAGCCTCTACAACTACCGCTCCGCCAACCGTCTCCGGGCCCAGACCCGGGTCCGGGCAACCTCGGGCGAGGCGTCCAGCGCGGACGTCCAGTTCAACACCAGCCTGACCGTCCACATTCGCTGGGACGCAAGCACCGACGTCGATCTGCTCGTGCGCGAGCCGCGGCTTGGCGAGGCGGACGACGACCAGAATGCGGCCCAATGGGTCAGCCCCAAGGGCGGAGCCCAATGGGGGACGTTCAGCAACGACGCGACAGGAGGCGAGTCGGGAACCAAGCGGGAACGCTACGAGCTGACCGAGATCCACTACCCGTACGCTCCCTACGTGCTCGGCCTCTCCGCCCAGAACGCGGGCGCCCCCGCTGAGGTCAGCGTCGTCGTGGAGCAGAACGGCTATGCGGAGAGCTACGGCCCGTTCACGCTCCAGCCGGGCGAGGTGCTGCCTTCGACCGAATGGAGCGACTGGTGGGAGAACCATCCCAAGCCGGACGAGGGCTTCCCCGAGCCCGGACCGGGCGCGCCGTTCGTCTACTGATCCCGAATTCGCGCCCGCCCGAGACCTCGCTTGGCGACCTCGGGCGGGCGCGCCCCCAACTGATAACTTGAAAGTCCGTCTGTTCGCGAGCGGCTCCAGCGGCAATTGCGGCCTCGTGGCTGCCGACGATGCCCAGATCCTAATTGACGCCGGCATTTCCCGATCGCGCGTCATCGCCGGGCTCGAATCCACGAGCACCGACCCGTCGCGGATCGACGCGCTCTTCATCACCCACGAGCACAGCGATCACGCGGGCGAGGCTCGACGCTACGCGTCCCATTGGCAATGCCCCATCTACGCCAGCGGACGGACGGGGCAGAAGCTCAAGCGCCTTCCGCTTGGCATTCACGACGTCGAAGCTTTCCGGATCGGGGAGCGCATCGATATCGGCTCGTTGACCGTCGAGCCGATCCGCGTCTTCCACGACGCCACGGAACCGGCCGGCTTCCTCGTCCAGGGTCCCTCCGAGGCGGATGGAGGGGACGTCACGGTGGCGTACGCGGTCGACTTGGGCACCGTGCAGAAGCCGCTCGCCCAGCGCCTGCGCGAGGTGGACGGCCTCGTCATCGAGGCCAACCACGACCTCGACATGCTGATCAACGGCCCGTACGCCTGGCACCACAAGCAGCGCATCCGCAGCCCGGTCGGCCATCTCTCCAATCAGTCGGCCGCCGAGCTGATCGCCGATCTCGCTCAGCACGGACGGCTGCGCCAGGCCATGCTTGCTCACCTGAGCGAGACGAACAATCGGCCTGAGCTGGCGTTGGAGACGGTGCAAAACCGGCTGGATGGGCTCTTCAACTGCGAGGTCGTCGTCGCGCCGCGCGGTGAGCCGAGCCCATTGCTCGAGCTTTAAAGGGGCGATGCCGATCGCGCGGCTCGCCCGTCGAGGCCCATCCCGTAAGCTGCCTTACGGCGCCCGACGTTCCCATGCGTTAGCCTGTCGGGTTACCTGACTGGAATTTGTAATCCCAATGGAGGAGGAGGTCGTCCGCGTGGGCATCCCGCACAAGCACGCCGAGATGCTCGTCCGTCAGTCCCATCCCTACAACGCCGAGCCGCCGCTGCACCTGTTGCAAGAACATCCGATCACGCCGACCGAGCTCTTCTACGTGCGCAACCATGGAAACGTTCCCGAGATCGATCCCGACGCGTTCCGTCTGACGGTCTCCGGCCTCGTGGACCGCGAGCTGGAGCTGTCGCTGCATGAGCTGACGGAGGACTATCGGACGGCGACGGTGCCGGCGACGCTGCAGTGCGCCGGCAACCGCCGCGATGAACTGATGGCGGTG
Source organism: uncultured Thermotogae bacterium (assembly GCA_964567595.1). Taxonomy (GTDB): domain Bacteria; phylum Bipolaricaulota; class Bipolaricaulia; order RBG-16-55-9; family RBG-16-55-9; genus CAZMNF01. The sequence continues at coordinate 36,310 of CAZMNF010000015.1, read as the reverse complement.
CGAGACATTCCCAACGACGTCGCCTGGGGCGCCCAGACGATTAGCAATGCCGTCTGGCGCGGCATCCCGTTGCATGAGGTGCTCGACGCGGCCGGAGTCAGTCCCGACGCCCGCCACGTCGCGTTCCTCGGCCTGGACGAGATCGACAAGGACGGCCAGATCATCCACTTCGGCGGCTCCATCCCCATCGAGAAAGCCCGCCAACCCGAGGTGCTGTTGGCCGACGAGATGAACGGCGAGCCGCTGCCGCCTGAGCACGGCTATCCGCTGCGCGTCATCGTGCCGGGCTACATCGGCGCCCGCAGCGTCAAGTGGCTCAGTCAGATCGTCGTCCAGGAGCGGCCCTCGACCAACCACTATCAGGCCCGTTCGTACAAGCTCTTTCCGCCGCACATCGATGCCGACTCGGCGGACTGGGAGCGGGGCCTCACGTTGGGCGAGTTGTCCATCAACTCGGTCATCGCCTCGCCCCAGGAGGGCGAAACCCTATCCGCCGGCAACGTTCGGCTGGAAGGTTACGCCATGGCCGGCGGCGACCGGACCGTCGCGCGGGTCGACGTCTCGCCGGACGGCGGCCAGCGCTGGGTCGAGGCGACGCGGCTAGCAGAGGAAGGCTCCGACAGCCCGTGGGCCTGGGTCTTTTGGGAGGCTGATCTCGAGCTGACCTCGGGCGAGCACGAGCTCGCCGTGCGCGCCTGGGACTCAGCGGCCAACACCCAACCCGAGTCCGTTGCCCCGCTCTGGAACTTCAAGGGCTACATGAACAACGCCTGGCATCGCGTGCGCGTCAGCGTCGCGGGCTGACGCGCACGCCCGCGTCGAGAGCGCTCCCGAGCGGGGGCTCAGTCGAGCCCGACGGAGATGAACTTCGTCTCGAGGTACTCCTCGATGCCCCACTTGCCGCCCTCGCGGCCGAGGCCGCTTTGCTTGACGCCGCCGAAGGGGGCCTGTGGCGTGGAAGGGACGCCGTCGTTGATCCCGATGATGCCGTAGTCGAGCGTCTCCGCAGCGCGGTACGCCCGCTCCAAATCGCGCGTCCAGATGTAGGCAGCCAGCCCGTACGGCGATCGGTTGGCCTGACGAATGGCGTCCGTCTCGGATTCGTAAGACACGATCGGCGCCACGGGCCCAAAGGTCTCCTCCTCCATCAGCGGCATCCCGTCACGGACATCCGTCAGCACCGTCGGCTCGTAGAAGAGCCCGTCGCGGACGGAGCCGCCCGTCAGAACCTTCGCGCCCTGATCGACCGAGGCTTGGACGTGGTGCTTGACTTTCTCCAAGCCTTGCTCGTCGACGAGCGGGCCGATCTGGGTATCGTCGCGGAGAGGATCGCCGACGTTCAGCTGCTTGGCCGCTTCGGCGTAGGCCTCGGCAAAGTCGCGTTCTATGGACGGAGCGACGTAGAGCCGATTGGCCGCTACGCAGCTCTGCCCAATGTTGCGGAACTTGGCGACCATCGTCTGCTCGACGGCCTTTTCGATGTCGGCATCCTCGAAGATGAGAAACGGGGCGTGCCCGCCCAGCTCGAGCGAAACCCGCTTGAGCGTCTGGGCCGACTGGGCGTAGAGCGCCTTGCCGACCTCCGTGGAGCCCGTAAACGTCAGCTTCCGGATGCGATCGTCGTTGATGAGCGCTTCCGCCACGGGCTTCGGGTCGAGCGCCGGCAGCACCTGGAACGTGCCGGCAGGCCCGTCGGCCTCCTCCCAGAGCTTGGCGAAGTACAGCGAGGTCAAGGGGGCCTGCTCCGCCGGCTTCAGGATGAACGGGCTGCCGGACGCCAACGCGGGGGCCACCTTGCGCGTCACCATGGCGGCGGGAAAGTTCCAGGGCGTGATGCCGAACGACGGGCCCACCCCCTGTTTGATGACGTGGAGTCGCTTGTGCGGGGCCTGGCTCGGAATGGATTCGCCGTAGACGCGCTTGGCCTCCTCCGCGTACCACTCGGCGAACATGGACGAGAAGTTGACCTCGCCGCGGGCTTCCGTGATCGGCTTGCCCATCTCCTGGCTGATCGTCTGGGCGATCCCCTCTTTGTGCTCGATGATGAGATCGTGCCAGGCGCGCAGGCGGGCAGCGCGCTCGTAAGCCGTGGCGTTGGCCCAGTCGGGCCAGGCGTCGACGGCCGCGTCGGCCGCGGCTTGGGCCTCGCGGTCGCCGCAGTCGGCGACCTCGGCGAGCGGCTCGCCCGTGGCCGGATTGGTCACGGCAAACGTGCCGTCGGCGTTCTGCCACTGACCGCCGACGAACGCCTGAGATGGGGCTTGAGTTGGGCTCACAGGAATCCTCCTTCGGACATAGGATCAAGTCATGAGGGAGCGTTCGCGTTGCTCGTGCGGCGCAAATAGCTCTGCAGCGCCTCGCCGGCCCGGTTCGTGTGGGCGCGCATTTGCGCTTCGGCCTCGTCCGGCCATCCGGCACGGATAGCATCGATGATCGCGGCGTGCTCGGCAATGGACGCCGACAGTCGGCCCGGGGCCATCACGGAGGTGCTGAACAACAGCCGCAGCTGGTGTTGGATGTTGGCGGCGACGTCCAGGAGGCGCTGGTTGCCCGAGGCTTCCCAGATTGTGCGATGGAAGGCCAGATCGAGGTCGCCGTAGCGCTCCAGATCGCCCTCGGCACAGTCGCGTTGGGCCTCCAGCAGCTCTGCCAGCCTCTCGGAAACCGGGGCACCAACGGCCTGGGCGCTCAATCGGGCGGCGAGGCCGTCGACGACCTCGCGGAGCTGATAGATTTCCTCGACGTCGCGATGGTTCAGTTCCGGCACCGCGAAGCCCTGATGCGGGGTGTGGGTGACGAGGCCTTCGCGGGCCAGGCTGCTCAGTGCGGACTTGATCGGCGTCGCGGACAGCTCGAGCGCCTCGGACAGCTCGCGCACGATCAGGTGCTCGCCCGGCTCAATGCGACGGTTCAAGATCGAGGAGCGCAGCGCGTGGTACGCCTGGTCCGCGAGCGTCATGCGTTGGACGGAGTACTCGCTAGGCGCCATGGTGCCACCTTCCCCTGCACCTGAACGGTGTTGACGCGCTTCCGAGCCGACATGGATGAGTATACTTGAGCGCCGTTGACAGGTCAAGATTTAAGATTTAATATTTCGCCGTGTCGAGGAGGAGGAACCGCAATGGCCTACCAGGCAGTGGCTCACCGTAACAACGACGACGTCGCCGTGGCCGTCCAGGACCTCTCGCCCGGAACTACGGTCCACGTCCGGGTGCTCAAGGAAGACGGTTCGCTGTCGGTCGAGGCGCGGGACGAGATCCCGCTCGGCCACAAGATCGCGCTGCGCGACTTGGCAACGGAGCAGGACGTGACCGAGTACGGCGAGACGACGGGCTTCATGACCGAAGCGGTCGAGCAGGGCGGCCACGTCCATGTCCATAACATCCAGAGCCGAAGGTGGTCCCAATGGAGCTGACCGGATACCGCCGACCCGATGGGCAAGTCGGCGTGCGCAACCACGTGATTGTTCTGCCCGTGGACGACCTCTCCAACGCGGCGGCCGAGGGCGTTGCCAGCCTCATTCCCGAGGCGACGGCGCTTCCGCATCCGTACGGACGTCTGCAGTTCGGCGACGACCTCGAGCTGACGTTCGAGACCCTCAGCGGCCATGGCCGCAACCCGAACGTCGCCGCCGCCATTGTGATCGGCATCGAGCCCAAGTGGACGGAGCGCGTCGCCGAGGGGATCAAGCCGACGGGCAAGCCGGTGGAGACCTTTGAGATCGAGCGCCACGGGGACCTGCGCACCATCGAACAGGCCGCCAAGGCCGCCCGAGAACTCGTCCAGGACGCCAGCGAGCTTGATCGGGAGCCGATCGGGATCGGCGAGCTGACGCTCTCAACCAAGTGCGGCGAGTCGGACACGACGCTCGGCGCGGCCGGTAACCCCGCCCTCGGGCGAGCGTTCGACCGACTGATCGATCAGGGCGCCTCGGTCATCTTCGGCGAAACGTCGGAATTGACGGGAGCAGAACACATCCTCGCCGATCGCTGCGCGACCGACGACGTCCGAGAGGCGTTCTTGGACACCTACCGTGCCTATATCGAGTTCATCGAGGAACAGGGCGCCGATCTGTTGGGCTCTCAGCCGACCCAGGGCAACATCCGCGGCGGGCTCTCCACCATCGAGGAGAAGGCCCTCGGCAACATCGAGAAATTGGGCACGACCCCCATTCAGTCGGTCCTGGAGCCGGCCCAGTCGCCCGATGGCACGCCCGGCCTCCACTTCATGGACTCCTCCAGCGCGGCCGCCGAGATGGTGACGCTGTGCGCCGCGGGCGGCTCGGCGCTCCACTTTTTCACCACGGGCCAGGGCAACATCGTCGGCCACCCGCTCGTGCCCGTGATCAAGATCTCGCCCAATCCCCTGACCGTCGAGACGATGGGCGAGCACATCGACGTGCCGTTGCCCGATCTGCTCGCCGGCGAGATCGACCTCGACCAGGCGGCCGATCGCATCGAGGACGTCTTCGCCCGCACCGCGCGCGGACGGCTGACCGCGGCCGAGGTCCTGCGCCACCGCGAGTTCGTCCTGACCAAGCTGTATCGCAGCGCTTGATGATCCTCGTCGCCGAGTCGATGCACGCCGACGGCATCGACAAGCTCCGCCAATCCGGATTTGACGTCGAGCACGACGAGACGCTCTGGCAGCGCCGCGGCGACCTCCAGGAGCGCGCCGCGTCGGCACGCGCGTTGATCGTCCGCAATCGGACGCAAGTGGACGCTGATCTGCTAGCTCGGGCGCCCGAGTTGGCCGTCGTCGGTCGCCTCGGCGTCGGCACGGACAACCTCGACTTGGAGGCCATCCAGGACCGGGGCCTTGCGTACGTGGACGCCAAAGGGGCCAACGCGGCCAGCGTGGCGGAGTTCGTCCTGAGCGGGCTGACGTTTCTCACGCGGCGGCTGGACTTGGCCATGGAGCACGTCAAGCATGGCGGCTGGGACCGGCATCGGTTCGGCGGCCACGAGCTCATGGGGAGGACGCTCGGCCTCGTCGGCCTCGGCGACATCGGGCTCCGCGTCGCCTGGCGGGCGCGGGCTTTCCACATGAGGGTGTTGGCACACGATCCGATGAGGCACCGGAACGAGGCGGTCATCCAGGACAGCGGCATCGACCTCACGGACCTCGATGCGCTCTTGTCGCAAAGCGACATCGTCAGCCTTCACGCCCCGCTGACGACCCAGACCCGTCACCTCATCAATGACCATCGACTGGCGCAGATGGCCGAGGGTGCGTTCATTATCAACACTTCGCGCGGCGAGCTCATCGACTCGGCAGCGCTGGCCGAGGCGATCCGCTCCGGCCGCTTGGGCGGCGCGCTCCTGGACGTCGTCGACGAGGAGCCGCCATCGGCGGATCACCCCCTGCGAGATATGGACAACGTCTGGATCACGCCCCACGTCGCGGGACTGACCGACGAGGCCCAGGTCCGCGTCAGCACGCAGGTGGCTGACGGCGTGATCCAGGAGCTTCGGGCCAGGGAGGCGAGCTGAGCATGCGGGTCGCGCTGGATCGGCTGCATGGGGAGATTGTCCGCGTGTTCCAGGACGTAGGGGTCTCGCCGGAACATGCCGACGACGTGGCGACGGTCCTGCTGGACGCGGAAGTCGAAGGCCAGTCGGGGCACGGCCTGGGGCGCGTCAAGATGTATCGCGAGCAGGTCGAAGCGGGCGGGCTCAACCCGGAGCCCGAGTTACGTTGGGAATGGCGGCGCGAGGCGATTGGGGTTCTGCACGCCGACCGCGCGCTCGGCCCGGTCGCCGGACTGCAAGCCGTGGAGGAGCTGGTGGCCGCGACGAGCCATCGGGGCCAGGCCAGCGTGGCGGTCCGCAACGCAGGTCATATGGGGGCGCTGTCGGCCTACGTCGGTCGCTTGGCCGACCGCGGGTTGATGGGTCTCGCCATGGCGAACACGCCCTCGGCGATGGCGCCGTGGGGCGGGGCCGGGCCATCGCTCGGGACCAACCCGATCGCGTTCGCCGCGCCGATCGACGACGATCGCGGGCCCCTGGTGATCGACCTCTCGCTCAGCGTCGCCGCGCGCGGCAAGATCTTCCAAGCGCAGTCACGACGGACCGATATTCCCGAAGACTGGGCGATCGACGCCGAGGGCCAACCGACGACCGATCCCGATCGCGCGCTGGCGGGGAGCCTGCTCCCCATCGGTGGGGCGAAGGGCTACGCCTTGGCGCTGATGGTCGAGGTGCTGGCCGGCGTAATGGCGGGCAACGCCCTGAGCGCCGAGCTGCCCAAGCCCTGGGAGGACGCCAGCTCGCCCTCCACACCGGGCCTGTGGCTCATGGCGCTCGACCCGGGATCGACCGACGATGGCGGCTACGCCGCGCGGATGCGACAGTTGGTGGATGAGATCGAGCGCCACGGCGGTCGACTGCCGGGAGCACGCCGCGCGGAGATGCACCAGAAAGCGGAACGAGACGGCATCGAGCTCTCTGAACAGCGACGCAACGAGCTGACTGCGCTCGGCATGGCATTGGACGAGGACGCCTAGCGGTTGGATCATGGGCAGGAGGAGGATTCGGCATGCGATCGTTGACGATCGGTCTGGTTCCCATTGTGCGCCCGCTTTTCCGCGGCGCCAACATGGGACTGGGCGAGAAGAACCAAGAACAGTTGCAACGACTGGCCGACGAGCTGGACGTCGAAGTGAGCTACGTCGCGCCACCCGTGGGGGAACCGGAGGAGGCCCGGCAACGGGCACAGGAGGTCGAGGACGCCGACGTCGATCTGCTGCTGATGCAGTACGTGACGTTCGCCACGGGCGATCTCATGACCCCGTTTCTGGAGCTGGATCGCCCGGTGGGCCTGTGGGCGCTTCCGGAGGCGCACACCGACGGCCCGCTCCCGCAGAACGCGCTCTGCGGCATGAACATGGCGATCTCGCTCGACGTGGAGCGCCGATTGCCGACGAAGTGGTTCTACGGCTCGGCCGATTCCGCGGAATTCCGTGAACACTTTGAGCAGACGGTCCGCGCGCTGCGGGCACGGAAGGTGCTCCGGGAGGGCCGCGCGCTCTGGATCGGCGGAACGGCACCGGGCTTCTATCGGCTGGAGAGCGTGCCCGATCTGCCCATGGCGATCGAGCGCGAGCCGTTGGACGTCGTCTACGACGCGCTCGACGAGGTCGACGACGATGCCGTGCAAGCCCGCTTGGCGGAATTTGACGAGCCCTCCGCGTTCACCGAGGATCAACTGCGCCACGTCGCGCGCATGGAGCTTGCCCTCGAGGCCGTCAGCGACGGCTACGATGGCGTCGCGCTGCGTTGCTGGCCGGAGCTGCCCGACAAGGGCCAAGCCATGACCTGTTCGGGCTACGCTCGCTTGGCCGACAGGGGGTATGACTTTGCCTGCGAGGGTGACATGGCCGGGCTGATGGCGATGTTTGCCCTCAAGGCGATCACCGACGACCCCGCTATTTTGATGGACCTGTCGTATCTCGATAATCAAGCGGGCCTGTTCTGGCACTGCGGCAACGCGCCCAAATCCTGGGCCGATCGGACGGGCGAGAATCCGTTCCAGTGGCTGTCGCACTTCAACCGCGGCCTGCCCGCTGTGCGCGACATGACCCTCAAACCCGGCCCGGTCAGCGGCCTGCGGCTGTTGGAAGACGATCGCGCGCACGTCTTCGCCGGCGAGGTCGAGGACCGACCGGGCGGCTACGAGGGCGTGTCGGGCTGGATCGGCCATCTCCGCTGGGCCGGCGAGCCCGTCAGTCCCTCGACGTTCATGACGAACGTCTTCGCCCATCGGCTCCCGCATCATTTCGTGTGGGGCCAGGGCGACCACGAAGCGACGCTGTTGGAGCTGTGCGACTGGCTCGGCTACGACGTGCTGCCGCTCGACCCGCACGCGGCGCGGACGAGGATGAGCTGGTGGGACGGGTCATAACGCTCGGCTGGGCTTGTCTCGACCGGCGTTACTGGGTCGAGACGTTTCCGCCGGCGGCCGGCCGAACCGAGTGCACGGCGCTCACGACGGACTTGGGCGGTCCAGCAGCCGTGGCAGCGCTGACGGTGGCGCGCCTCGGCGGCGAGGCCGTCTTCGTGGGCCGCCGCGGCGCGGACGAGGCGGGTGAGGAGTTGACGGGTCGCCTGGGCGACGAAGGCGTTGACGTGCGATGGTTCCGATCAACGGAAGGGGCTCAGACGCCCGAGAGCGCCATCCTCATCGACCCCGATGGCAATCGTCACATTTTTCGATACGCGGGCAAACTGCCCGACGAGCCCGATTGGCTTATGACGCTGGATGCGCAGATGACGGACGCCGACGTGGCGCTGGTCGACGTGCGCTGGCCGCAGGGGGCTCGACATCTGTTCGAGCAGGCTGGGGCGAGCGCCGCTCGACGCGTTGTCGACTTTGACGACCCGTCGGAGAGGGGATGGTCCCTCGTTGAGCGGGCCACGCATGCGATTGCCGACGCGGAAACGTCGGATTTCGTCGGGAACGCAGCGACGCTGCTCCATCGCCTGCGTGCGCTCGATACGTGGGGCGCGGTCACGCTCGGCTCGGACGGCGGCCCGAGCCACGCCGGTCAGATCCCCGTTTTCCCTGTCAGTGTCGCTGACAGCACCGGCGCGGGCGACGTCTTCCACGGGGCGTTCGCGCTGGCACTGGCGGAAGGTCAGGACGAGACGGACGCCCTGCGGTTTGCGTCGGCGGCCGCCGCGCTGCGCTGTCGGAACGCCGACGTCCCGCATCGATCCGAGTTGGAGGCATTTCTGGAGGCCCCCCATGAAGCGCACGCCGGGTAAGGCCCGAGGGCTCGCCCGCATCGGCGACGGCGAAGGGCGGGTGGCCGCCGTCGCAACCGATCAGCGCCCGCCCCTGTTCAACCTCGTCGCGGACAAGCTCAACGTGTCGATCAAGGAGACGGGACCACGGGCCTCGGAGATCAAGGGGCTCTTGGCCGAGACGCTCGCGTCCCGTGCGACGGGCCTGCTCGTGGACCCCTATTACGGCTTCTGTCGGGCGATGCCTCACCTGCCACCGGAGACGGGCTTGATGCTGACGCTGGAGCACCACGTGTTCGCCGCGACCACGAACGGCTTCCGCAAGAGCGATTGGATTCCGGACTGGAGCGCCGAGCAGGCCGTCCGCTACGGGGCCGACGGGCTCAAGCTGCTGGCGTGGTACCGCCACGACGCCCCGCAGGACGTGCTCGATCACCAGCATCGCTTCGTCGAAGCGGTCGGGGAGGCCTGTCGGCGCGTCGATCGGCCGTTCGTCTACGAGGTGCTGCCCTATCAGCTCGCGAGCGAATCCGACGAGGCCTACGCCGAGGCGCTGCCGGAATTGATGCGGGGCTGCATGCTCGATTTTTCCGATGAGCGCTACGGCGTCGATCTCTATAAACTCGGGTTCCCGGCCAAGGCCAAGGCCGTCGAGGAATGGGGCGGCTCGCACTACCCGCTTGCGGACATTGAAGCGATCATGCGCGAGACGACCGAGCGGCTCCCGGCGCCGTGGGTGCTCTTGAGCGGCGGGCTCGACTCCGAGACCTTCATCCAGGCCTTTCGATCGGCGGTCGACTGCGGCGCCCGCGGATACCTCGCGGGCCGGGCCGTCTGGGCCGAAGCCCTGGACGCCTATCCGGACTGGGATGCCTGCCGCCAGCGACTGCAGACCCAATCGGTCGGGGTGCTCGATCGCCTCAACCGGACGTTACAAAGCCTGCCCGCGCAAACGGTCGACATTGACTGTGATTTGGAGGACAACGCGCGCGTCGAGGTGCGACCCGAGTCCGACTATTGATACGATGGGAGACTGCGCCCGTGAGACCCGCGAAGGAGTGTTGACAGCGCCATGATACGCGTCGCCATGATCGGTGCCGGCAGCGCCAAGTTCGCCCGCCGCCTGACGCGCGACATCCTCTGTGTCCCCGAACTGCGCGACACGGAGTTCCGCCTGACCGACATTCATGAAGACCGACTGGAGATTGCCCAAAAGCTTTTAGAGCGCGACATCGAGGGCAACGACATGCCGGCGACGGTCCACGCCACGCTCGACCGCCGCGAGGCGCTGGAAGGGGCCGACTTCGTCATCAACATGATCCGTGCTGGTGGCATTGAAGCCTTCAAGAACAACGTGGAGATCCCGCTCAAGTACGGCGTCGACCAGTGCATCGGCGACACGCTCGGCCCCGGCGGCCTGATGTACGGCCAGATGGAGATCCCGCCCACGCTCGAGTTCTGCGCCGACATGGCCGACGTGGCGAAGCCGGGCGCGATGATGCTCAACTACGCCAACCCGAACGCCATGCTCACCTGGGCCGTGCTGGACGAGACCGACGTGCCCTGTGTCGGGCTGTGCCACGGCGTGCAGCACACGGCGGCCCAGCTGGCCGAGGTGCTCGGCGTGCCGCCCGAGGAGCTGGCGTATTCGGCCGGCGGCATCAACCACATGACCTGGTTCACCGAGCTGCGCCATCAAGGCCGAGACCTGCTCGATCAGGTGATGGACGCCTACGAGAATCACCCGATCGGCGAGGCCGAGAAGGTCCGGCTCGACTTGCTGCGCCGCACGGGCTACTACGCCACGGAAAGCAGCGGCTTCTTGAGCGAGATGACGCCGTGGTACCGCAAGGGTCCGGACATCACGCCCGACTGGGTGACCATGAGCGAGAACCATCATTTGGGCGAGACGGCCGGCGGTCTGCGCTTCAACACCGAGCAGCGCCAGTGGGTGGACCACGATGCGCCCAATTGGCTGGACCTGCCTGTCGAGCCGATCACCCCCGAAGAGCGCACCGAAGAGCACGCCAGCTACATCATCGAGGCCATGGTGACCGGCAAGCCGTACCGCGGCCACTTCAACGTGAAGAACCACGGCACGATTCCGAATATGTCATCCGATGCGGTCGTTGAGGTCCCGGGCTACGCCGACGCCCACGGGATCAGCATCCCGCGCTACGGCGAGCTGCCGCCCATCTGCGCCGCCATGTGCGAAAGCAACGTTTCGGCCCAGCGCCTCGGCGTGCAGGCGGCGCTGGCGGGCGACGCCGAACGCTTGAAGCAGGCGTTCATGATGGACCCGCTCACGGGCGCGTCGCTGACCCCGCCCGAGATCTGGCAGATGGTCGACGAGATGCTCGTCGCCAACGCCGACTGGCTCCCCCAATACGACGACGCCGTTGCGGATGCCGAAGCCAACTTGACCGAGGACCCGCCGCCCGAGCCTGAGAACATGTGGCCCGAGACCCGCCGGCGGATCAAGTCGCTCGAGGAGATGATCGAGCAGGCGGAGGAAAGCCGGGAGCGCGCCATGGAGATCACCACGGGCAAGCACCATCGGCACGGCATCCAGTAGCTGACCTCACGTCACGCGGCCGTGCCGACCTCGATTCGGCCCTCGTCGTCCAGGACAACGGGCTGCGGATCGGACAGGCCGCCGACGAATCGCCCGTGATGATCCGTTCCGATCCAGTAGAGCAGCACCCACCGACCGTCGCGATCGCGCACGAGCTTGGCGCCGTAGCGTTCCACGTGCGGACCGCCCACAGTGGGCCGATCGTCAAGCAGCGCATACGGGCCGAAGGGCGCGTCAGCGCCCGCCGCGTAGGTGCCGCTGGCCAACGCCTCCGGCCGCTCGCTCAAGCGGGCTCGTCGCGGCGGCGCGTGGAAACGGGCATAGAGGCTGAACAACAGCAGGTGATGCCCATTGACGCCAATCCACTGCGGCACCTCCATTTGGCCGAACGAGCCCGGCGCGTAGAGCGGCGGCCGGACTTCCCATTCGCGGAGGTCGGTCGATCGGGCCAAGGCAATGCAGCCGCGGCCCTCCTGCGGGCCCAGGTTCCGCCGAGCCGTGATCGCCGCGTAAAACACGCCTTCGGTCGGGTGATAGACGACGTACGGATCGCGCCACGCCCGCTCCGCCAGCGCGGAGTCGCCCTCGAGCTCGTACCAGCGCGGGTCGGCTTCCAAGATGGGGTTGTCGGGATGCTTGTGCCAGCGATGGAGATCGTCGGAGGAGGCCAACCCGATCCGCTGAACGACGTTCGCGCCGTCCAACTGGATGGCCGTGTAGAGCATGTGGAATCGATCGTCGAGTTGGATGACGCTGCCGGTCCAGATGGCGGTATCGTCCCAAGCGCCGGACGGGCCAGGCTCCAAGACGATCCCTTCGTGGCGCCAAGTGCGAAGGTCCCGCGAGGTGGCGTGCCCCACGCGAGCGACGTAGTGGCGCCGATCGGGATCGACGCCGCGCGGCGCGCGCAGATAGAACAGATGATAGACCCCGTCGTGGCACAGCCCCCAGAAGTCCCAGAGGTAGTGATCGGTCGGCACGTACATGGCGCAATTCCCGACGCGGAATGGGCGCAGCTTAGATCACAACGGCCTACGTGGCAAACGGCCCACGCAGGCCCACGGGAGGCGACATGCGCATCATCCACATCGATATCGACAGTCTGCGGCCCGATCATCTCGGTTGCTACGGCTACCACCGGAAGACGAGCCCTACCATCGACCAGCTAGCTCAGGACGGGGCCCGCTTCGAGCACGTCTACACGAGCGACGCGCCGTGTTTGCCCTCTCGGACCGCCATGTGGAGCGGGCGGTTCGGGGTTCACACGGGCGTGGTCGGCCACGGCGGCACGGCCGCGACGCCGTTCGGGGAGGGCCCGTCGCGGGGGTTCGTCGATCAATTGGCGCAGACGGGCTGGATGGCGTTGTTGCGCCAGGCGGGATTGCACACGGCCACGATCAGCTCGTTCGGCGAGCGCCACGCCGCGTGGCACTGGCATGCGGGGTTCAACGAAGTCATCAACACGGGCCGCGCGGGCATGGACACCGCCGACGAGGTCGTCGACCAAGCATTGGGCTGGCTGGCGCGACGAGCCGACGTCGACGATTGGTACCTCCATCTCAACCTTTGGGATCCGCACACGCCCTATCGCACGCCCGAGTCGTTCGGCACCCCCTTCAGTGACGACCCGCTCCCCGACTGGCTGACCGATGATGTTTGGAGACGCTGTTGGAACGGCTACGGGCCGCACAGTCCCCAGGAACCGCACGGCTTTCGTGACGAAGCCTGGCTGCACGAGCCCTATCCCTGGGTTCCGGCCCAGATCGACTCCACGGACGCGGTGCGCCAGTGGATCGACGGCTATGACACCGGGATCCGTTACGCGGACGAGCAGATCGGGCGAGTGCTGAACGACCTTGATCGGCGCGGATTGCTGGATGACACGGCGATCATGGTCACGGCCGATCACGGGGAAAACCTCGGCGAGCTCAACGTCTGGGGCGACCATCAGACGGCTGATGTGATGACCTGCCGCGTCCCGTTGATCGTCCGCTGGCCCGACGGCCCCCAAGGGCACGTTGACCATGGCTACCATTACCTCGTCGACTGGGCCGCGACGACGCTCGAGCTGCTCGGCGGCGACGTGCCCGACGACTGGGACGGGCGATCATTTGCCCCGTCATTCCGGAATGGTGACGAATCCGGACGTGAGTTTCTTGTCTGTGGGCAGGGGGCGTGGGCGTGCCAGCGCGGGGTCCGGTTCCATCGGGATGGGACGGAGTGGCTCTGCTTAAACACGCTCCATGACGGTTACAAGATGCTCGAGCCCGTGATGCTGTTCGATCTCGACGCCGATCCGCATGAACAGCGCAATCGAGCGGACGGGCGTCTCGAGATGGTCGATCACGGCTTGGCACTGCTCGCCCAATGGGAGCGTGAGGTGGCCCAGACAAGTCCATCCGCTGTGGATCCGCTGTGGACGGTGTTGCGCGAGGGGGGGCCGTTCCACACCCGCGGCGAGCTTCCGGATTACCTGGAACGCTTGCGCGCCACGGGCCGGGCTGAGCACGCCGAGGTACTCGCAGCGCGCCATCCGCGGGAGCTCCCGTAGCGAGCCCCCATCAGCCCTTGACGGATCCCCCGAGCAGACCGCGAACGAAGTAGCGCTGCAGGCTGAAAAAGATGATCATCGGCACGATGATCAAGAAGAACGCGGCCGCCGTTAGGTTATGCCAGTCTTGGCCCATTTGCCCGATCTGGGTGACGACCACGTTCAGAGGGGCTTTGGGCGAGCCCGGCTGAATGAAGATCAGTGTCACCAGCAGACTGTTCCACACCCAGATGAACTGGAAGATGGCGATCGAGGCCATGCCCGGCAGCGCCAGCGGAAAGACGATGCGCCAGAAGGCCTGCCAGGTGTTGGCGCCGTCGATCGCGGCCGATTCAAACAGCTCCTTGGGCAGTTCCAGCATGAAACTGAAAAGGAGGAAGACGGCCAACGGCAGCCCGTAGCCCGTGTGGGCCATGAAGAGTCCGGGAATCGAGCCGGTCAACTGAAAGGGGAGCACGTCCTCGACACCCAGATAGGCACGAAGAACGGGCACAAAGGTGATGTGGAGCGGGATCACAAGCATGACGACCATGAACACGAGCGCCAGCCGTCGGCCCGGGAATTTCATCCAAGCGAGCGCATACGCCGCCATGGAGCCGATCAAAATGGGCAGTACCGTGGCTGGGACCGATATTTGCACGCTGTTCCAGAAGTGTTGGATGAGGTTTTCGTCCTCAATGATGTTGAAGTAGTTTTCCAGCGTGAATTGACCCACGTTCCAGAAGTCCGTAAAGACCGTCCACCAGCCGGAGTTCGTCACAACCGACGGATCGCGGAACGACGTGATGAAGAGACCAAGCGTCGGCAAGAAGAAGATAGCTGTAATGAGCAAAAGCCCGCCATGGAGGAACGATCGCGCGAGGATGCGTTTCAGCATCGTTAAATCACACCTCGACGACGGTAGTCCCAAATGTTGTAGATGATGAAGGGAAAGACGGCCAACAACAGAACGACAGCAATCGCTGAGGCACGGCCCCAGTGCTGGAACGTCCAGATGTATTCGTAGATATCAAGTGCCAAAAGTTCAGTTCCGAAGTTGCCGCCGGTCATCACGTAAACCTCGTCGAAGAGCTTGAGCGCGAAGGTGACCATGGCGACCGTGATCGTCGTCAGCGGAATGCGCATCATGGGGATTGTGATGCGCCAGAAGATCTGCCATTCGTTGGCGCCGTCAATGCGCGCTGACTCCCGCAACTCACGAGGCTGGGCCTTGTAGGACGCAGAGCAGTAGACCATGGAAAAGCCCGTCCAAATCCAGACTGCCACGATGATGATCATGATGTCGTTGAGCGACCAACTGGGAATGGGAAAGACGCTCATCTGGTTGATGGTCCAGGCGATCGGGTCGCCGCCGAGCGACGTGACAATGGCGTTGAGCAACCCCACTTGCTCCTCACCCTTGGGCTCATAGGCGTAGACGAACTTCCAAGCGATGCCGCCCCCGACGGCGGCAATGCCCATAGGCATGAAAATGAGGGCCTTCGCTACCTTTTCGTACGGCACACGGTCCAACAGAACAGCAATCGTAAGCCCCAAAAAGACAACCGCGAATACAAACAGAATCAGCCACAACACATTGTTGTAAAGCGTTTCGAGCGTCGATGGATTGTTAAAAAACCATACATAATTAGCGAAAGCAACAAACTCTTTGGAGAATTTATCCATAAAGCTATAGACAAAGTTTGTCGCCATTGGGTAGACGAGATAGAGCCCCATGAGCACAAAGGCCGGGGCCATGTAGAGCCAGGGGACCCAAGGGCGGATGCGCATGGTCGACCTCCTTGATGCCCAGACAGTCTTGAGAGTAAGGCAAGGGGCCAACCTAAAGGCTGACCCCTTGCCCGATCAACGGTGCTTATTGGTCGTAGGGCCTTACTGCGTGGCCGCCTCGAAGTCCTCGTCGAGCTGCTCCAGGACCGGATCAAGCTCGGCTCCCTGGACGAGGTCCAAAATGGCCGTCCAGAAGCTTCCCGAGCCGACCTGTGTCGGCATCGAGTCCGAGCCGTCGAAGCGGAAGACGGCGTCACCACCCTCGATGGACTCGGCCGCTTGTCGCGCCACCGGGTTCGGGTAGTTCTCCTCGTTGATCTCGACGTTGTTGTTACGGGCAACGTTGTTGTTGGTCTTGGCAAAGTCGACCTGGAACTCCGGCGTGGCGGCGTAGCGCATCAGCTCGGTCGAGCCCTCGGATTGGTTCAGCATGCCCATGAGCACGCCAGCACCCATAACGGTGTTGGAGTACTCGGGGTTGATCGTGGGGAAGTCGAAGAAGTCGATGTTCTCGCCGAACTCGACGCCCTCGTTGTTGTCCTGGACGAAGGAGAGGATGAACGTGGCCTGCTTGAACATGAAGCAGTTGGGCGCCTCGTCGCCCTCGTCGGGGAAGATGCCGTTGCCGACCTCGCCGAACGGCGTGGACACGGCGTTGGTCGGACCGCCGAAGGTGTAGCCCTCCGTCCGCACCACGTTGAGATACATCTGGAAGGCTTCCTTGATGCGCGGATCGCTGAAGCCGACCTCGCCGTTGACCCACTGGTCGTAGACCTCGGGGCCCTCCTTGGCCAGCACGATGTCCTCAATGAAGTCCGTACCGGGCCAGCCACTGGCGGAGCCGCTCTCCAGCGCGTGGCACCACGGCGTCATGCCGTCCTCGACGATCTGGTCCGACAGCGCGATCATCTCGTCCCACGTCTCCGGGATCTCGTAGCCGAACTCCTCGAACATCTGCGGGTTGTACCAGACGGCGCTCTTCAAGCTGCTACGGATCGGCAAGGCATGTTGCGTGCCGTCGTCCGACTGACCGAGCGCCAGCTCGGACTCGGAGAACTTGTCGTTCAGCTCTTCCTGGCTGAAGACGCCCGATTCAACCAAGGGCACGCCCGCGTCGTTGGCAACGAGGTTGCCGATAAGCCCGGGCTGGGGGGTCACGTACAGGTCTGGCGGATTGCCGGCCCGCACACGCTGCACGACGACGCTGCCCAAGCTCTCGACGTCGCTGGCGCTGTAGTCAATTTGAGCGGCGTCGGCAAAGTCGGCGACGGCTTGATCGTAGTTCGCTGCGTCGTTGAAACCGCCGAGGACCTGTACTGTGTCTTGGGCGATGGGCGTAACCGCAAGCCCCGCCATGAGCGCCAAAGCGAGGCCAAAGCTGACAAATCGTTTAAACTGCATGAAACTCCCTCCTTGAGAGATTTCCTCGAACACTGTCGGCTAACGACTATCTTGTTGTGACGGACGTGGTCTTTTAAAGGTGTGCCAAAGCGAGTCGGTCGGATCCCTCCTTTCGCCGTTTTTTTGGGTCCATTGTCTTCGCGCCCGCTATTCGAGCGGGCGCTTTGCCTCCCCAACCTCACCCTAAAGGCAGACGAATCCCAATTTCAAATTTTAAATTTATCCGTTAGGATAGAGGCGCATAGCTCCAGCATAATGACCCGACGACGTGTCCTGACGCGGGACGCGCCAGCGCCGATGCCACGGACGCGTGACAGAGGAGGCATCCCATTGCAGCACATTCTGGCCATGGATCAGGGGACCACGAGTTCGCGCGCGATCCTCTTCGACGAGACGGGCAACGTCCAGGCGCTCGCCCAACGGGAGTTCGAGCAGATCTATCCCGAGTCTGGCTGGATCGAGCACAATCCTGAGGAGATCTGGACGTCGCAATTGGGCGTTGCCAAGGAGGCGCTGCGAGAGTCGGGCCTGTCAGCCCAAGCCGTCGCCGCCATCGGCATCACCAACCAGCGCGAGACGACCCTCATCTGGGATCGCGCCACGGGCGAGCCGATCCACAACGCCATCGTCTGGCAGGACCGCCGCACGGCCGACATCTGCGAACGGCTCCGCGCCGACGGACTCCAGCCGACGTTCCAAGCGAAGACGGGCCTCGTCCTCGATCCCTACTTCGCCGGAACCAAAATCCGCTGGCTGCTGGACCACGTCGACGGCGCCCAAGCGCGCGCGGAAGCCGGCGAGCTTGCCTTCGGCACCGTGGACAGTTGGCTCGTCTGGAACCTGACGAACGGACGTCACCATCTCACCGACGTCACGAACGCCTCGCGGACGCTCTTGTTCAATCTATCGACGGGCGACTGGGACAACGAGCTGTTGGAGATATTGGACGTTCCGCGGGCGCTGTTGCCCGAGGTGCGCCCCTCGAGCCAGGTGTACGGCGAGACCGCCATCGCGGATTTCGACGCCCCGATCCCGATTGCCGGCATGGCCGGCGACCAACAGGCTGCGCTCTTCGGCCAGGTCTGCACAGAGCCGGGCATGGCGAAGAACACCTACGGCACGGGCTGCTTTCTGCTGATGAACACGGGAACGGCACCCACCGCCTCGGAGAACCAGCTTATCAGCACGACGGCCTGGGGGCTGGGCGAGCGCACCGACTACGCCCTGGAGGGCAGCATCTTCGTCGCCGGGGCCGTGGTCCAGTGGCTGCGCGACGGCCTCGGCTTCATTCAAGACGCGGCGGAGGTGGAGCCTCTGGCGCGGGAGGTCAACGACAATGGCGGCGTCTATCTCGTGCCGGCGTTCGCCGGCCTCGGCGCGCCCCATTGGGACCCGGACGCGCGAGGCCTCATTGCCGGCCTGAGCCGCGACACCACTCGAGGCCATCTGGCGCGAGCCGCGCTCGAGAGCATCGCCTATCAAGTCGCCGACGTCGCCGAGGCGATGAACGCGGACGCCCATGTCCCGCTGCAGGAACTGCGCGTCGACGGCGGCGCCGCGGCCAACGACTTTCTCATGCAATTTCAGGCCGACCTCCTGGGCGTGCCCGTGGTGCGGCCCCACGTTTTTGAGACGACGGCGTTGGGCGCCGCCTATCTCGCCGGCCTCGCGGTCGGCTATTGGGATTCCTTGGCCCAGATCGCCGACAATTGGGACGTTGAGCGTACGTTTGAGCCGCAGATGGCCGAGGATCGGGTTGCCGAGCTGCGGGCAGGGTGGCAGCGCGCGCTGGAGCGCTCGCGCGGCTGGGCGCGGGACGGTCCGGGCTGATGGAGCGCGATACGCTGCTTCAGCGGATGGAGGCACGGGCGGAGCCATGGGACGTGGCGGTCGTCGGCGGCGGGGCCACGGGCCTCGGTTGCGCCGTCGAGGCGGCGTCGCGCGGCTACGACACAATTCTGCTGGAACAGGACGACTTCGCCAAGGGGACCTCGAGCCGCAGCACCAAGCTGATCCACGGCGGGGTGCGCTACCTGCGCCAGGGCGACATCTCGCTCGTGCGCGAGGCGCTTCGCGAACGCGGGCTGTTGTTGCGAAACGCGCCGCACCTCGTGCAGGCCCAGCCGTTCGTGGTGCCCAACTATCGCTGGTGGGAACGGCCGTACTACGCCATCGGGCTGAAGCTCTACGACCTGCTGGCGGGCCGCCTCAACATCGGCACGTCCCGGCCGCTGACGCGGAAGACAACCCGCGAGCGCTTACCGACGGTGCGGTCGGACGGACTGCGCGGCGGCGTCCTCTACTACGACGGCCAGTTCGACGACGCCCGGCTGGCAGTCGCGCTCGCTCACACGTTGGCTGACCTCGGCGGGGCCCCGCTGAACCACACGGGTGTGACGGCGTTGCTCAAGGACAGCCAAGGCGTCCAGGGGGTGGCAGCGACGGACGCCGAAACGGATCGGACGTACGAGATCCCGGCCCACGCGGTCGTCAACGCCACCGGCGTCTTTGTGGACAGCGTTCGCCGGATGGACGCCCCCGACGCGACGGCGATCATGACCGCCAGCCAGGGCATCCATCTCGTCCTCGATCGCTCGTTTCTGCCCGGTGATGACGCCATCATGATTCCCCAGACCGACGACGGCCGGGTCCTCTTCCTCATTCCGTGGCAGGACCGCGTTCTCGTCGGGACCACCGACACGCCCGTCGACGCGATCTCGCTGGAGCCCCAGCCCACCGAAGCCGAGATCGCCTATCTCCTCGACCACGCCAATCGCTATCTGGAACGCCCCGTTGGGCGCTCGGACGTGTTGAGCACGTTCGCCGGCCTCCGGCCGCTCGTGCAGGCCGAGGATCAAGGCGCCGACACGGCGGCCATCTCCCGCGAGCACGCCGTGCTCACCTCGGCCTCGGGGCTTGTGACCATCGCCGGCGGCAAGTGGACGACGTATCACCAAATGGGCAAGGACGCCATTGACGCCGCAGCGGAGGTTGGAGGCCTTCCGTCGCGGTCCTCGGGGACGCACGCCCTGCCGCTGCACGGGTTCGTGGAGGACGCCGAGGCGATGCCGCCGTGGCAACGCGGCTACGGGGCCGACGCGGCCGCCATGGACGCGCTGATCGACACAGAGCCGGCATTGGGCGAGTTGCTGCATCGAGATTTGCCCTATCGATGGGTTGAGGTCGTCTGGGCCGTCCGCCACGAGATGGCGCGCACGGTCGAGGACGTTCTCTCACGGCGCACACGCGCGCTGTCGCTCAACGCGGGCGCCTGTGTTGAGGTTGCCGAGGACGTGGCGCGAACGCTCGCGAGCGAGCTCGGCCGCGACGAGGCGTGGCAGGCCGAGCAGGTGGCGCGCTTCGAGCGATTGGCCCGGCAGTATCAAGTCGACTAGCCTACGTCCCCGAGCCCGCCCCGAGCCACACCAACAGGGCCCCGAGCGTCGCCACGCTCAGCACCGTCGTCGCCAGCGCCACCGAGGAGACGAGCCGCGGGTCGCGGTCGTAGACCGTGGCGATCACGACGGCGTTGACGGCGGTCGGCATGCTCGCCTGGAGCATCGCCACCGACTGGGTCAAGCCGCTGAACCCCAACGCTGCCGCGAGCCCCCAAGCTAGCAGCGGTGCGAGGCCGAGTCGGGCGACAGTGGCGAGGCCGATCGGGGTCCGGCGGCTGCCGAGCCGGACGCCCACGAGCTGCGTGCCGAGCAGGAGCAACATGGCGGGGATGGCCGCGTCGGCCAACAGCTGCAGCGGCCGCATGACGAACAGCGGCAACGCCACCCCGCTCAGCCGCATGCCGATCGCCAAGACGACGGCATAGAACAGCGGGGTTCTGAGGACATTGACGAACGGGTCGCGGACGCGGGCGCTTCCCCACGTGGCGACCACGATGCCGAGCGTCGACATGGCCAACGTCGAAACGGACAGATAAACGACGCCGAGCGCGAAGCCCGGGTCGCCGAATGCGAACAGCAACAGCGGCAATCCGTAGTTGCCCGTGTTCGGCAGGATCAAGGCCAGCGCAAGCGCGGCTCGCCCGTCGAGGTCGAGCCCGCTCTGTCGGCCGATCAGCAGGGCCACGGCCACGAGGACGAGCGAGAGGATCAGGATGAAAACGCCGTAGTCGAGGAAGACGCGCAACGAGATCTCGTTCTCCAACAGTCCCGTGAAGATGAGCGCCGGGCTGAGCACCCAGAAGTTGAGCTTGGCCAGCTCGTCGGCGCCGAGGTGACCGGTCCGGCCCAGGACGTAGCCGATGACCGCGACGACGAGGATGGGGAAGAGGACGTTCAGGAAGACCATGGCCGCAAGTGTAGACGATCCGAACAAATCGGGCCAATGTGCCCGTCGTGTGCGGAACGAGGCCCGTTGAAGGGCCTCCGCCCGCGTGCTAAACTCGATTCGCTATGCGAGTAACCGCCAACGCCATGCTTGCCCTGGCTGTCATCGTCGTCGTCGCCTTCTTCGGCAGCGAAGTCTGGAACTTCGCGAATGGCTTGCTCTCCCCCGAAGCCGAGCGCCCCATCGAAGCGCCGCACGTCTCCACCTATGAGGGCATGTCGGACGAGGCGATCGGAGCGGCGGTTCTGGAGGCCCAAGGCTGCCTGTCCTGCCATCAGCGCGACCTCAAGGGCGGCATCGTCGGCCCGTCGTTCAGCAACGTCGGCGTCCGCTGGAGCAATCCGGATCGCCTGCGCACGCAGATCGTGGCGGCGCACGAGCTCTATCCGGGCACCTACATGCCGTCGTTCCGGCACCTGTCGGAGCAAGAAGTCGACGGCCTGATCGCCTACCTGGGCACGTTCAACAGCGAGCGAGACGGCCCCGCCAATACGGGCGAGGCCCGGATCGAGATCCCGACCGACGACCAAGGGAACCCGCGCTTCACGGAGGCGACGGTGGAGCGCGGCCAGCAGCTGTATAGCCAACAGGGCTGCGTCGGCTGCCACCACATCAACGGGATCGCGCCGGGCGGCAACCAGGGACCGAACCTCACGCACGAGGGCCAGCGCGGCCGCAGCCACGAATGGCAGGTGCGGCACTTGAAGGGCCCGTTGGACGTCTACGTGGAAGGTGAGCCCCAGGGAAACTGGCAGATGCCCTCCTACAGCCAGCTCCCCGAGGCGGACCTCGAGGCGCTCGCGGCGTTTCTCCAGAGCCTCCGATAGCCCGTCGGTCCGTTAAGGGCCGTCGTAGAGCTGCTGCACTTCGGCGACGGTCGTCGCCTCGGAGGGGCCTTTCTCGTCGCGGAAGCGGATGAAGCGGGGAAACCGTAGCGCAATGCCGCCCTCGCCGGGCACGTCGTCGACGCCGCAAGTGTGGACCGGGCTCCGCGTCAGTTCGGCGCCCTGGATTTCGAGGACGACGACGGGGTCGAACCAACGGGTCGGTTCCCACTTGCTGACCACGCGCGCCGGCGGCCCGTCGCGCTCGTGCTCGGCGAAGACGTCCGGCAGCTCGGCCAGTTCCTCCTCACTGAAGCCGGTGCTCACTTTGCACAAGGTCTCGTAGCGATCGCGGTCGGGATTGTAGGCCGCACACAACAACGCGCCCCATGTTCCCGAGCGGTTGCCACGGCCCGCGAACCCGCCCACGGCTACGACGTCGAAACTGTCGACGAGATCCTGGGCATAGTCGCGCTTCCACTTGATCCAGCTCCACTCGCGGGCGCCCGCCCGATAGACGGAATCTTCGGACCGGGACTTGGCCATGATCCCCTCGAAGCCGCGCTCCACGGCCTGGTTGAAGAACGCCTCGATCTCCTCGACGTCGTCGGAGACGGTCAGTTGGGCCGGCTCGATGTGATCGTGGGTCTGGGTGATCCGCTCGAGCAGCTCCCGGCGCTCCGGGAACGGCCGATCGATGACGCTTTCCCCATCCACGTACAGGACGTCGAAAAGCATCAGCTTGACGGGCACCTCTTCGACGTAGTGCTCGATGTCGTACTTGCGCTTGCGGCTCATCAGGACTTGGAACTCCTGGAACTGATCCGTCGTGCCGGGCACAAGCGCCACGACCTCGCCTTCGATAATGGCCCTCGTGGCGTCAATGGCCTCGCGAATGAAGCGGGCCACGTCGGGGTATTGGGGCGTGATGTCGTCCAGGTTGCGCGAGTACAGCGTGACGTCCTCGCCCGCTTTGTGGGCCTGGACGCGCTCGCCATCGTATTTGACTTCCACGGCGAAGCCGTCGGGGAGCTTGTCGAAGAGATCCGTCAACAGCTCGACGCGCTGGGCCGCCATCATCTTGGTGGGATGGCCGACCTCGATCTGGATCTCGGCCAGGGCGTCGAGGCCTCCGTCGGCGACCGTGCGGGCGACGCGGCCGATGTCGCTGCAGAGGTTGTACGCCCGCTCCAGCGGCGTCTTGTCCTTTTTGCCCGTAAACGCCAGGGCCAACCCGTTGAGAATCGTCATCGTCCCGACGCCCAGGCGCAGCGTCCCGAGCGCGATCCGGACGACGTACTTGGCGGCCCCCGGGCTCGCCTGCGTGAGCATCTCGGCCAGCCGGTTGATCTTCTCGTCCTGCGATCCCGCGCCATGAGCATGAGCAATGGCCATGAACTGCTCATGGACCTGGCGTACGCTCAGCCCATCCTCCTCGTCGTCGAGGACGCCGCGCAGCTCCTCCTCCGCGACGGAGCCGTAGTCGCCCAGTTCGGCGTATCGGCTCGCCATCTCGGAACGGTCTCGACCGGCCGCACGCGCGATCGCCTCGGCCATGAGCTTTTCGCCGATGTCGAGGTTGACGTCCTCGTACTCCGCGACGAGGGTCCCTTGGGTGAAGTAGGCCACGAGGTCGATGACCTCCACGGGCGTGGCCTCGAAGAGCTCGGCGAGGATCTGGGCCATCTCGTTGCCGGAGCGGGTGCGTTCCAGACGGGCGAAGGCATCCACAAGCGTCGCAAAACGGAGATCAGTCACGACCATAGCCTCCTGTTGCGGGATGCCCTATTGTAGGGAGCGCAAGCATGGCCCGTCGACACCGCTTGTCTGCTGTGTCGTCCCCGCCCTACCATTCGCGCATCATGGCTGATGCCGACACCGACCACCTCCAGGCGCTGCGATCGCGGCTTCGCGACGACCAGATATCGACGAGACCAGCCGATTTGGACGAACACAGCCGCGACGAGTCGAGCCATGCGCCCGCTGCCCCGACCGCGGTCGTCTTCGCCGAGTCGACCGACGACGTCGCGGCCGTTCTGAGCTGTTGCCATGAGAGACGGGTTCCCGTGACGCCGTGGGGCGCCGGCACGAGCCTGGAGGCCAACCCCATGGCGCTGCGAGGCGGGATCGTGCTCGACTGCTCGCGCATGAACGGGATTGTCGACGTCCGGCCTGATGACCTCCAGGCGACCGTCGGGCCCGGGGTCGATCACACGGACCTGAACGCGCGCCTGAGCCGCCATGGGCTCTTCTTCCCGCCGGATCCGGGCGCTCCGTGCACGATCGCCGGCATGGCGGCCAACAACGCCGCCGGCATTCGGGGCTTCAAGTACGGCGCCACGCGAGAGTGGGTCCTCGAACTGGAAGTCGTGCTGGCCCATGGCGAAGTCATTCGCTGCGGGACCCGGGCGATGCGGAGTTCCTCGGGGTATGATCTCGTGCGGCTGTTCGTCGGGTCGGAGGGGACGCTCGGCGTGTTGACCGAAATCACGCTCAAACTGGCGGGGCTCCCGCCCGAGATCTCAGCCGCCACGGCGTCGTTCCCCTCGCTCGCCGACGCGTCCGAGGCCGTCGTCGATCTCGTCCAGGCGGGGCTCGCGCCGACGGCCCTGGAGCTCATGGACCCCGAAGCCGTCCGCCAGATCAACGCGTTCAAGGGGCTCGATCTGCCCGAGGGCCCGTTGCTCTTTCTCGAGTTCAGCGGCACGGAGCCGGCCGTGGCAGCGGACGTCGAGCTGGCCCAGTCCGTCTGCCGAGATCACCGCTGCACGCGCTACCAACCCGCCCTGGGCCGCGCGGAGCGCGATCGGCTCTGGGACGCACGCCACGAGGCCTACTACGCCGCCGCCGCGGACAACCCGGACAAACGCTCCATCATCACCGACGTCGCCGTGCCCATCAGCCGCCTGCCCGAGCTGATCGACGTTGCCCAAGCGCAACTGCGAGATCACGGCCTCAGCGGCCCGATCCATGCGCACGCGGGCGACGGCAACTTCCACGTCGTGGTCTTCTACGACGACGAGGCGCAAGCCGACGCGCACGCTTACAATCGATCCCTGGTGACGAAGGCATTGTCCGTCGGCGGCACGGCCACGGGCGAGCACGGCGTCGGCTCGGGCAAAATCGAGTTCATGGAGGCCGAACACGGGGCGAGCTATGCCTGGATGGAGCGAGTCAAGGACCTGTTCGATCCGGACGGCATCCTGAATCCCGGCAAAATCTTCGCCTGAGCGCCGTTGCCGCCCCGATTGACCTCGCTCGACGATCATCGGACAGTTGTTGGGGCAGCATCGGCTGACGACGCGTCAGCGATGGAGCTCGAAGAGCAAGTCGATCCCAGCAGAGAGGCGCAGCGCGGTCCCCTCACGGCAGCAGTCCGCGCCCGAGGTCGTCTGCACGATCGGCCCGATCCAAACCTCGAGAAACGGCCACGGCGTGTGCGAGCCCACGACGCCAGCGTACGGCCCCACCCAGTTCAGATCGGGCAGCAGGGCGAGCCCGCCGATCGCGGTCACCTGGAGATCGCTCTGTTGCCGCACGGTCCAGCGGGCCGAGACGTCGAACGAGGACAGCGCGGAGGTCTGCAACGTCTCCAGATCCAACAGGCTCATGCCGGCGCTCAAGGCAAACGCTTGATAGCTGACGCCCAGGCTCAAGCCGAGCCCGCGGGAGCCGTCATCGAAGGCCGGCGGCTCGGACTGCCACAGCCCGCGCGACTGGGAGACGTTGACCGAGAGCACGACCTCCTGGGCTTGGCCGTAGACTAAGCTGGACGCCAGGACGAGCAAAACGAGGGCCGGAATCGCCATCCGGCTTCTCAATCCTCGCGTTGCGGGCGTCATAGCAACTCCGCGTAGGCAACGGCATGCTTGGGCACCCAAAAGCGCTTGCCGCTCTCGGCCTCAAAGATCAGATTGAACTTATCAAAGATCGCAATTGTGCCCGTCAGCGACTCGCCGTTTTCCAGATGCAGTGCCAGCTTCCGTTCGTTGACCTTCAGGTCGCGAACGATGTCGATGTTGGCGGGGCCAGATTGGCCCGACGATGCCTGCTCGGCCATGCGGAATCACCCACGAACAGGGTACGGGACGGGGCTCGATCGGACCACCCTAGACATGGCCCCGACCTCATGATAAGCTCGCGGTCCGCATCGGTCGTTGGCGACACAAGCGGTCCGGTGAGAGGAGGGTCCGATGCCCCATTTAAAAGCAACACCGCGCGACCGCCGAAGGTCGGCGATCGCGTGATCTGCCGGCACGCTCAGCGAACAAACCTAACCGAAGGCGCCATCTACACCATTCAAGACTTCCGGCGCTGTTATGACGCCCACGAGCCACCCTACCTCTACGTCCTCCGCAACGACGAGGGCGTGCAGCATGGGTACGCCCCAGAACGATTCCACTTGACGGGGGAGTCCCCCTAACCAGCGTCGGCAAAGCGAGGCCCCCAACAGCTAAGCAATAGCCGTGGCCGCCCACACGATCAAGCGCGAGGCGTCTCCGGCCTCTGGGCGATGCTTGTCCTCGCGCGGCTCTGCGGGCCCCGCCGGGTGGCGGGCTCGCAGGGAGCTACTTCTTCTTCGTCAAGGCCTCCTTGAACGCCTTGCCGGGCCGGAACTTGGGGACCTTTTTCGCCGGCACCTTCATCTTCTTGCCCGTCTGCGGGTTGATGCGCTCCGTGGCCTTTTGCTCGTGCGTCTCAAAGGTGCCGAAGCCGGTCAGCTGGACCTTGCCGTTCTTCTTTTTCACTTCCTGGACAACGATATCCAGCGCTGTGTCCAAGACGGCTTGCGCGTCCTTTTTGGGCAGATCCGTCCGCTTGGCCAATTGGTCGACGAACTCGCTCTTGTTCATACGTCGCCTCCTTTGATGGCTCGATCCGAGGGGAAATCCTACACGTCCCAGGCGCTCGAGAGCAAGTCTTTGCCTCCACTGACGATTGGCACTATTCGCGACTGTCTTCTATAATGGCATAGGATAAGAGCGAAGCCGCAAAGTCCGGCTTCGCTCGCCCGACCACGGACCCGGGTTGCCGGCGGCACGAGCAGCTTCCGTCCCGTCCCCAGTCAGCTCACGCCTGCTCGGTCGCCACGGCCGCAACGCACGACCCGGCACGCGCGGAAGTTGCTCAAGCCGCAAATCGCGCATGGCGCCAGGCCACGTTCTTTGCCCGCAGCAAGCCGTTATCCATGCCTCGGAGCGTGGCCGCCCATGCACGAACCGAGCATCGACGTCCCACAACCAACGCGTTACGACCAGTCGATCGAACGCCAGCAACGTCTCGAGAGCGACCGGGACCGCTCGACGAGCGATCCCATCGCGAAGACGTCGACGGCGTTCGTCGAGGCGGACAAGCGAACGTTGACGGAGGACAGGTGATCGCCAGATGGCAAACCGGCTGTTGAACGTCGGCCTGGACAACCGAGTCAGCAAGAGCGAGATCGTCGTCATCGCCCAACCAGACTCGTTGCCCATGAAGCAGATGGTCAACGCGGCGGCGGAGGACAATCGGCTCATCGACCTAACGCGCGGTCGCAAACGGCGCTCGATGATCGTCACCAAGTCGGGATTCGTGCTGCTGTCGCCGCTGCGAACCCCCACGCTGGCCGAGCGCTACGCGAATTCGGACCGATCTTAAGGAGCGTGCACGATGCGCGACACCATGACGATCTACTTCCCGCAGGAGCAACAGGAGCAAAACGTGCTGGATCGCCTGCAGAAACTGGCCCAATCCAAGGACCGCTCCGTCAACTACGTGGCCGTGCAGGCCATTCTGCAATACGTGGAGCGGACGGAAAACTCCGACTGAACGGGCCTGTTGACGCATAGCGAGGGTACGGAGGGCGGTCGGTGCCGTCCGGCTCGAGCCAGCCGTCCGTCCTCCGGACCGACTCGCGGAGCGGGCAGTTCGGTGCTCGGGATTCATCCGGGATCGAGGGGCCCAGCGCCGCGTAAGATCCCTTACTGAAAACGGGCGCACGGCCCGTTACGTTACGGGTAGCTTGCGCAATACCGAGCGCATGGCCAGACTTCACACCATCGACGCTACCTGAGGAGGGTTCAAGCCATGGCCACCGCTGAGAAGCAGATGTGGTTCGAAAAGCACGCCCCGGAGATGGCCGCCAAGTGGTCCGAGTTCGGCGATGCCATCAACGAAAGCGGCGAACTTGACGCCAAGACCCGCGAACTGATCACCGTCGCCTCGACGGCCGTGCTTCGGTGTCAGCACTGCACCAAGGCCCACATCCACCGCGCCAAGAAGGCTGACGCCAGCGCCGAGGAGATTTCCGAGGCCCTAATGGTCGCGTCGCTCATCAGCAGCGGAACGCAACTGTTCTGGATGAACGACGACTACGAGAAGCTGCTCGGCGACAACGGCGAGACCGAGACGCCTTGGTTCGCGGAGCGGACGGATGCCATGGGCGCAGAGTGGCTGACGTTCCACGACAAGGTCTACGAGGACAGCGCCCTCGATCGCAAGACGAAGGAGCTCGTGGCGACGGCAGTCGCAACGCTCGAGCGGTGCACCCATTGCACGCGCGGCCACATCCAGGGAAGCCTGGAGCACGGCGCGAGCAAGGCGGAAGTGACCGAGGCGATCATGGTGGCGTCGTTCTTTGCGGCCACGACCCAAATGATGTGGATGATCGAGGACTACGAGAAGCTGCTGAGTTAGAGCCGCCAGCGTCTGTGACGCCGACGACGACGTCGAGCTCCCCAACGGACGGCAAGGCGATCGTCGGCCAACCAAGCGTCAGGCGGCCTGAATCGGCACTGAACGCGATCAGCTCGAGACGCGTCCTCGACGGTTCTCGGCCCTACCGCCAAGCGCCCATGGCGCCAACCGAGTCGTAAGAGGTGCCTAGAACTCGCCCCAGTTGCGGCCGATCTTGGCATCCACCTCGAGCGGGACGTTGAGCTCGACGACGTCCGCCATGGTCGTCTCGACGAGGCGGGCAACCTCCTCGGCGTCGGCCTCGTCGGCCTCGAGGATCAGCTCGTCGTGGATCTGCAGCAGCATATCGGCCTCGATCTCGCCGGCTTCGACGCGCTCGTGCACGCGCAGCATCGCCAGCTTCATGATGTCGGCGGCCGTGCCCTGGATCGGCATGTTGATCGCCTCGCGCTGCTCGCGCTGGTTGAGGCTCGTGAACGGGCGACGACGGCCCATGATCGAGGCCACGTATCCCTGTTCGTCGGCCTGTTTGACGATCTCGTCCATGTAGCGCTTCACGTTCGGAAAATTTTTGAAATAGCTGTCGATGAAGTCCTGGGCTTCCTGGTGCGGGATCTTGGCCCACTGGGCCAGCCCGAACGCGCTCATGCCGTAGGCGATGCCGAAGTTGACCCGCTTGGCCAGGTCGCGCTGTTGCTCGGTGACCTCGTCGAGGTCGACGTGGAGAATGTTGGCCGCCGTGCGGGCGTGGATGTCCTCGTTGCGGGCGAACGCGTCAATCAAGCCGGGGTCCTCGGCGATGTGGGCGAGCACGCGCAGCTCGATCTGGGAATAGTCTGCGCCGATCAACCGACGGCCCTCGGGCGCGACGAACGCTTCGCGAATTTGGCCGCCCACGGCGCTGCGCGTCGGGATGTTTTGCAGGTTGGGATGGGAGCTGGAAAGCCGACCCGTTGTCGTCACGCTCTGGTTGAACGAGGTGTGCACGCGGCCGGATGCCGGATGGATGTGTCCAGGTAGCGCCCGAATGTAGGTGCCGAGCAGCTTGTCCAGCTCGCGGTAGGTAAGCAGCTTCTCCGGCAGCGGATGCTTGGCCGCCAACTCCCGGAGCACCTGCGCATCGGTCGAGGGCCCCGTCTTCGTCCGTTTGACGACCGGCAGCTCGAGAACCTCAAACAGGATCCGGGCGACCTGTTTCGGCGAGTTCGGGTTGAATGCCTCGCCCGCGAGCTTGACGAGTTCATCCTTGAGGCCGTCGAGATAGACGGTCAACTCCTTCTCCAGCTCGGCAAGGGCGTCGCGATCGACCCGGATGCCGTTCAGCTCCATCTCCACGAGGACGGGGATCAGCGGCATCTCTACCTCATGGAACAGCCGCGTGAGCCCCTTGCCCTCCAGCTCGGGCACCATGGCCTCCTTGAGGCGGACCACGGCCTCGGCGTCCGCGGCGCCGTAAGCGGCAGCGTCCGCAATGGGCAACTCGGTCATGCGCTCGACCCCAAGGTCCTTGAAGCTCTGGATGGATTGGCCGACGTACCGCTCGGCAAGCTCGCCGAGATCCTTACGGCCCATGGGATCGAGGAGGTACGCCGCGAGCATGGAGTCAAAGCCGATTCGGCCCAGCGCCAATCCGTTGCGTCGCAGGATCTTGGCGTCGTACTTCAGGTTCTGTCCTATGACCGTGAGATGCCCGTCTTGGAGATCGGGACGGAGCCGATCCAGCACGGTCGACAACGGCAGTTGGTCCGGCCCGTCCGGGTCGTCGTGGGCAATCGGGATGTAGGTTCCGGAGCCGGACGCCGTCGACAGCGCAATGCCGACGATCTCGGCCGCCATGTCGTTTTCGCTCGTGGTCTCGAGATCGAGCGACACCTCGTCGACCGCCCCTAGTTGGGCACAGAGATCGTCCAGAGCTTGTTCGGTCGTCACGACGTTGACGTCCAAGTCCGGACCGTCGGTCTGACTCGCGTCGTCGGTCAGACCCAGGTCGTCGAGGAGGCTGTTGAAAGCCAGCTCCGCGAACAGGTCGCGCACGCGCGGCCAGTCGGGCTCGCCGACGGCGCACGCCTCGAGGCCCTCGGTCTCCAGCGGCACGGTCTCCAACTGGACGAGATCGTAACTCAGCTCCGCCTGATCGCGATTCGCTTGCAGGGCCTTTCGGGCGCGGCTGTTGCCGATCTCATCCGCGTGCGCCAGCACGTCGTGGAGGGCCTCAAACTGCTGTAGGATCGTTTGCGCGGTCTTCTCCCCGACGCCCGGGACGCCGGGCACATTGTCGGAAGTGTCGCCGACGAGCGCGAGATAGTCCGGGATCTTGCTCGGGGCGACGCCGAGGTAGTCCGTTACGCCCTCGGCGTCCAGCCATTGGAAATCCTCGCCCGGCTTGCGCGAGGGCTTGAGCACCGTGACGCGCTCGTTAACGAGCTGCATCAGGTCCTTGTCACCGCTCACGATCAGGACGTCGGCGCCCTCGTCAGCCGCCGCCTGGGCGAACGTGGCGATCAAATCGTCCGCCTCGTAGCCCGGCGCCTCGAAGATCGGGATGCGGAAAGCTTCGATGATCTCCTTGATGCGGGGAATCTGCACCGCCAGCGCGTCGTCCATGGACGGCCGATGGGCCTTGTACGCCTCGTACTTCTCGTGGCGCACCGTGGGACCGCGCGCGTCGAACGCCACGGCTGCGTACGCCGAGGGATACTGGCCGACCACCTTGAGCAGCGTCCGCGTGAAGCCGAAGATCGCCCCCGTGGGAAAACCGTCCGGCGTGGCCAGGTCCTGCATGACGTGGAACGCGGGGTAGTAGATCGATCCGGCGTCAAGGAGGACCAGTCGGTTGGGCGCCTGCTCGCTCGACTCGGGCCAACTCAGCTTGGATTCAGCCGCCATAGTCCGTTGATCGAGCCAGGGCGCTGGCTCGGTTCAGGCCCGACTGCTGCGCCAACAGGTGGCAGAGCGCCACGGCCAGCGCGTCGGCCGCGTCGTCCGGCTTCGGCTGCGCCTTCAGGTTGAGCAGCCGTTGGACCATTGCTTGTATTTGTTGTTTTTGGGCCCGTCCGTGGCCGCAGATCTGGCGCTTGATCGCCAACGGCGTGTAGTCCTCGACGGCCAAGTCCGCGCCGGCTAACAGCACGACGCCGCGTGCTTGGGACACCGAAATCGCGGAGCTGACGTTCTTGTTGAAGAAGACGTCCTCCACGGCCATGGCGTCCGGGCCGTGGTCGACGATCAGTTGGCGGACGTCGTCGTGGATCGCCCGCAGGCGGGCGGGAACCGTCTTGTGCGACGGCGTCCGCAGGACGCCTGCTTCAAGCACGCGGTAACGGCTCGACGGATGTTCGGATGCAACGAGCGCGTATCCGGTCGTCGCGAGCCCCGGATCGATGCCGAGAACGATCATGATCGACGCTCAGGTGAGCAACTCCTTCAACTTCTCCAGGCGCGGATCGACCGCGCGGCCGTCGTCGCAGTCGCAGGAGCCCGCGTTGAGGTCCTGCCCGCAGTCCGGGCAAATCCCTCGACAGTTCTCTTGGCAGAGCGGCTTCGTCTCGAGCGAGGAGTCGATGAGGCGCTCGGCGTAGGTGCGCAGCTCGACCTCGTCGGCGTCGTTGGGAAAGCCGAATCCTTCCATCAGGAGCCCTTTAAATCCGCCCTCCGGCTCGGCAATGAGCTTAAAATGCTCGCGCAGCTCAATGGCCGTGGACATCGGCGTCAAGCAGCGGCTGCACTCGACGGCGATCGTCGTGTCGAGGTTGATCCAGACGTCGACCGTGTCGTTGCGCAAGGTTGCCTCGCCCGACAAGGAAACGTCCCGGGTGTATTGGAGTATTCGTCCGCGGTGGGACATGTGGTCCCACGACTCCGTCGCGTCGAAGTCGAAGGCGGTCCGCGGATGCTTTCGCATCGCCCTCAGGTCCAGTTTCATGGCAAATCACCCGGTGTCGAAAAATCATTCCAATAATACCGCGTGGCGCACAGCGCCACAAAGGACGACTGTCAAGCTGGGAAATTGCGGAGCGTGGGCCTCAGCGCCGGAACGCGTCGGCGACCACCAAGGCGTTGACGATCGGTCCGACGTCGTGGACGCGCACGATGTCCGCACCGTGGAGAGCGCCAACGACGACGCTGGCAATCGTCTCCTCCAAACGCTCTGAGGGCGGGCGTTGCGTCATCGCGCCCAGGAAGGACTTCCGCGACGTCCCCAACAACAACGGCCGACTGAGGGCTTTAAACTCCTTCAGTCGGCGGACGATCTCGACGTTGTCCTCGGGGCGCTTGCCGAAGCCGATGCCCGGATCGATCACGATTTGCGAGCTGTCGATCCCCTGATCTTGCGCCCATTCCATGCGCTGCTCCAGAAATTGGGAAATCTCAGCGACGACGTCGTCGTAATGCGGATCGTCCTGCATCGTCTGCGGCGTGCCCGCCATGTGCATCAGCACGACGGGGACGCCCGCCTCCGCGACGACCCGTGCCATATCCGCGTCGAAGCGGAGCGCGCTCACGTCGTTGACGAGGTCAGCCCCCGCGCTGAGCGCTCGGTCAGCCACCTCGGCCTTGTAGGTGTCGATCGAGATCGGGACGTTCGGAAGCTCAAATCGCACGGCCTCGACGACGGGCAGGACACGGTCAAGTTCGATCTCCAACGGAACGGGGTCCGCATAGGGGCGCGTCGACTCGCCGCCAATGTCGAGGATATCCACCCCGTCCTCGGCCATTTGGCGGGCTTGAGCGACCGCCGCGTCGGCGTCGATGAAATGCCCGCCGTCGGAGAACGAGTCGGGCGTGACGTTGAGCACGCCCATGACGAGCGTCCGGGTTCCGATCTCGTCCAGAATGCTCAATCGATCGATGTCCGTGGCCATGGGCCTTCGCGCTATTCCATCGGAATCCAGCTTCGATCCGTCGGTCCGTCGTCGGACTGCGGCCGAATGCGTCGCTTGTTCGCCAACTGCTCCAGGGGAAACCCGCCGATGGCGAACTCGCCGACCTCGCCGTCGAGGGCGCCCAGGCGCGTCGTCGCGGCGACGACGTGCTCCAAGCCCTTTATGGCGGGCATCGCCTCAGCCTTCGGATTCGGCCATGTCTCGGTACGCCGCCTCGAAGTCCTCGTATTCGAGCGCCGTCCCCGCTTTGATGTCGCGGATGACGCCCTCGGCGTCGATGAAGATGTAGGTCGAGGTGGCGGTGACCCGATAGGTCTCGGTCACGGAGCCCGCTTGGTCGAGCGCGACCGGATACTTGACCCCGTACTTGTCGACGTGATCCTGAATGGTGCTCTTGCCCTCGCGGTCCATGTTGATGCCGATAACCGCCACATCGGATCGCTCTTCGGCGAAGCGGGTCAAGTGGGGCGCGGTCTTGTTGCAGTTGGGGCACCAGCTCGCCCAGAAGTCCAGCACCACGGGTTGACCCTCGTAGTCGGCCAGCGACACCTCGCCGCCGTCGAGCGTGGGCAACGTGAACGAGGGCGCCCGCGCGCCGACCTCCGGCGCGACCTCCAGGTCCGACGTTGCGGTCTCAGCGTCATCCGCCGCCGTCGGGGCGGAACCGGGCGTCAGGACCCACATGCCGATTGCCGCAGCAGCCGCAACCACCGCCAAGACACCGATCAACCATGTCATACGCTTCATCGACGGTATCACCTTCCGCTTCCAATGATGTGGTTTATTCTAGATCCGCAGGAAGCGACCCGCAATGGGCGCGATGGATGAGGGAAAGCCCCAAGCCTGCGATCGGCGATCGAGGCTATTCGCCTTGGCCGAGCGAGTAGCCGCGTTCCCCGTCAAACGTGAAAAGCCCCTCGGTCTTGATGACGTCGTACCCGGCGTCGTGGATGGCCCGAAGCAAATCCAAGACCTGGCCGAATGACGCCGTCGCGTCCGTGGCTGTGAAACGACAGCGCCAGTGGTCGGTCTTGAACGTCTCGGGGATGCTTTCGGGATAGACCCGCACGCCGCGATTGGTGATCATCTTGAGCTCAAGTCCGTCCGGAGCCAATGCCTCCAGGGCCTGCCCGAGCGTCTGGGGGTCGCGGTCGCCCTCGGACCAGTCGATGAAGACGTCCACCCCGACCCGTTCCTTGGTCGACGCGGGCACCGGCGAGGTGGGAACCTGGATCCGGCGCGAGTGATACCTCACGGACTTGAGCCGTCGCGGGGTCTGCCCGAGGCGATCGATGACGGCTTGAGTGAACTCGTCGGTGCCCACTTCGGCCTCGCTCAGCTCCTGGCGGTAGAGGTCGGCGGTGTGGATTCCGTCCTCGAGCGTGCAGAGCCAGGCGTTCTCGATCCGTTCGGCCGCCTCGGACTCGCCGAGATGCACCAGCATCTGCACGGCCGCGTTCAACAGCCCGGACGGGTTGGCCACCCCGCGCCCCGCGATGTCCGGGGCCGAGCCGTGGACCGCCTCGAACATGGCGAGGTCGGGCCCGACGTTGGCCGACCCCGCGAGCCCCACCGATCCGGCAATCTGGGCCGAAATGTCGCTCAGGATATCCCCGTAAAGGTTCAGCGTGACGATGACGTCGAAGCGTTCCGGCTGGGCGGCCACGCGCGCGGCGCCGATGTCGATGATGAGATGGTTCGCCTCGATGTCGGGGTACTCCTCGGCCACCTCGTCGAAGACCCGATGGAAGAGCCCATCGGTGTGCTTCATGATGTTGTCCTTGGTCATGCAGGTGACGCGGTCGCGCTCGTAGGCGCGGGCGTACTCGAACGCGTAACGAATGACGCGCTCGCTGCCGGGCCGCGTGATGAGCTTGAGGATCTGGGCCACTTCGCGCGTCTGCTGGTGTTCGATGCCCGCGTAGAGGTCCTCCTCGTTCTCGCGCACGACGACGAGGTCCATCCCCGGATGGAGCGCGTGGACGTAGGGACTGTAGGACCGAGCCGGTCGGACGTTGGCATAGAGATTGAGCGACTTGCGAAGCGTGACGTTGAGGCTCTTGTAGCCGCTGCCCTGCGGCGTCGTAATGGGGGACTTCAGCATCGCCGGGTTGCGTCGGATCGTCTCCCAGGCGTCCGGTGGAATGGCCGAGCTATGGCCTTGGTCAAAGGCGGCCTTGCCGATTTGGACGGGATCGACGTCGATCGGCGCTTCGGCGGCGTCCAGCACGCTTAGCACCGCCTCCATGATTTCCGGGCCGATGCCGTCGCCGTGGGCGACGGTGATGCGATGGTTGGTCGTGCTCACTGAACGGCTACCTCCTCTGAGAATGGCTCAAGCGTAAACGACGGTACCCGCTGTCACAAGACCCTTCTTCTGACAGTAGATTGAGAAATTACTTGTGGATGGAACACTCAACGATCACAGATCACCGTCGAGCCAAAGGCAGAAAACGATCGCAACGGCGGTCAGCCGTCGACTCGCTTCTCCATCATGACGTTCGTCTCTGCGTAGCCCAGTTCCCGGTAGAGGTCTCGGG
>CAZMNF010000014.1:0-40799 GCA_964567595.1 uncultured Thermotogae bacterium | reverse complement strand
TCGGATCGGTAGCGAACGTTGGCGGGATCGATCTCGTCATGGAGGCCGAGTTCGCCCAGCTCGCGCTCGTTGAAGTAATGCTCGATCTCCCCATGAGCGAGTGCCACGGGGTTGTCGTTGGACTGCGGGCGTTCGGCGAATGGGATGGGGCCAAGGGGATTGAGCCCACTGATCAGCAGGGACGTTCCTCCGAGGACCGACAGCCCCACGATCGCCCCCATCACCCATCCATTGACCGCACGTTGAGACATCCCTTTCACCTCGATTGCGTCAACGCTTCCGGATGCCGTGCGGGCTTATCTGAGCGGCACAGCAATCCTCGAGTAACACGGCTCCAAGGATAGTCGTTCCGATCGTCAAGCGGTGTAAGCAGCCTTACAGCAGCCACCTCGGCCATGCGCTAATCTGACGCCGATGCCATGGGGGACGCGACATGACCACACGGATATTGAAACGGCCCTCGAAGCAACGTATAATCCGATGGCAATTCCACAAAGGGAGGAATGACGTGACATGCTCAGTGATCGAGTTTGTCCGGGCTCCGACTGACCGTATCGGCCGTCTAATTGATCGTTCCTTCCTCTCCATTTTCTTGCTGCATCTCCATTCAGACTGGGCATGTCGCCCAATGTCGCGCGACTGCGCATGTATGAAGGGGCGCGGCGCGAGCTCGAGCCGTCGAGCATAGGGCGTCCGCCCCGACTCCCGACCTGCTGTTACCGAACGTCCGCTTTGAGCTGGGGGACTCGGCGCCCACGCGGCGTCGACGGACCGGAAGCGCATCCGGACCACGTCGCCCCGCGCTCAAAAGCGGTGGCTGGAGCGAAGCTGACGACCCGGATCCCTCGGCAGAGGAGGATTTTACGATGACGACCGCAACGCAGCCGAACGTGACATCGGCGGAGAGGCTCCCGCGATCCTGGATGGATCGGGTCGGCAACACGCCCCTGATTCGCCTGGACGGCATCAACGCTGACGTTCCGCACGTCGAGCTCTACGCCAAGGCCGAATGGACCAATCCCGGTGGCTCCGTCAAGGCTCGACCGGCGTTGGCCATGATCGACACGGGCGAACGCACGGGGGAGCTTCAACCCGGCCAGACCATCCTGGACGCCTCCTCGGGCAACACCGGCATCGCGCTGGCGATGATCGGCGCGGCCAAGGGATATCCCGTAACGATCTGTCTGCCCGCCAACGCCGACGAGGTCTGCAAGCGCACGCTGCGGGCGTACGGGGCGGAGCTCGTGCTGACCGACCCCATGGAGGCCTCCGACGGCGCTATTAAAAAGGCCCAAGAGCTCCACGATGCCGACCCCGAGCGCTACTTCTATCCGGACCAGTACAACAATCCGGCCAACTGGCGCGCGCACTATCGCACCACCGCCGAGGAGATTTGGCGCCAGACCGACGGGCGGGTCACGCACTTTGTTACGGGCCTCGGCACAAGCGGCACGTTCGTCGGGACGGGCCGACGGCTGCGCGAACTCAATCCCGACGTCGAGCTGATCTCCGTCCAGCCCGACGGCCCGCTCCACGGCTTGGAAGGCTTGAAACACATGCCGACCGCCCTCGTGCCCGGCATCTACGACGAGACGCTGGCCGACGCGAACGTAGCGATCCCGACGGAGGAGGCCTACGCCCTTACCAAGCGTCTGGCGCGCGAAGAGGGCATTTTGACCGGATTTTCCTCGGGAGCAAACCTGGCCGGCGCGCTGCGTGTGGCCCATGAGGTCAACGGCGGCGTCATCGTGACGGTGTTCTGCGACGGTGGCCAGCGCTATCTGGAGGCGCCCATTTGGACCGACGAGGACGAAGCGCGATGACGATCTATCTCCACGACGAGCAGCGAAATCGGATCGCTCGCCACGGCGAGCGGACGTATCCCCACGAGGGCTGCGGCGTGCTCATCGGTCACCACGACGACAATGGGATTCGGGTGATGGACGTAATGACGGTCGACAACGCCCGCGAAGATTCCCACCACAATCGCTACCTCATCGCGCCGGAGGATGTCCTGCGCGCCGAGCGCGAGGCGGACGCCCGCGGGCTCGCCTTGGTCGGCTTCTTCCACTCGCACCCGGACGCGGCGGCGGAGCCATCCGACTACGACCTCGCCCACGCCTCGTGGCCCGGCCTGGCCTATCTGATCCAATCCGTGCAAGAAGGGCGCGCTCGGGAACTGCGCGCCTGGGAACTGAGCCCGGACCGCTCGCGCTTCGAAGAACGCGACGTACGCCACTTGGAACCGAGCAAAGGAGGATCCTCTCTATGAGCGTCAACGTCTTCATTCCGACGCCGCTGAGACCCTACGCGGGCCATCAGTCGTCGGTCGAACTCGACGCCGACTCGGTCGGTGCCGCCCTGCGGCAGTTGACCGAGAGCTATCCCGACCTGGCGCAGCACCTCTACAACGACGAGGGAACGCTGCGCTCGTTCGTCAACGTCTATCGCAACGACGAGGACATCCGGCATCTGAACGGCCCGGACACGGCGGTGAGTGACGGTGACGAGGTGCGACTCGTCCCGGCGGTCGCCGGCGGCCGACCAACGGCTCAGGTGGATGAACAAGCTGTCGACGACGTCGAGCTCTCTCACGAAGAAATCCAGCGCTACAGTCGCCATCTCATCATGCCCGAGGTGACGATGGCGGGCCAGAAGAGGCTCAAGGCCGCCCGAGTGCTCATGGTCGGCACCGGCGGCCTCGGCGCGCCGCTCGGGCTTTATCTGGCGGCGGCCGGCGTCGGGACGCTCGGCTTGGTCGACTTCGACGACGTGGAAGCGAGCAACC
Source organism: uncultured Thermotogae bacterium (assembly GCA_964567595.1). Lineage (GTDB taxonomy): Bacteria > Bipolaricaulota > Bipolaricaulia > RBG-16-55-9 > RBG-16-55-9 > CAZMNF01. The sequence continues at coordinate 38,011 of CAZMNF010000014.1, read as the reverse complement.
TGCAACGCCAGGTTATCCACGGCACGGGCGACGTGGGCCGCTCCAAACTCGACTCCGCCCGCGACCGCATCAAGGACGTCAACCCCCATGTCAACGTCGAGACCTACGAGACGTCGCTGACGTCGGAAAACGCCCTCGACATCTTCCGTAACTACGACATCGTCGTCGACGGCACCGACAATTTCCCGACAAGATACCTCGTCAATGATGCCTGTGCGATGTTGGGGATGCCCAATGTGTATGGGAGCATCTTCCGCTTCGAGGGCCAAGCGACCGTCTTCGACTCGACTCGAGGCCCGTGCTATCGCTGCCTTTATCCCGAACCGCCGCCGCCGGGCCTCGTCCCCAGCTGCGCGGAGGGCGGCGTTCTCGGCGTGCTGCCCGGCCTCGTCGGGACGATCCAGGCCACCGAGACGATCAAGCTCATCCTGGGCGAGGGCGAGCCCCTGCTCGGGCGGCTGCTGTTGGTGGACGCGTTGAGCATGAACTTCCGGGAGCTCAACCTGCGCAAAAACCCCGACTGCCCCGTCTGCGGCGAAAACCCGACCGTCACCGAGCTGATCGACTACGAGGCGTTCTGCGGGGTCGACGGCGAGGAGACGGCGGAAACCGGCGCGGAGATCTCGCCTCAGCAGCTCAAGGAGCGGCTCAACGCGGGCGAGGAGCTGACCCTGCTCGACGTCCGCGAGCCCTTCGAGCTCGACATCTCGGAGCTGGACAACGCCAAGCACATCCCGCTCGGCGAACTTCCGCAGCGGCTCCACGAGCTCAACCCCGCCGACGAGATCGTCGCGGTCTGTCGCGTGGGCGGTCGCAGCGCCGAGGCCGTGGAACTGTTGCGCGAGGCCGGCTTCGGCAAACTGCGGAACCTCTACGGCGGCATCAACGGCTGGGCGCGCCAGGTCGATCCGTCCAAGCCGACGTACTGAGCGATGGCCGCGCACAACGACCGTGCACATTCACAAAGGAGGGACATGCCATGATACATCAAGACCGGAATGCTCGCACGCCCGTCACCCGTCGACGGTTCCTGAAGGGGACCGGCGCGGCACTGGGCGCCGGCCTGGCGCTCGGCCCGCTCACCCGGCTCGACGCCTGGGCCCAGGCCTCCGATGATCCGCGCCAGCTGATGTTTGTCATCAACAATGGCGACGGAAGTGCCACGGCCATCGACACCACGACCGACGAGGTCGTCAAGACGTACCAACTGGGCACGACGGCCAGCTTCCCCTCGAACAAGCACGTTGATGAGGGCCCGATCGCGGCCACGGGGCTGCACACCGACGATGCCGAGACCGTTCATATCGTCAATCTCGACACGGGCGAGGTTCCCCACGTCATCGAGACCGGCTCGTCGCAGAACTACACGGAGCTGACGCCGGACGGCAACTACGTCATCGCGTCCGCGCGCTTCAATGACGCCTTGCTCAAGATCGGTGCCAATCCCGAGCGCGACGACTTCGGCCAGGTCGTGGGCCGAATCGAGCGCTTCCAGGACGCCCAGCCGTGCGACATCACGATCACGCCCGATGGACAGTATGCGATCGAGCCGGACCGCAACCCGCCCGGCACGAGCCAAGCGGTCTCGGTCGTCGACCTCGACAGCTTCGAGGTGGTCGGCACGGTCCCGGTCCCGCCGCTGGTCGCTGATCGCCCCGAGGACGTCGAGCCGTTCATGATGACCGGCTCGCGCGACGGCACGCTCGCCGTCGTCGAGACCATCGAAGGCTCGGCGGGGACGGTCGGCGTCTTCGACGTGAGCACCCCCTCGCGACCGACGGAGATTAAGCGCTTCACGCCCGACGACGGGCTCGGCGAGCTGCCCATCACCGACGAGTTCACGGCGAATGACGAGTTCAACTACGTCATCAACCGCAACTCGAGCAACATCACCGTCATCGACGTGGCCAATGTGGAGATCGTCAATACGATTCCGCTCGTCGAGGGCGGCAACCCGGTCGCCGGCGACTTTTCCATCGACGACGCGAAGTTCTACGTGCCGATCCAGAATCGGAACGTCGTGGCGGTCGTCGACGTGGAGCGCCAGGAGATGGTCAACACGATCGAGGTCGGCCCGCAGCCGGTGGGCGCGATCGCGCGTCGCATCCCCGTTCCGTCGGCGGACGCCGTCGCCCGCGGCTCGCTGCCCACGATTCCCGCAAGCGCCGGCGATTGCTCCCTGCCCTGCTGCGGCGCGGCCTGACGACAACGACATCGATAACGGACAACCGTCGAACTTTCCACCGAAGGGGATGCCATGGAGTGGACGCGACGCCAACTGCTCAAGCGAGGGGCCGAAGCGGGACTTGCGCTCGGCTTGGTCGGCACGGGGCTCGCCTCCGCGTTGTCGCTGAGCGCCTCCTATCCGAACGCGGATCGGCTCGTATCGGCATCGTGGCTTCGGCAACGACATGAGGCCGTTGACCGCGTTCGCGTCGTCGACGCACGGCCATCGCTGGTCTACCGCCGAGGCCACATTCCGAACGCCGTCAACGTCTGGGACAACGACATCAACGTCTGGGGCGAGATCCCGCGTCAATTGGCGTCGCTGGACGCGCTGGCCGAGGCGTTCGGCCAAGCCGGCATCGATCGCGATCGCACGGTCGTCGTCTACGACGGCGCGGACGACCGCTGGGCGGCGCGACTCTTCTGGGCGCTGGAGCACGTGGGCCATCCCGACGTTCGGCTGCTCGACGGCGGATTCCCCGATTGGGAGGCTGAGGGCGGAAGCGTCAGCGAAGATGACCCGAGCGTTCCGGCGGGCGACTTCCGGGCCCGCACGGACGCCGGACACCGCGTAACGGCGGGGTGGGTGCGCGACCGTCTCGATCGAGCGGACGCCCAGCTCGTCGACGCGCGGCCGTTCGGCGCCTACGCCGAGGGCCATCTTCCGGGAGCTGTCTCGTGGCCGGCGGCGTCGCTCGTCGATGCGCAAGGCCGCGCCAAACGGGCCCACGCGTTGCGCCTGAACGCGCGCGAGGCCGGTCTCTCGTTGACGGACCGCCAACCGACCGTGGTTTACAGCAAGACGGGCCTGGACGCGGCACGCGCATACGTGGCCTTGCGGCTTCTGGGCCTGAGCGACGTCCGGCTCTACGACGGCGGTTGGGCGGAATGGTCGACGCTCGCGGACGCGCCCGTCGAACGGGCCTCGAGCGCGGCCGTCTCCGCCCAGGACGATCATCGCAGCACCTGCTGGTGAGACGATGAGCGCGAACCGAGGAGGACGACAATGACCGTGGTGCTGATGGGCGCGCTCGTCGGGCTGGCGTTCGGCTACGCGCTCCAGCGCGGGCGCTTCTGCGTCAACACGGCGTTCCGCGACGTCCTCGTCCTGCGGAATTCGCGGCTGTTGCGCGCCTGGGCCTTGGCCGTCGTCGTCCAGCTGATCGGCGTCCAGCTCGTGCTGGCGTTCGGCTGGTTCGAGCCCGACGTCCCCCCGTTCTGGTGGCCGGCCAACATTGCGGGTGGCCTGCTGTTCGGCATGGGCATGGTTCTGGCCGGCGGCTGCGCGAGCGGAACGTGTTATCGGGTCGGCGAGGGCATGCTCGGCTCGTTCGTGGCGCTGATCGGCTTCGGGCTCATGACCGTGATCGTCGACCAAGGCGCGCTACACCCGCTGCAGCACGCGCTGCGCACGCCCGTCGGACTGGACGGCGCCGCGCCGGCGCTGACGCTGGACGGCCTTGTGGGCGTGCCGTCGTGGCTTTTCGCTGGCGTTCTGGCCGTGGCCGTGCTGGCCTGGATCGCGCGCGAGCGGCGGATTTCGGCCCGGCGGGGTTGGCCCTGGTTGACCACCGGCCTGGCCATCGGCGCGATCGCCGTCGTCGCTTGGCTCAGCTCCAGCGCGACGGGGCGCAACTACGGGCTCTCGGTCACGGGGCCGATCCGATCGCTCTTCCAGTATCTCGTCACGGGCGAGGCGAGCTTCCTCGACTGGGGCAGCTACATGCTGATCGGCCTCGTGGCCGGCGCCGGATTGGGCAGCTTGCTGTACGGCGAACGGAAGCTGCGCGTTCCCCAGCCGGGCCGGCTGCTGCAGTCGCTCGGCGGCGGGCTGTTGATGGGGATCGGCGCGCAAGTGGCGGGCGGCTGCAACATCGGCCACAGCCTGACTGGCTTGGCCGTGCTCTCGGGCGCGAGCGTGGTGACGACGGTCGCCATCGTCTTGGGCGCCTGGACGATGAGCTTTCTGATGTTCATGGACGGCACGGCCGTGTTGGCGCGATGGGCGAGCAAGCTCGTCCCCGCGGGGCGGGAGCCGACCGCGCCGGAAGCGCCCGAGCGTCAGCCGTCGCCGGAGTCGATGGCCGCAAAGGAGGACTGAGCGATGAGTCAAGGGACCGACGAGGTTCGCACGCTGGACGTGCGCGGGGAGATCTGTCCGTATCCCGTCATGAAGACGCGCGAGGCGATGGATGAGCTGGAATCGGGGGACGAATTGGAGATTTGGCTCGACTACCCCCTGGCGCTCGAGGAGATTCCCAACTGGGCCGAGGACGCTGGCCATGCCGTCTTGGCCGTGGAGGAGATCGATAACTCGGAGTGGCGGATCCGGCTCCAAAAAGGCCCCGAATAGGGAAACCAACCGAGCGAAGGATATCCGACAAAGGAGAGCGACATGGCTCAGCACGAAACCGAGCAGGACGAGCACCGCGATCATCACGAGCACCACGTCGGGTATGGCTCCCCGGAAGCGGCGATGGCGGCACCGGCCGAAGATCTCGCCTACGTCGTTGGCTTGCACGTCGGCACGGACGTCGACGAGCCCGACTTCCTGGCCGTCGTCGACGTCGATCCCGAGTCAAGCACCTACAGTCAGATCGTCCACAGGACGCCGATGCCGAACGTCGGCGACGAGCTGCACCACTTCGGCTGGCAGGTCTGCAGCTCCGGGTGCCACTCCCATCTCAACCGAGAGCACCTCATCGTCCCCGGTATCCGCTCGTCCCGCCTGCACATCGTGAACGTGAACAACCCGCGACAGCCGGAGATCGTCAAGGTGATCGAGCCGGAGGAGTTGATGGAAAAGACCGGCTACACGCGGCCGCACACGGTCCACTGCATGCCGGGCGAGATCATCACGGTCAGCATGCTCGGCGACAGGAACGGGGACGCGCCCGGTGGGTTCGCGGTTCTGGATGCGGAGACGTTCGACGTCATCGGCCCGTGGGAGCGGGCCAAAAACGGACAGGAGTTGATGTACGACTTCTGGTATCAACCGCGGTTGAACACGTTGATCTCCAGTGAGTGGGCCCCACCGAACGTCTACGAGCGTGGCTTCCATCTGGAGGACGTCCAGAACGGGAAATACGGACGGCAGTTGCACTTCTGGGACCTCGCGGCGCGTGAGGCGATCCAGTCGATCGATCTCGGCGAAGAGGGGCTGATTCCGCTGGAGATCCGCTGGCTCCATGACCCTGAGGCCGAGATGGGGTTCGTCGGCGCGGCGCTGTCCAGCGCCATCTGGCGCTTCTACTGGGACCGTGACGCCCAACAATGGGACGCCGAGAAGGTCACCCAAGTCGAGCCTGTCGAGATCGAGGGCTGGGACATCCCCGTCCCCGGCTTGATTACCGATCTGGTCGTGTCGATGGACGACCGCTGGCTCTATCACAGCAACTGGCTCCAGGGCGACCTGCGCCAGTACGACATCTCCAAGCCGTCGGAGCCGACGTTGGTCGATCAATTGTGGCTCGGTGGGCTGATTCACGACGACGTCCGCCATCCGAACGGACGGCAGCTCTCGGGCGGGCCGCAGATGTTGCAGCTGTCCCTGGACGGGCGGCGTTTGTACGTCACCAACTCGCTCTACAGCAGCTGGGACAACCAGTTCTATCCCGATCTCGAGTCGTGGATGCTCAAGGTCCACGTCGACGACGTCAACGGCGGCATGTCGCTCGATCCCGACTTTTTCGTTGACTTTTCGCCCGCGCGAGCCCACGAGGTGCATCTGCCCACGGGCGACCCGACCACGGAGATCTTTCCATGAGGCGCGTCGCCGTGACGGGTGGCAGCGGCCTGACGGGCCGACATGTCGTCGACGACTGCCTCGCCCACGGCTACGACGTCGTCAACGTTGACCAGACGCCGCCCGACTCGTTCAGCCCGACGAGCTTCGTGCGGGCTGATCTGACCGAGCTCGGCTCGACGTTCGAAGCGCTCGGCGGGGTCGACGCCGTCGTTCATCTCACGACGATTTCCACGCCGATCGTGCGGGTCGACAGCGACGCGTTCCGGGCCAACCTCGACGCAGCCTACAACGTCTTCACGGCGGCCGGGCAGCTCGGCCTCTCTCGCGTCGTTTGGGCCTCCAGCGAGACGGTCTTCGGGCTGCCGTTCGGCCCCGAGCGCCTGGCTTACGCGCCCGTCGACGATGCCCACCCGCTCTACCCGGAAAGCGGCTACGCGCTCGCGAAGGTGCTCAGCGAGGAACTGGCCCGCCAGTTCAGCCGCCGTTACGGGATCCCCTTCGTCGGGCTGCGGCTGTCGAACGTCATCCCGCCCGGCGGATACGACGCGGTCGCGGGCTTCCAGACGGACGTGCAGGCGCGCAAGTGGAACCTGTGGGGCTACGTCGACGCGCGCGACGTCGCCCAAGCGTGCCGGCTCGCCTTGGAGGCCGACGGCATCGAGGGCGCCGAGACGTGCCTTGTGGCGGCTGCCGACACCGTCATGGACCGGCCAAGCCGGGAGCTCCTGGCTGAGGCGTTCCCCGAGGTGCCCGTTCGCGAGCCGGTCGCGCGCTACGCCACGCTCTTGGACATCGCCAAGGCCCAACAGCTGTTGGGCTACGTCCCCCAGCATTCCTGGCGTGAGGCCGTCTAGCCCAACGTCAGGCCCGTCAGCGCGTCAAACGAAACGGCCGAGCAGGGACTGCCCCGCTCGGCCGTTGGCCCGACTCTGGATCGGTCTGATTGTCGGTCGAATCGAGATTTAACGGTTCATGAACAGGAACCAGGCGATGCCGATCGACGCGAGGCTGAACGCCAGGGCGATCTGGGCCAGCCGCCGCGTGAGCAGGTCCTCCTGCACTTCCACGCGAACGACACCGCCCTCCTGCTGGAGTCGCTCGACAACGTTCTGCTGGACGTCGGACTGGAGCCCGTCCAAGCGGCCGTTCAGGTCCTCGACGGATCCGGTCAGTTCCTCGATCGCTTGGCTTTGCTCGGCCAGTCGGCCCTCCAAGTCGCTCAGACGCCGGTCCACGTTGTTGAGCGCCTTGTCCATCGTCGTCTCGAACTTGTCGTGACGGTCCCGCAATGCGGCGATGTCGTCGGCGTTGGTCCCGATGTTGTCCTCGTTGGCGGATACCCGGGGCTCCAGGTTGTCGAGTCGCTCCCCCAGCTGGCTGAGCTGCGAGCTGAGCTGATCCATTTGGCCCACGGCGTCGCGGATCTGACCGAGTCGCGATTCCAGCTGCGCCTGGCGGTCCGCCAGGGCGTTGAGGCGCTCCGAGAGGTTGGCGTTGCTGGACTCGACGGTGTCGCTCAGCTGGTTCCACTGGGCCCGCAGTTCCTCGATCGAGCCCTCCAGCTCGGCGGTCCGGCCCTCGAGCGATTCGCTCAGCCCGCTCACCCGCTCGTGGAGGGCGGTCAAGTCGTCGGTCAGTTGGCCGATCGTGGAGGCGTTGCTCGCGATGCGTTCCTCCAGCGTCTGCAAGTCGTCCGGAGTGACGCTGGGCGTCTGCGACGCGACTTCGTCCAGATCGGTCCGGAGGCCGTCGAGTCGTTGCATGACCTTCGCGTAGTTGTCCATGAACTTATCGGACACGGCCTGGATCTCCTCGAGCCGTTGTTCCACCTCGTCGACGGCCGTCTCGTTCGCTGATACTCGATTCGTCACCTCGTTGAGCCGCTGCGTCAGCCGCTCGTCAAGCTCGCCCACGCTCGATCTCAGTTGGACGACGTCCTCCGGTACCGACCGCACGTCCTCCATTGTTGCTGCCAAGGATTGCACCTCGTCCGTCAGCGCGTCGAGCCGCTCCTCGGTCGCCTGATCTTGGGACCGGAGTTCGCCGAGGGTCGTGTCGATGGTCTCGAGCCGTTGCTCGACCGCGCCCAGGCGGTCTTGGAGCGCCGCGATGGGCAAGGCCTGAACCCGACTCTGGATATCGGCCAGCTGGGCGGTCAGCTCCTTCAGTCGATTGGCTTGCGTCTGCTGCTCGCTGCCGAGTTGGGCGACGGTGTCGCTGATGCCGTCCAACCGCTCTTCGACCGTCTCCAGCGACGCGCGCGTCTCCTGCAGCGACGCGTTGACGCTTTGCCGCAACGACGCCAGCTCCTGGGTCACCTCGGCCGATACGGATTCCTCCTCCAGGGAGGCGACGTCGCGCTCCAGCTGGGCAATACGCTCGGTGAGGGCCGGGCGTTGTTGCACGTCGCCCACGACGCCCTCGAGCTGCTGGAGCTGGGTTTGCAGTTCGGTCAGCTTCGCCTGCACGGACGCTAACGCCTGGCCGTCCGACTCCTCGCCGTCCGATTGTTGCCGTCGTTGATCCTGCAGCTCGTCCACGCGGGCACTGAGGTCCTCGATGCGCGTGGACACCTGCTCGACGGACTGCTGGATCGCATCGATTCGAACCGTGACGTCGTTGTCCGGGACCTGCGCAGCGAGATCCGACACCGTCGACCGCAGCGACGTCAGCTCGCGCGACCAGGCACGGACCTCATTGCGCAGCTGGAAGAGCTGGCTCGAGTTGGACTCCACTTGGGCGCGGAGCCGCTCCACCATGGACATGACGCCTGGGGCGGGCTCGTCTTCGGCGGACCCGCTCGGCAGCTCCGGCTCCGATGGGCCCGATGGCTCGGACGGCTCGGTCGGTCCACTCGGCTCGGCCGAATCCGGGAGGCTGCCCGACTCGATGGCGGTAGCGCAATCCTCCATGACGGCGCGCAGCACGGGCGCCGGATCGTTGCGGAACGCCACGACGTTGAACGTCTTGCCGCCCGCTTCGGGGATCAAGCCTCGGGGCGTTGGCCCGTAGTCCTGCGTCTCCACGTCAAAGCCGGGATCGACGGTCTCGCCCCAGTTGACGATGCCGATCATCGACGCACCGCGAGCCTGAAGCGCCTGCAGCGCTTCCGACTTGGTGGTCGGGGCTTCGTCGTAAATGTCGGCCCCTTCGTCGGTGATGAAGATTGCGCACTTGCCGGCGGCCGATCGATAGTCCAGGTCGGATTCCATCGCGAAACGGATCGCCTCGAAGCCCGGCTCCAACTGCCCGACGGTGACGAATCCGTCGAGCGCACGCCGGAACGACCCGACGTCCTCGGTCAAGCCCAGATGAACGTGCGGCTGGCCTTCGTACTCCGTGTCGGCGTGGCCCTGAAAGGCCCCGAAGCCGACCAGCCCGAGCTGATAGTCGATTCGGCCTTGGAGCGTGTCAACAACCGACTCCAGGTTGCGCTGCACCACGGCCGCGTCGTTGAACATGCTGCCGGACTCGTCCATGATGAAGACGATATCGCCGGCCGGTTGGGCTTCCTCTTGCGCGGCGGTGCCCGTGGTGGCGCCCAAGGCCACCACAAGGCCAAGGACAATGATTGCCCATGGTCGGTTCATATGGGACATAACCCCTCCCGTCATGAATCCTTTCGACCCCCGATCCGTCGAGGCCGCGTTGTCCGTTGGATCGAAGTCTTGGTCCGTACGATCCTACATTGTGCAACAGTCGTGATGTCAATTGCCAAGGTCACACTCATCCGGCGAGTGGTTTGCCCGCGCGGTGCAGGCGCAAGGAGACACTCGTTGATCCTGGGATGAGCAACACGGAGCCGATTCGGAGCTATCTCGGCGAGATCGCAGAGGTCGCCCAGCGCGGCGACGCACGCGAGGAGAGTTTCTATGGTGCGCTCAAGTCGCGGTTGGAGGCCTCCGCAACGTCGAATGATAGCACCGATGTCGCCGTCACGGTCCTGCCGAAGGCGACCGAGGGCGGCAACCCTGACGTCCGGGTCTGGAACGGGCGCAACGAGGTCACGGGCTTCATTGAGGCGAAGCACCCGACCGTTGAGGATCTCGATCGTGTTGAGCGAACTGGAGCGCGAACAGGTCACGGGCGGCGATCTCCTGGGTTCCTACGAGGCTTTTCAGACGTATCTCATCTCGCAACTCAATGTCGAAGAATTTGCCGATCTCTACGCACAGACGATCACCTACGGGCTGTTCGCGGCCCGCGTGCGGGCCGACGGGCCGTTCCATCGTCGGATGGCGTACGAAAGCATCCCGCACACGATCGGCGTGCTGCGCGACCTGTTCCAGTCCATCTCCCTGGGCGACCCGCCCGACGAGTTAGAAGTCATCGTCGACGACATCGCGTCCGTACTGGCCGCGGCCGAGGCGGGCGGCATTCTGACGCGCTACTTCCATGAGGGCAAGGGGAGCGACCCGATCGTCCACCTCTACGAGACGTTCCTTGCCGAGTACGATCCCGAAGAACGTGAGCGCCGCGGCGTCTACTACACGCCTGAGGCCATCGTCTCTTACATCCTCCGCTCGCTCCACAAGCTGCTCGAGACCGAGTTCGACAAGTCGGATGGTCTGGTGGCTGATGGCGTGACCCTGCTCGACCCGGCCGCCGGGACGATGGCGTTCGCCGCGCGGGCCAAAGGGCAAGGCTTCGGCTACGACCCCGCGTCTGAACGCGTCTACATCAACGAGACCCAGTATTTTGAGCCGATCCCCGAGGACCTTTGGGCGTACCAGATCGGCGGCTACCAAGCGCTGGAAAAATGGCTCAAAGTTCGCAAGGAGCGGACGCTGACCACGGATGAGATCCGCACCTACTGTCGGGTCGTCACCGCCATTCAGCGCACGATCGAGATCCAGGACGCCATCGACGCGCTCTATCCGCGGGTGGAGGACGACATTGTGGAGGTCAATAACGAAAGCTAACGTGATGATCGAGTTGGGGAGGTGACACCGTGAGCAGCGACAAGCGAGAACCTGAGTTCATCGTTCGTGATGGCAAGCCGGTCGCCGTCATTCTCGACATCGACGAATACCGCGAGATGCTGGAGCGCTTGGAGGACGCCTACGATCTTCGGCAGCTTGAGCAGATGCGGAAACAGAACCTCCATTTCCGTTCGCTGAACGAGTTTCTCGAGGAGCAAGACGCGAGTGTATGAGGTCTTCCTCGAAGGACGTGCCGAGCGCGATCTCAAAAGGCTTCCCACAGATGTCTATGAACGCATTCTCCCTCGGATTCAGGCTTTAGCCGACGATCCTCGTCCATCCGACTGTCGCAAGGTTCAAGGCGTGGATAACGCATGGCGCGTCCGGGTGGGCGATTATCGAGTTGTCTACGAGGTTCGCGACGACGCCGACGAAGTGCTCGTCATGCGCGTGCGGCACCGGCGCGAGGCATACCGGTGATCACGCAGCAGCTCCGAGATCTTCCCCCTTCGCCTCCTTGATCTTGAACTTCACATAGGGATTATTCTGACGCTCCTCCTCAAGCGTGGTGGACTGGAAGTGTCCTGAATAGATCGTCCAGTCGCCCTCCAGCTCCCGAAGGCGATTAATGGAATCGACGAAGTCGTCGGGATCCCCACCGGGGACGTTGGCCCCGCCGGTGTAGTTCTTGATGAGCAGGTCGCCCGTGAACAGCCAGCGGTAGTCGTCCTCGAGAAAGACGACGTGGCCGGGCGAATGGCCCGGCGTGTGCCAGACGCGCAGCGCCACGGAGCCGACCTCAATCACTTGCCCGTCTTCGATGAACCCATCCGGATGGACGTCGACGAGCCCCTCCTCGCGCCAGCGGTCGAGACACGGCATCTCGGCCTCGTGGACGTGCAGCGGCGCGTCGAAGCGCTCTTGCAACGCCGGCGCGCCCGAGACGTGATCCCAGTGTGCGTGCGTGGCGAGGACCTCGCGGACGCGCAGCCCCTCGAGCGCATCAAACAACGGCTGTTCCTCGGCACCGGGATCGATAACGACGGCTTGATCGGTCTCCTCGCAGCATAGCACGTAGCAGTTGGCTTGCAGTTGCCCGAGCGGAATCCGTTTCAGTTCCATGGTGCCCGAATTGTAGTTCGTCAATGGGGCCGACGACAGGTCGAGATCATGTGATCGACGGCGCATGCTGGTCTAAGATAGAGTACCTGTACACCGGGAAAGGATCGATCGTCGTGCTTGATCGCTGGCTGCAGCGCTTCGGCGGCAACCGCGCGGTCCTCGCGCTGTCGCTCGCCCGGATGGCCGATGCGCTGGGCAACAGCATGATCATCATCGTCATCCCGCTCTACGTGGCGCAGGTCTCCCATCCGCTGTTCGGGCTCCCGACGCCCGTGCTCGTCGGGCTCTTGATCTCGTCGTTCGGCATCCTGACGGCCGTGTCGCAGCCGATCGCCGGCGCGGTCAGCGACTGGGTGGGACGCCGCAAGCCGTTCATCTTGGGCGGACTCGTGCTCATGGCGCTGGGCAGCGCGGCGTTCATCGTGGCCCAGCAGTACGTCGACGTGCTGGCGATTCGCGCGTTGCAGGGGATCGGCGTCGCGCTCACGGTCTCGGCCTCCATCAGCCTCATGGCGCTCATCACGGAGAAGGAAACCCGCGGCGGCGCCATGGGGATCTTCACGACGCTGCGCATGGTCGGGTTCGCCCTCGGGCCCCTGATCGGCGGGGTGCTTCACGTCCACGTCGGGTTCAATGCCGTCTTCATGGCGGGAGCCGCACTGATCGGGCTCAGCACCCTCGTCGTGCAGATCTGGGTCCATGACGTCCGGGTTGAGGAGAACGAGGCGGACCGTGGACAGTTCCGGCTCTTCAATCGCGACCTGTGGACGCCGGCGTTTCTGGCGCTCGGCTTTGCCACGTTCCTCATGGCGGCCAGCTTCAGCATGATGACCACGCTGGAGAACGAGTTCAACGCCCGATTGAGCCAGACGACCGTCGGCTTCAGCGTCGCGTTCAGCGCGCTCGTCGTCAGTCGGTTGCTGTTGCAGGTGCCGTTCGGGCGCCTCTCGGATCGGATCGGCCGCAAGCCGCTCATTCTAGGGGGACTCGCGCTCATGGCACCGGCCACGGCGCTGTTGGGCGGGGTCGCATCGACGTTCCAGCTGACGGGGTTGCGCCTGTTGCAGGGCGTCGCGGCCGCCGCCATCGCCGCGCCGGCGTTCGCGGTGGCGGCCGACATGTCGAGCTCGGGCGGCGAGGGGCGCCAGATGACGATCATCACCATGGGCTTCGGAACCGGGCTCGCGCTCGGGCCGCTCTCGGCCGGCGTTCTGGCCGTCGTCTTCTTCGAGTTGCCCTTCCTGGTGGCGGGGTTGTTGACGCTTGTGGGCATCGGGATCGTCCATCGCTTCGTGCCGGAGACCGTCCAACGACCGTCCGCGGACGAATCGATCAGCCCCGAGGCGGACTGGATCGATTGACAATCACGCCGACATCTCAATGGCGGGTCGCGCCTCGACCTCCAGCACGTCCAGCGCCGTGACGCGCGCCCCAACGCCCAATGCCCCCGCCAGGCTCGGCGCACTGCGGCCCTCGTCACCCGAGATGAACTCCTTGACGTAGAGCCCGCCGTCGCCGAGCAACTCGACGAGCGCCTCGCGCTCGCCGGTCAACTCGGCCGAGAGCTCGTGGACCCGGCGCCGACGCACAAGGTCCGATCGCCGGTGGCTGACGCGCGCCGGCGTCCGTTGAGAAATATCCACATCCTCCAGTGAGGCGACGGCCCGCTGTAGCCGCGCCGCGGGGATCGGCTCGGCAAGCTCGACCCAGGCGCGATAGCGCTTCCGCGCGTCCAGTTCCTTGATTTCATGGACCGTGGCTCGACTGGCCCTGACCAACCCACGAACGCCGACTCTCCCCTCGGCGTTCCGGTTGATCTCGGCCTGGAGCGCGTCCAGATCGAGCGTGCGCAGCTTGGGCGACGCGACCTCCAGGACGAACGGGCGACCGGCCCCGAGCATGCGGGCGTCGATGTCCTCGCGTCCGGCGCCATGGAGGTCAAAATCCTCGCCATCGGCTGCACGCACCAAGGGGGGCGCAATCAGCTCCTCTACGCTCTCGGCGTACTGCTTGCCCGTCCCGCGGCACTCGGGACAGCCGCGACCTCGGCATCGTCGGCAGAGCCAGCGCGTCTGCGGAAGGCCGCGGGCCAGTTTCCGATAGCGCCCGTAGACGAAGAGCGGGTGGATCGTGACGTCCAACCGATCGTCGGGAAGGTCCGCCAACAGCGCAATCTGCGGGTCACTGAAGTCGACGCGGACGGCTCGGCCGTGATCCTCGAGCCGGAGGGCGAGCCGCCGGCCGACTTCCCGGTTGAACTCCTGCTTGAGCGGCTCCGCCTGCCGAGGCGTCAAGCCCTGTCGCGCCCAGAGCTCGGCTTCGGCCGTCTCGACGGTCGACGGGAGCCGGGTGCCCACCAGGTACGTGGAGAACTCGACCGCCTCCACAGCGTCGACGGCTCGATCCGCCCAATGCTCGGCCGAAGCGAAGATCCCTCGGCAGAGCGGACAGTGCTCGGGCGAGCTCGGGGCGTCGCCTGCGGTCATGGCCAAGGCCACTCGCAGGGCGCGTCCCCGCTCCGGGTTGGTTAGCCCCGTCCCGCGCTTGGCGAAGCAGCGCCCGAGGCAGCGATCGCAAAGCGTCTCGGATCGAAGAATCTCCTGGGCCTCGCTGAGCAGGGCGTCCATGTCGGGCTATTGTGCTTGAAGCCGACGGGCCTCACAACTACGCTATCCGCATGATCGGCCGCCTGATGGCGATCGACTGGGGCGAGGTTCGGCTCGGGGTGGCGATGAGCGACGAGACCCGAACGATCGCTCAAGGCTACGAGGTCTACGAGCGCCGCTCCCTCGATGCTGATGTTGCACATCTGGCCGAATTGATCGAGGCGCACAACGTGGTGCACGTGGTCGTCGGCGTGCCCGTCCACATGGACGGCGCGCGCAGCGAGCAGAGCGACCGGGCCGAGGCGTTCATCGCCGACCTGCGCGCCGGGCTGAACGTTCCCGTCGAACCGACCGACGAGCGGCGCAGCACGGCCGAGGCCGAGCGCTCGCTCGCCGAAGCCGAGCTGGGCCGGCGCCGGCGCAAGGCCAAGCGCGATCAACTGGCCGCGACGCTCATCTTACAGCGCTATCTGGAACAGCAACGGTACGGGGCGAGGCGTTGATCGCCTCTGTTGACGCAGATCAACGGCATGGGATAGAAACGTTTCAGGGATCCCAAGCGCAGCCAGCCGTTGCACGACGGTTGCCCATCAACAACGACGGAACATAAGGAGGACGAGCCATGACGGATCCAGCGCAGGCGGCGGTATCACCCAGTCGTCGTCAATTCCTTCGGTCGGTCGGGGCCGGAATGGGCGCGTTGGCGCTCGGTCCCGTCGGTCCGGTGATCGGCCGAGCCCAGGACGAACCGATCAAGATCGGCGTCGTCGCGCCGCTCATCTTCAATTTCTCCATCGGCGTGGGGTTGCAACGCGGTGTGGAGATCGCGCGTGACGAGATCAACGAGGCCGGCGGGATCATGGGCCGGCCCGTGGAGCTCATCATCGAGGACAATCAGCTCGACCCGCGCGTGTCGGTGCAGAAGTATCAGAAACTGGTCCAGCAGGACAATGTCGTCGCCGTGACGGGCGGCTTCCTTGACGAGACGACGCTGCCGATCGTCAACAACGTACTGCCGAGGTTGCGAACCCCGTTCGTCAACAGCGGCACGGCGACGTCCGAGACGACCGAGCTCGTCCGCAATGATTACGATAATTTCAAGTATTACTTCAAGTTGATGCTGAGCACGGACGTGCTCACCCGAGACACGGCCAATGCGGCCCAGACGCTCTACGTGGACGAACTCGGGTTGGAGAACGTCGCGCTCGTCTCCGAGGACGGCGGCTTCGGCCGCGACTTCGAGGCGTTCCTCCAGGACAGACTGCCCGAGATTGGGCTCAACGTCCCCGACGGGGCCTCGTTCCGCTTCCCGCAAGACGGCCAATTCGACTTCAGCAACGTCCTGGCCCAGGCCGAGGACGCTGGCGTCGAGGGGTTCATCGTCGCGTTCATTCGCCGGGAAGGCTTCGCGTTCGTGCGTCAGTGGTTCCAACAGGGGCCGCGGCTGCCGGTGCTCGGCATCAACGTTTTTGGGCAGGCGTTCGAGTACTGGAGCCAGACCGAGGGCAATGTCGTTTCCCACGTCTACGCCGATGCGGCCACCGGCGCGACGGACGTCACGGAGAAGACGTTGCCCTTCTTCAACGCGTACCTGGAGCGCCATCGGGACCAGTCGGCTCCCACGCGGCCGCTGTTCACCTCCTACACCACCTACGACGCGCTCTACGTCATCAAACAGGCCATTGAGCGCACGGGCGAGGCGCCACCGTCGCCCAGTGACGCATCCGCGTTTGCGGCCTATCGCGAGCAGCTCGTGCCCTCACTGGAGCAGACCGACTGGACCGGCACCGTCGGGCAGATTCGCTTCCAGGGCCGCGACGGCGAACGCCCTCACCATCCCGTGGTGCGCAACGAGGCGGGCGATCCCCAGTTGGTCCCCAAATGGGTCCAATGGCAGACCGACGCGCAGAACCGGCCCGATCGCAAGGTGGTCTTTCCCTCGACGTTCAAGAACGCGGAACTGACGCTGCCGCCCGAATCCTGAACGACAGTGAGCGCAAGCGACGGGGCGCGCTCCACGAACGCCGTCCCGTCGCTTGCTTTATATGGTCGCCATCCTGGTGTTTGCGATCCTGAAAAGCGCGCTCTATTCGTTGGTGGCGCTGGGGTTTACGCTGCTCTTCGGCGTAGGCGGGGTCCTCAACCTGGCGCATGGAGCGCTGCTGATGCTGTCGGCGTATCTCGCCTACGCGGCGTTTGCCCTGGCCGGGCTGCCCTTGTCCGTCGCGCTCATCGGCGGCGTGATCCTCACAGCCCTGATCGCCGCGGCGCTGTACCGCTGCGTCATCGGTCGCATCCAGCACTCGTCCGTTCTGACGCTGATCGTAACCCTGGCCGTCGCATTGATCACGCAGGAGATCCTCGCGCTGGCGTTCGGCGCGTCCACACGAACCATGCCCTCGCCTGTGCCGGGCAACACGACGCTCTTGGGCGTGACCGTGCCGAACGTCCAGCTTGCGGCCTTCGTCGTCGCCTGGCTCGCCATCGGCGGGTTCTGGGCGTTCATCGAACGGACGCGCTTCGGCAAGGCCATCCGGGCTACCGCGATGGACCCCAAGGGCGCGGCGCTCGTCGGCATCCACTCGCGCCAGGTCTTCACCTGGACGTGGGCGCTGTCGGGCGGCCTGGCCGGCTTGGCCGGCATCTTCCTCGTCTACCCGAGCGGCCTGAGCCCGACCATGTGGATCGACCCCTTGGTGATCGCGTTTGCGATCGTCATCCTCGGCGGGCTCGGGAGCTTGAAGGGCTCGATCCTTGCGGCCTACCTCGTCGGCTTCGCGGAGACGCTGACGTTCTACGCTCCGCAGATTGACATCCCGCTCGGGGCGCAATGGGTCGGCGTGCCGTCGTTGTTGCTCACCGTGCTCATCTTGATCATCCGCCCTCAGGGCCTGTTCGGGAGGCCGGCGACGTGAGACACGGGGTTGCCTACGCCATTTTCGGAGGCGGCGTGCTCGTCTTGGCCGTGCTTCCGTTGTTGGGCGTGTTGTCGCTGGAGAGCTACTCGCTCGTGATCGCCGGTTGTTTTTTCGCCATGTACGCGATGAGCTGGGACCTGCTCGGCGGCTACGGGGGCCAGATCGTGTTGGGTCAGGCGCTGTTCATCGGCACAGCTGCCTATACGAGCGGGCTGCTCAGCCTGGAGCTCGGCTGGTCGCCGCTGGCGACGATTCCCTTGGGGACGCTCGTCGCCGTCGGCGTGGGCGCCCTGATCGGCACGCCGGCGGTCCGGCTGCGCGGCCCCTACTTGGCGCTGGTGACGCTGATCGCGCTCATTGCCGCCTCCAAGCTCGTGCGCATCTACTCCGATCTCACGGGCGGCACGTCGGGACTCGGATTCACCCCGGACAACTATTTCCCTCCGCTCGGCTACGGCGTTCCCTTGGACGAGGTCTATCGGACATCCTATTACTACACGCTCGGGCTCTTGACCTTTATCGGCATCGGACTGTTGAGCGTCGTCCGTTCGCGCTGGGGTGCCATTCTGACCGCCATCCGCGAGGACGAAGCGGCGGTCGAGGCGACCGGCATCAACCCGGCCAAGTTCAAGATCGCCGCGTTCATGCTCAGCGCCGCGGCGGCCGGACTCGCCGGCGCGGCCTACGTCCACCTGCCGACGCTGGCCGGCGTGCAGCCGGGCGGCGCCAATGGCGTCCTCAGCCTCAACCTCTCGCTGTTGATCATCGTCGCCTGCGTCGCTGGTGGGCTCGGCACCATTGTTGGCCCCACCATCGGGGCCTTTATCCTGATCGTCGGTCGGGAGTACCTCGCGGCATTGCCCGATCACGTTGGCGTTCTTGCTCCCTTGGCCCAGCAGGGTCAGGGCTGGATCACACTGATCTTTCTCGGCGCGTTGGTGATCCTCGTCCAGCTTGCCCCGCGCGGGCTGTTGCCGACGCTGTTCGCGCGACGATCTCCTTGAGCGTCTGGACGTCCGTGTTGATTCGGTTTGTGGACAGTCACATTGCGCGGCCCTAGGCTTGATGATTGCCCATAGAACCCCGAGCGATTCCCCCGCTATGTTTGTTATCATGGAAGAAGAGGAAGGAGGGAGTGCCATCGCATCCTCGTTGCTGGCCCAGTCCGACTGGTTTTCGACGCTGTTTTTCCAGAGCCCGATTGCAATGAGCGTCACTCGGCTTGAGGACAGCAGGTTCGTGGAGGTGAACGAGCCATTCTGTGCGCTGACCGGCTGGAGTCGCGAGGGCGTGATCGGTCGAACGGCCGTGGATCTCGGGTTTTACGCCAGTGCCGAGGAACGCGACCGGATGCAAGCTCGCCTCGTCAGTGAAGGCGAGATCCGGCAGAGCGATTATTCGTTCCAGACGCGCGAGGGCGGAGCGTGCGATGCGCTCTGCTATTCGCAGTTGCTCACCTACGGAGACGAGCGCTACGTGCTCTCCCAGATCGTTGACATTACCGATCGGAAGCGCGCGGAGACGTTGTTGCACCGTTCTCAGGAGATGCTGCGCGCCGTCTTCGACAACGCGCGTCAGACGTTCGTCCTGCTGGACCGTGAACGGCGCGTCGTCGCGTTCAACCGCCGTGCGGATGACCACGCGCGCCACCTGGTGGGGCACGGCCTTGTCGAGGGCGAGCGCTTCGACAAGTTCATCGCCCCCGGGGCCTATCGCTCCATCCTGGCCAGTATTCAGATGGCGCTGGATGGCCAGCCGACCGTGAGTCAGCGCGAGCTGACCGGCGTCGATGGCCAAGTGCGTTGCTACGAGGGACATTACGATCCCGTGTGGGACGACCAAGGAGAGGTCCAACGGGTTTTCCTGAGCGTCCTCGACGTCACCGAGCGCAAGTCCGTTGAGGATGCGCTGCGCGAATCGGAGATCAAGTTGCGAGCGATCTTCGACAACAGCCTCCAGTCGTTCACGCTGATCGACCGGGATTACCGCGTCAAGATGTTCAACCACGTCGCCAACGAGCGGTCCGAAGCGATCTTGGGCCATCCGATCCGCGAGGGCGATCCGATCGATTACTACGTCCGCGACGAGTTCAAACCCGACTTTTACGACAAGCTGCACCGAGCGTTCCAAGGGGAATCGCTCTCCCACGAGCTGTGCATCAAGGACGACGAGGACGCGCCCGTCTGGCTCCAGGCCCACTATTCTCCCGCCCGCGATACCTCGGGCGAGATCATCGGCGTGTTCAACAGCCTGACCGACATCAGCGATCACAAGCGGACGGAACGCCACATGGATCGCCGCATCCGCGAGCTTAGCACGGTCCACCGCGTCAGCCAACGGCTCCAGTCCCTGCAGTCGCTGGAGGAACTGGCCCACGCCGTCATCGACATCTTGGAAGAGACGCTCCATTACGAATACTGCGGCGTCTTCCTCGCCGACGAGGAGGGCCGCCTGGTTCCGTTTGCGCTCGGCGATTGGCAGGAGCGATCGCGCCTCGCGTCTGCCCGTCAAGCGAGCACGAGGGAGGCGAACATGAGCGTGGATCGCGGCATCGTCGGTTGGGTGACCCGCCATGGGGAAAGCATCCGTTGCGGCGACGTCAGCCGCGAGCCACGATATGACCCCATTCTGCCCAACATCCAGTCCGAGCTCTGCGTGCCGCTGGTCACGGATGGCTCCGTTTTGGGCGTGGTCAACATTGAGACGCAGCAGCCCCACGCCTACAGCGAGTCCGACCAGCGCCTGTTGGAGATCATCGCCTCCCAGATTGCGGTGGCGATCCAGAACGCCCAGCTGTTTCGCGATGCCGAGCGAGCTCGTGATCGCGTCACCTCGTTGTCGCAGCAGTTGATGAAGGCCCAGGAGGCCGAGCGCCGCGCAATTGCCAATGAGCTCCATGATGAAGTCGGCCAATCCCTCACCGCCATTAAGCTCCTCTTGGAAGCGAACGGCCCAAGCTCCCCGACGAACGGACCCGACCCGGTTGCCCAGGCCCACGACCTGGTCGACGAGCTCCTCGATCGGGTCCGGCGGCTCTCGCTCGATTTGAGACCGGCCATGCTCGATGACTTGGGCCTTTGGCCCACCCTCGAGTGGCACATGGAGCGCTTCGAAGCTTACACGGGGGTCCAGGTCGAGGCGACGGAACGGAACGTGGACGGGCAGTCGCTCCCCTCGAGCGTCGAAACAACGGCCTATCGCATTGTCCAGGAAGCCCTGACCAACGTCGCGCGACATGCCCAGACCGATCGAGTCCAAGTCCATGTGGAGGTGCAGGCGCAGGAGCTCCACATCGACATCCGCGACCGCGGCGTCGGCTTCCCGCTCAACCAAACGACGAGCGAGCAAGCATCGACCGGACTCACCGGGATGCGCGAGCGGGCGGAGCTGCTCGGAGGCGCCTTGGCGATCGACTCCTCGCGAGGCGAAGGCACCCGAGTGAGCTGCCGACTTCCGCTCCACCACGGGTCGCCGCAATTGCCCCGTTCTCCACGGGGAGACCGCCCATGATTCGAATCGTCATTGCCGACGATCACCCTGTCGTCCGGCAAGGCCTGCGGGCGGTGCTCGAGGGCGCCGACTGGCGGGTCGTCGGCGAGGCGCGCGACGGCGTCGAGACACTGGATATTGTCCGGGAGCAACGGCCGGACGTGCTGATCGTCGACATCGTCATGCCTCGATTGAATGGCCTCGAAGTGACCCGGCAAGTGGCCCACGAAGGCACGGGCGACACGCGGGTGATCGTTCTGTCAATGTATGACGCGGAGCCGTACGTTCTCGAAGCCGTCCGGGCGGAGGCGTCCGGTTTCGTCATCAAGGGGGCGGCGAGCGAGGTCGTCGTGGACGCGGTCCGATCCGTGCTGCTTGGGCAATTCTACGTTAGCCCCCCTCTCGACGAACAGGGAACGGACTATTACGTGCAAAAGGCCTTCGAGGGCGAAACGGACCCGTACGAGACGCTGACGGCCCGTGAACGCGAGGTGATCCAGATGGTCGCCGAGGGACAGACAAACCGCCGCATCGGCGAGAACCTCGGCATCAGCCACCGCACGGTGGAGATCCACCGCTCCAATGCGATGCGCAAACTCGGCCTCACCAGCCGGAACGATCTCGCTCGCTTTGCGCTCCAGCGCGGCATCATCGCCCCTGAAACCGAGGTCGATGAGAGCTTGTGAGGGACTCTGGCAACCGTTGCCTCACTTACGTAGAACCCCGTATAGCACGTTGCAATCACGGCCAGTAGGTTGGCACTGAACCTACGCCCTAGGCGTGCGAAGGATAGGGAACCGAAAGGCAGGTGTCGCGACCTATGGCACAACGTGCCACGCTGACCATTTACGTGCCGCAGAGCAAGCAGCAGGCCAACCTCCTGTCCCGCCTGCAGAAGCTCGCCAAAGCCCAAGATCGCTCCGTCAACTACCTCGCGGTCCAGGCGATCTTGGACTACCTGGAACGAGAAGAGAGCAACAACGGCAAACGCTCCTAGACCCAACAGCGAACGCCGCGTCAAGCCGAAAGAGCTCCCCGACACGAACCCGGGGAGCTCTTGGCAACGTTCGCGGCCCGTCGCAGCTCTCCAAACGGGACTCAGTCGATCCCCTTACATTGCGCCAAACGTTGATCGGCGCTCGCCGGCCGTCTAGAATGGATGCCAATGAGCGATCACGAGGAGGCACGATTCCATGAGCGATGAGACCGTCTTCCGGCCCGGTCTCAAGGGCGTGATTCTGGCTGAGTCCGACATCTGCCTGATCGACGGCGAGCAGGGCCGGTTGCAATATCGCGGGCATGACATTCAGGACCTTGCGGACCATTCCACCTTTGAAGAGACGACCTACTTGCTTCTGGAGGGTCGCCTTCCCACAGACACCGAGCTGAGCTCGTTCAGCGCCGAGCTGGCTCGCCAGCGAGCCCTGTCGAGCGAGGAACTGAACGTGCTGGGCGCCCTGCCCGAGCAGTCGACGCCCATGGACGCCCTCCGGACGATGATGTCCGCCATCGGCGGCTCCGACGCCCACGCCGAGGACACGGGCGCGGAGGCGAACCGGCGGAAGGCCCTCCGGTCCATTGCCGTCGTGCCGACGATTCTGGCCGGTTATCATCGGCTGCGCGAGGGCCTCGAGCCCATCGCGCCGAAGGAGGACTTGGGCCACGCGGCCAACTTTCTCTACATGATGACGGGCGAAGCCCCCGGCGAGACGAGCGCGCGCGTCTTCGACGTCTGCCTGGTGCTGCATGCCGACCACGGCTTCAACGCCTCGACGTTCGCCGCGCGCGTGGCGGCCTCCACGTTGGGCGACGTCTATTCCGCCATGACGGCGGCGATTGCCACGCTGATCGGCCCCCTCCACGGCGGCGCCAACGCCCGCGTGCTCGACATGTTGGAGGGCATTGGCGACGTCGATCAGGCCCGCAGCGCGATCCAGACGATGTTGGCCAACAAGGAGCGCATCTGGGGCATGGGCCATCGCGTCTACAAGGCCAAGGACCCCCGAGCCGTGGCGCTGGAGTCGCTCATCGATGACCTAGCGAGCGAGCGAGGCGAAAGCGAGCTCTACCGCGTCGCCAAGGAGGTCGAGTCCGTCGGAACGGAACTGCTGGGCGATAAGGGCATTTATCCCAACGTCGACTTCTATTCGGGCGTGTGCTACAACATGCTCGACATCCCGACCGACCTGTTCACGCCGATCTTCGCCATGGGCCGCATCAGCGGATGGGCCACGCACGTGCTCGAGCAGTACGCGGAGAACGTCCTCATCCGGCCGCTCGCCCGCTACACTGGGCCCGAGAGCGCCGAATACACGCCCATAGAGGAACGTGGACGCTAACGTGGCGCGGCGTCGTCCTCGGAATCGGGACGACGGTCGTTCGAGCCGTGTTCGTAGGCCGTCAGGAGCTCACGGGCGGCCTCGGCTTCATCTGCGGGCACTTGGACGTCCGTGTCCAACTGAACGTAGGTGTGCTCATGGCCACCCGGCATCCAGGGATGGAAGTCGTTCGAGTCCAAGAGTTGGAAGACCAGGCGTGCCTCGTTCGGATCGGTTCCTTCGAAGACGCTTACGTAATCCATAGACAGTCTTACGGCCAGATTAACGCAGGCCTGGGCGTTTCACCAGCTGGTTTCGCTAGGATCTGCCTAACGCGCTGTCAGCACTGACACGTTATGATATCATAGCCATACCATGAAAGCAGATCTTGACGCATTGATGAGGGAACGGAGCCTGGACGCCCTCTTGGTAGAGGGCCCGGACGGCATGGGCAGCGCCAACCCGGCGTTTGCCTATCTGACGCAGGGAGCGTCCGTGGTCGGCGGCGTGATCAAGAAACGCGGCGCGTCGCCGCAGCTCATTCATCGATCCATGGAGCGCGACGAGGCGGAACGGTCGGGATTGGCGTTGGTCAACCTCGACCGTTGGCCCGTCCATGAGATCCAAGAGCAATCGGCGAGCCGTCTTGAGGCGGGTGTCGAGCTGTACCGTCGCATTTTGACGGATCTCGACGTGACCGGTCGCGTCGGGGTCTACGGCTCTGGCCCCATCGGCGCGTATCATAAGCTATTGACGGAGCTGGCTGAGGCCCTGCCGAGCGTTGCGTTCGTCGGCGAATACGCCGATGACGTTATCGGTCAAGCGCGCCAAACCAAGGATGCCGACGAAATCGCCGCGATGCGGCGCGTGGGCGAGGCGGCCAATGCGGTTCTCGAGGACATCGTGACATTTTTGACGTCTCACGACGTGCGAAACCAGACGCTCGTCAAACGGGACGGATCGTCGTTGACGATCGGCGACGTGAAAGCGCTGATCCGGATGGAGCAGGCAAAGCGGGGCCTGGAGTCGCCCTCGGGCTTCATCTGCGCCATCGGCCGCGACGCCGGGGTGCCGCACTCGCGTGGCAACCCCGATGACCCGATCGAGTTGGGCAAGCCGATCCTCATCGACTTCTTCCCGCGGGACGAATCGGGCTATTTCCACGACGTGACGCGAACGTTCTGTCTCGGGCACGCCCCCGACGACGTCCAAGCGGCCTATCGCGACGTGATGGACGCGTTCAACGCCGTCGTGGCGGAGTTTACGTTGGGCGAATCGACACAGGCTTATCAGCACTTCGTCTGCGATTTCTTCAAGGATCGCGGTCATCCCGATCCGAAGAGCGACCCCAAGACAACCGAGGGATACGTCCACAGCCTGGCTCACGGGCTGGGATTGGAAGTCCACGAGGCTCCCTACTTCCGCACGTTCGGCCCTGCCACTGCCGTCTTGGACCCCGGCAATGTCTTCACCGTCGAACCCGGGCTCTACTATCCTGACCGCGGCTACGGCATTCGCGTCGAGGACACCTACTATGCCGACCAAGACGGTCACTTCCATAGTCTGAGCCCGTTTCCGAAGGATCTCGTCATTGAGATGCGCGGTTGAAACTCTGCGCCACTGACCCGTGTACGTAACCGAGGTGAGACATATGCGCAACGGACGACTTGCTCCCTTGACGTTCCTGGCGGTGATCCTGGCTCTGAGCCCCGGCTTGGGGGCTTTCGCCCAGGACGACGAAGCCGCGCCGCAGACGATCATCATTGGGCCAGATGCGTCCCCGCTCGAGGTGGACATTCGAACGAACAAGCCTCGCTACCAGCCGGACGAGTCGCTCAAGATCCATCTCCAAGTGAATCAGGACGCCTACGTCTACATCTACGACATTCGACCGGATGGCCGAGTGACGTTGCTGTTCCCCAACGGGTTTGCCCAAAACAACTACTTGAACGCCGGACGTCACACGCTGCCGGCCACCAACGACTACAGCTTGGTCGTGGATGAGCCGCTGGGCGTCGAGTCGCTCCAGGCGATCGCGAGCAAGACGCCGCTGCCGATGGCCGAGCTGAGCTCTCAAGGCTTCGACGAGGAAGCGTTCCCCTTGATTGGCGAGGACATCGAGACGGTCAAGCCGGACGTGAAAGCGACGATCCAGAAGACCGCCCAATCGGACGCGTGGGCCACGGCTTGGACGCAGTTCTTGGTGGCTCAGCGCTTCGCCCGACTGCGGGTCGACTCGCAGCCGGGGGACGCTCAGGTCTACGTGAACGGGCAACTTCGTGGGCAAAGCCCCGTTGAGCTGGTCGTCGAGCCGGGCGAGCTCAACGTCGCATTGCGCAAGTCGGGCTATCAAGTCTGGACCCAGAACGTGGACGTCCAAGCCGAGACGCAACACGAACTGAGCGTCCAACTGATGCCGGACTCCGCGCCGTCGCCCCCGAGAACTCCGTCCCAACCCGATGTCGACGCTGATGTCGACGTCAATATGGGCGCGATTGAGGCGCTCGGACTCGGCATGAACGTGGGGCTTACCGACGATGGGATTTTCAGCGGCGGCCTGGAGATCGGCCTATCGCGATACGTGGCTGTGGGCGGCTCGCTGTCGTTCACGGGCGACGACGTGCCCGAGTTCAACGACCTTGGGCAGCCGACGAACTTCAGCAACGAGCGCGTCTACAACGACGGACCCGAGGCGGAAATCTATGGCAAGTTGGCGGTCCCGTTCGGCGATCGCGTCGGCTTTCACGTCGGCGGCGGCATGGCCGTTCAACGGAAAGCCCACGTCGCGGCCCCCAGCGACGTTGTCGTGGTTGGCGCGCCATCCCGCCGGCCGCTTGTCGAGGTCCAACCGAACGGCTATTACACGGACGAGGATCACTTGACGGTCTTCGGCGGCGTCTCCGTCGATGTCGACGGGAACCACTTGAGCGTCAGCTACCACAACCGCCGCGGTTGGGTGATCGGGTTGGGCATTGGCTTCTGATCCGACTAATCCCGCAGCATGGAGGAGAACACGTTGCTCTGAGAGGCATCCTCCAAAGCGGACGCGATGCTGAGCGCACCGCCCGTGGTGGGCGCGTCGCCGCGGCAGCCGAGCGATGCCTTGAGAAAGCCGATCACCTTGCGCGCTTCTTCGCGCGCGTCGGCCTCGCTCTCGGCGTCCAACGTCGCTTGGGCGTGGTCGAGGGCGAAGCCGGCGAAGACATTGGCATGATCGGCGGTCACCACGAAATCGCTCCAGGGCGTGTTGCGCAGCGCTCCCTTCATCTGCTCAGTATAGGGAATGGCACCGTGGCCATCGCCCGGGTTGCCCACGTCCGCATCGAAGGCGTCCGCGTCGCTGCCGACCAGAACGTTGATGGTCCGTTTGGTGTGGGCATTGCGCTCCTCAGCCGTCGGCGCGCTCCAGGCGAGGGCGGCTTCCTGGAACGCCAGTTCGAGTTGACCGGACAGCGTCTGTGACAGTCCCAATAGTTCCGTCGACGGCGTGGGCTGTTGGGCCTGACTGATTAGGCCGATCCCGCCGGCGCCCATCAAGAGCATCAGCAGGCCCACTAGCGTTAGGGTTGCTCGAGGTCGAAGCGATCGCAGCATGGATGTCACTCCTTTTGGGTCACGGATGGTGGCTAGCGCGCGCCCTTGATCTTACCGCCCATCCGGTCGTCATGACACGGACAGGCGTGTCAAACCCGGTCAAAGCTGGTCAATTTCCCTGGATCGGGGCCAAGCGATACCCGAAGCCGCGGACGGTCTCGATCCACTGCGGATGCTTCGGGTCCGCCTCGATCTTCTGGCGCAAGAGGTAGACGTACTTGCGCACGTCGTTGGCCATCGCATACTGATCCTCCGCCCAGATAGCGTCGATGATCTCGTCGTTGGAGAGGATGGTCCCGGGTTGACGCATGAGCAACCGGAGCAGTTCGTACTCCTTCGGTGACAGCTCAAGGCGCACATCATCCACCCAGACGGCCTTGGCCCGATCGTCGAGACACAGCGGGCCGTGCTGCAGGGTGCTCGTTGGCTCAACCGACGTCTCCCCGCCGTTCGTTGAGATGGGGCTCGGGTCGATTTTCGGCTGGCCCGAAGAGCGTGAACGGCTGCGGGCCCAGGCCGCGTAACCGCGGATGCCGACAAGACAGACGACGACCGAACCCAGGGCCCAAGCGGCGATCTCGGCTTGTCGACTCAGGATCTCCTGCCGATGCGGTGCCATCGAGAACCCCACCCGGACGTAACTCCGCGGATCGATCTCCCGCGGATGGGGCGCGAGCGCGCGCCGGACATCCAGATAGGGGACGTCGGCCGGTGACTCCCCGCGTTGCAACGCTTGACGGGTCTGCAGCGGTTCCACCGTCAGTGGAATCGACGTCCCGTTCCGCTCGGCAATGACCTCACCGTCGCGGACGACTTGCGCGTAAATGACGGTATCCTTGACCAAGCCCTCCGTCAGGCTCTGCACGTAGCTCGGCGGGTCGTTCTCTCCGACGAGGTCGGCGACGGTTTGCGTGAACAGCTTGGCACGCGTATCAAACTGATTCCGCATGGCTCGGTCGAGTTGGAGGCCATACGCAACCGTCAACGCGATGCCAAGCAGGACGACTCCGAGGCTGGCCCCGAGCAGGAATCGTTGATTTACCACACGATGAACGTACCGGCTGCTTTGGTCTGGTACAAGTCGACAACGGCTCCTCGCCCGTCTGCGCCCCGTTGACACGTCTTGACGTCGGCTTGACTTCCGCATTATAGACCCTGACATCGCTCTCGCTTAGGTTCTGACACGTCGCGGGCGGT
This sequence comes from uncultured Thermotogae bacterium, assembly GCA_964567595.1. Lineage (GTDB taxonomy): Bacteria > Bipolaricaulota > Bipolaricaulia > RBG-16-55-9 > RBG-16-55-9 > CAZMNF01. The sequence continues at coordinate 9,871 of CAZMNF010000014.1, read as the reverse complement.
CCGCGATGCCCTGCTGAGCGTGTCCGTTCTAGGCAGGGCTGGAGACAACCCATCAACGCAAAACGAAGGAGGTCGTTGCCCACATGAAGTGGATCAACGTTCTGTTGGCGCTGGCCATGGTCTTCACGGTCGGCGTCGCGGCCGACGCTCAGCAACCGGCAGAGGTGCGGGTTGCGCATCTCTCCCCGGACGCGCCGAACGTCGACGTTTGGGTCGACGGGGAGCGCGTTCTGGAGGACGTGCCGTTCCAGACCGTCAGCAGCTATTTGGATGTGCCCGCCGGCCAGCGACAGATCCAAGTGACGCCGGCCGGCACGGATAAGCCAATTGTCATCGATGCCACCGTGCCGTTGGAACCCGGCCAGGCCTACACGGTCGCCGCGATCGGGCTCCTTAGTGACGATACGCTGCGAGCGCAGATCTATAACGACGACCGGAATCCGTCGTCAGCCCGCGCTGAGGTGAGGTTCATCCACGCGTCGCCCGATGCCCCGGCGGTCGACGTGTCGCAGTCGTTCAGCGGCGCGCACAGCCTGTTCTCGGACGTTACGTTCGGGAGCTCAACCGTCTATGCCGCGCTTGAGCCTGGTACCTACGACCTCGACGTCAAAGTTGCCAATACCGACAACGTGGCACTGAGCGTCACCGGCTTGGAGCTGGGGGCCGCCACGAACTACACCATCTTCGCCACCGGCTTTGTGGAGGACGGCTCGCTCGAGGCCGTGGTGGCCGTCGACGCGCAGGGCCAGCCTGGCCCGGCGCAAGTGCGCGTGGCCCATCTGTCGCCAGATGCGCCCAACGTAGACGTGTCAGTCGACGGCGACCAGGTCCTGAGCGACGTGCCGTTCCAGGCCGTCAGTGACTATCTGGAGGTCCCGGCCGGCGAGCGCCGCATCCAAGTGACGCCTGCGGGCGCGAGCGAGCCCGTCGTCATCGACGCCACGGTCGAGTTCGCGGCCGGCGGGGCGTTCACCGTGGCCGCGACGGGGCTTTTGGACGAGGGCGATCTCCAGCCGCTCGTTCTCCAGGACGATCGTCAGCCACGGGACGGGCAGGCCCAGGTCCGCTTCGTGCACGCGTCGCCGGATGCGCCGGCGGTCGACGTCGGCGTTGTGGACGGCCCGACGTTGTTCAGCGACGTCTCGTTCCGAGAGGGATCCGACTACGTGGCCGTTGACCCGGCAACCGTCGACTTGGAGGTCCGCCCCGCCGGCAGCATGGACGCGGTTCTCACCGTGCCGGACGTGACGCTGTCGGCCAACACCAACCTGACCATCTTTGCCATTGGCCAGCTCGGGGATGACTCGCTCGCGGCGCTCCCGGTCGTCGACGCGCAGTCGCCGGCCCAAGTCCGCGTGGCGCATCTGTCGCCCGACGCGCCCAACGTTGATGTGTCAGTCGACGGCAACCAAGTCTTGAGTGACGTCCCGTTCCAAGCTGTCAGTGACTATCTGGACGTGCCGGCGGGCGAGCGCCGCATCCAAGTGACGCCCGCGGGCGCGAGCGAGCCGGTCGTCATTGACACGGCCGTCGAGTTCGACCCCGGCACGGCCTACACCGTCGCCGCGCGGGGGCTCCTCGACGACGGCTCCATCGCCCCGAGCGTCTACGTCGACAACCGCGAGCCCATCGCCGACCAGACCCAGGTCCGGCTGATCCACGCCTCCCCGGATGCCCCGGCCGTGGATGTAGCCGTCCAAGGCGGCCCGCTGCTGTTTGAGAACATCGCCTTCCCCGACGCCAGTGACTATCTGGCCGTGGATCCCGCCACCGTCACGCTCGAGGTCCGGCCGACGGGCACAACCGACGCCGTCCTGACGGTGCCGGACGTGACGCTGGAGGCCGGCGTCAACCTGACGATCTTCGCCGTCGGCCTGGTCGGCGACGAGACGCTGTCCACCGTCATCGCGGTGGACGCGGCCCAATAGCGAACGGCCTCCACAAGGGAGGGTCGGTTGTCAACTCGCAACCCTTCCACCCCCTAAGAGTCGAGGGGCGGCCCGAGACACTTCGGGCTGCCCCTTGCTCATCCCTAGCGCACGCGTATCGCTCGGTCCGTCGAACGGGACGCCTGCGATCAACGGGCCGAAGAGGATCCGAACGGAACCGTCGGGTGGCCCCGCTCGAGGATATTCAAAGCATCGCCGACGGCGATCTCGCCCCGCTTGGGCGTGTGAATCAAATTTTGGCCGAAATAGACGTTGCCCTGGCTATCGCCACGGAACGTGGCAAGGGTCGCGAGCGGTTCCTTGCCGCGCTCCCCCGTCGTCTGATCGGTTGTGGTGACCACGCAACGCGCGCAGGGCTTGACGACGCGGAACGTCACGTCGCCGATCTGGATGAGCGTCCACGTGTCTTCCTCGAACGGCTCCGTGCCGGAGATGACGAGGTTCGGCCGAAAGCGGTCCATCGGCACCGATGCCGACATGCGCCGGTTCAGCTCTCGCAGGGACGCTTCGCTTGTCAACAGGAAGGGGTACCCGTCGGCGTAGCTGACGTGATCATGCACTGAGGTTGCCTTGGCCGCCTTGATCGGTCGTCGGAAGTCCGGACCCATGCGGACCAACCGATACGCCGAACCGAGATACTCGCTCAGCCAGGCGGCCACGTCGTCCCCTTGATCGATGCCCTTGCAGCGGTCGTTCCAGACGCGCACGTCACGTGTCGGGCCCCCTGCATCCGTTTGGACCGCAACGCGGTCCATCCCAGGCGCGGACAGCGTGAGACCATCGCCGGCCAACTCGGGTGTCACTCGTGATAGCGATGGCGCGTTCCGTTGCGTCAGGAATCGGCCATGGGGATCGACAACCAACCAGCGACGATCGCCCACGATGCCGTAAGGGTCCAGGGATGCTTTCTTAAGGGCATGGCCGGCGCAGGCCTTCACGGGGTAACGAACGATCGCCGAGACCGATGCGCTCGGCGGGCTCATCGGCTTAGGTGTCCCACTCGGGGGCCACACCTGGCGGATTCACGTAGCGCCCATCGGGATGCGCCAACCCATGGATCTCGTCCATTTCGTCCTCGGACAGCTCAAAGTCGAAGATTTGAAAATTGGCCTCGCAGCGCTCGGGGCTGGCCGTCTTCGGAATGGCACTGACTTGATCCTGCTGAATGAGCCATCGCAGTGCGACTTGGGCAGGGGTCTTCCCGTGGGCCTCCCCGATTCGTTGGAGCACCTCGTTCTGGGCAACGTCGCCCTTGGCGATGGGGCTGTAAGCCGTCAGCGCCATACCGTTGGCTCGCACGACGTCCAACACGGGCGCCTGACTCAGAAACGGATGGTACTCGACTTGGTTGGCCACCAGCGGCACATCGCTGTGCGCCAGCGCCTCATTGAGGAGCGCCACAGTGAAATTGCTGACGCCGATGTGGCGCGCATGGCCAGCCTCACGGGCTTCCTGGAGGGCCTCCATCGTCTCGGCGATCGGGACCTCGGGATTCGGCCAGTGCAACAGCACCAGATCGACGTATTCCGTGCCGAGCTGATCGAGGCTCTTCTCCATCGCAACTGGGAGATCGCGTCGGCCGAAATCTTGAGGCAGGATCTTCGTCGTCAGGAAGATCTCGGATCGATCGACGGGCGAGCGCTCGATCGCTTGCCCGACTTCCGCCTCGTTCTCATAAGCTTGCGCCGTGTCGACGTGGCGGTAGCCGAGCTCTAGCGCATGATGGACCATCTCTTCGGCTTGGGAGCCGTGGATCTCGAACGTGCCGAACCCGAGTGCGGGGATGTCGGCACCGTTGGCGTGGACGATCATCGATGATTCCTCCTTCAGAGTTAGCAATGGTTGGGACGGATCTCGCTTTCACCAAATTTCCACCTGGCATCCATTCCCTTTGGACCCTCGACAAGCTAAAGTAGGATCAGCTTGCTAGGCATTCGAACGGAACCGAACGTTGCTAGACATGTCGAGGCCTCCTGAACAACGGATCCATGGGTGAGAGGGGAGCCCAAATCCACCTCCTTACAGGTACACCCCGTGCGGCAGGCCGCCCAACCGAGCGTGGGCGGCCTCTGCCTTTGTCGATGCCCGCGGCAAGCTTAACGCCATGAGCGATCCTCGCGCTGGCAAGGGGCGCACCGGCCCCAGATGAGCAGCTGGTGCCGATGCGGTTGAAATCCGAGATCGGCGCCCGCCTGAGCGAGCTGAGCATCGAGTTCGGGATCGCAGAATTCCAGAACGCCTCCGCACGTCTCGCATACCAAGTGCTCGTGCCGCGCCCGACCCATTGCGAGCTCGTATTGCGCTTCCTGGTCGAACTCGAGCCGTCGCAGCACGCCGGCCTCGACCATGAGGTCGAGCGTCCGATAGACCGTCGCCAGCGCGATGGACCCGTCCTCGGAGCGCAACTCGGCCCAGAGGTCCCCGGCGGTGAAGTGGCCGTCCATGGCACTGGCCGAGCTGGCGATGCGCTCGCGGGCGGAGGTGACGTGGAGCCCGTGATGTCGCAAATAGCGAAGAAAGGCCATGACCGCGTCGTCCGAGTTCATGGGAAGGAATTGTAGATGGCGCATCGCGGTTCGACAAACGCGGCGCAGGTCTTACAATGCGGGCGTATGGCTTCCTCAGAGCGCCCCTCGCGCACGTGGACGCGCCGTTCGCCGACAAACGGGGACAACCGAGATCGGTCGGCGAAGGGTCTGGATCGAGCGGAGTGGGAACGCCTCACCCAGCAGTCCGTGGATCCCGATCGTTGCCCCATTTGCGGCGAGCCTTGGGACGTCGTCGTGGGCTGCCACAAGGTTTGTCGCTGCGGCAACATGGAGGGCTGCGGCGATTGATCGTGGACGGCACTGGGCATTGGGCTGCAAGGCAGTGATGGTGGAGACGGCCGGGCTCGAACCGGCGACCTCCGCGTTGCGAACGCGGCGCTCTCCCAACTGAGCTACGTCCCCTCTGTGGGTGGCGGCGGTGGGAGTCGAACCCACTACCTCCCGCTTATGAGACGGGCGCTCTAAACCGCAATGAGCTACGCCGCCGAAACATCCGCATGATAACGCATACCTCCAGTCCGAGCAAGACCCTTCGCTCAGGTTCGAGGCATTTCCCGTCGCCGATTGTTGGGCCATTTATCGACCCGCTAGATGCAACCGTCCGCCGCTGATCGACCTGGCATGCATCTCGATCCCCCAGACCGACGCACGGCTTATGCGGTGAAGTCGGTGTCCGTGTCAAACCCCGCGACCGTGTGCGCGATCAGTTGGGCGCTGTGCGTCAAATCATCGGCATGGACGAGCTCGCCGGGCGTGTGCATGTAGCGATTGGGAAGCCCGACCAGTTGCGTGGCCACGCCGGCTCGCGAGAGCTGGATCGCGTTGGCGTCGGTCCCCGTGCCGCGGGGCTCGCCGTTCGGCTGCCAGGGAATGTCGTTCGCGTCGGCCGTGCGCACGAAGTGATCGTAGACGACGGGATTGATATTCGGCCCTCGGGCGATCATGGGGCCATGGCCGAGTTTGACGTCGCCGACTTTTTTCTTCATTTCCCCCATCGTGGGGAAATCGCTCGCAAATCCGACGTCCACTGCCACGCCGACGTCCGGAGCGAGGCCGAACGTGCTCGTCTGCGCCCCCCGGAGGCCGACCTCCTCCTGGGCCGTGCCGACCGCGATGACCTCGGCGCTCGGGGTCATGTTAGCCAGGCGACGCGCCGCTTCGAGGACGACAAAGGCGCCGACCCGATCGTCGAAGCCGCGTGAGACCAACAGCCCATTGCGCAGCTCCTCGAACCCGTATTGAATAACGGCCGGATCGCCAATCCGAACGAGGCTTTGCGCCTCGTCCTTGTCATTGGCCCCGATGTCGATCCACACGTCCTCAAGTTTGACCGCCTTGTCGCGTTCGTCCCTGTCGATGAGATGGATCGGCTTCTTGCCGAGGATCCCGGTGATGTCGCCGTTGCGGGTGCGGAGGTGGACGCGTTGGCCGGGCAGGATCTGCGGGTCCCAGCCTCCTATGGTCTGCACGTAGAGGAACCCGTTGTCGTCGATGTGCGTCACCATCAGGCCGATCTCGTCGATGTGACCGGCGAACATCACGCGCGGGCTACCGCCCTCGTTGAGCATCGCGAAGCTGTTGCCGTGCGAGTCGCCCCAGACCTTATCGGCAAACGTGTCGGCCTCCTCGCGCCAGACGCGGGCGCCCTCTTGCTCAGCCCCCGACGGGCTGATCGTGCCCATCAACCGCTTCAGAAAATCCATCGATCGCTCGTCCATTGTGGCCTCCTCGGGTGCGCGTTTTTGGGGATGGTCATGGACCGAATCAGGCTACGTCACGGGGGAGCGGCCCGTCAATGACCCGCCGTTGCAGCTCATGGAGCGCTCGCCTAGAATGACCTGTCCAGAAGTCGCAATTGACCGTTGGGGGATGCGGAGTGGCCGCCCTCGCCGGCCGGGACGCACACAACAGACAGGGATTCTGACAGTAGGTGAACACCATGCGCGCCGCCGAGATTCGCCAAGCATTCTTGGACTTCTTTGAAGGGAACGGCCATACGGTCGTGGAGAGCTCGCCGCTCGTGCCCGATGACCCATCGCTGCTGTTCGTTAACGCCGGCATGGTCCAGTTCAAAAACGCCTTTCTCGGGTTGGACCAGCGCTCCTACTCCCGCGCGGCGACCGCGCAGAAGTGCCTGCGCGTGAGCGGGAAACACAACGACATCGAGGAGGTCGGGCCGAGCCCGCGACACCATACGTTCTTCGAGATGCTCGGCAACTTCTCCTTCGGCGATTACTTCAAATCGGGCGCGATCGAGTACGCTTGGGATTTCCTGCTCAACTGGCTCGAACTGGATGCCGCGCAGCTCTGGCCGACCGTCTACGAGGACGACGACGAGGCCGCGCGGCTCTGGAGCGAGATCACGGGCGTTCCGGACGACCGCATCGGCCGACTGCCCGCCAGCGAGAACTGGTGGTCCATGGGGGAGACGGGCCCGAACGGGCCGTGCTCGGAGATCTTCTACGATCGGGGCGTTGAGCGATGCACGTGTTCCCACAACGGCAAGTGCACCCCGTACACCGCCTCCGTGGAAGAGGACTGCGATCGCTTCTGGGAGATCTGGAACCTCGTCTTCATGCAGTACCACACCGACGAGAGCGGGCAGACGTCGGACCTGTCCGCCCCATGCGTCGATACGGGCATGGGCTTTGAGCGCATCGCCGCGGTGCTGCAGAACGGCGCCACCAACTACGACACCGACATCTTCGAGCCGCTGATGGAGACCGTCCGCCAGCTGACCGGCCACAGCGACGCCGACATGAACAACCGGCCCATTCCGTACCGCGTGCTGGCCGATCACGGGCGCGCGATGACGTTTCTCCTTGCCGATGGCGTCGTCCCGGGCAACGAAGAGCGCAGCTACATCCTGCGCATGCTCATTCGCCGAGCGATTCGCTTCGGCAAGCAGCTCGGCTTGCAGAGCCCCTTCCTCGGCCAGGTCGTCGAGACCGTCATCGACGAGATGGGCCACTTCTACGGGGAGCTGCCGCAACGCCGCGACTTCATCGTCAAAGCCGTCCATCAGGAGGAGCAGCGCTTCGCCCGCACGTTCGAGACGGGCATGAGCTACATCGACGACCTCATTCGACAGAAGCAGGCGCAGAATGAAACCGTCATCGCGGGCGAGGAGGCGTTCTTCCTGCACGACACGCACGGCTTCCACATCCAGATTGTCGAGGACATCGCGCAGGAACATGGGTTATCCGTCGATCGGCAAGGGTTCGAACGGGAGATGGAAAAGCAGCGGGAGCGGTCGGCGGCTGGCACCAAGGGCACGGGCCATCCCCGCCTCCTGCTCGAGGTCCCGCAACGGAAGTGCGAATCCGATCCCACGAGCCTGGCGTGCAGCTCCAAGGTCGTCCACTTGGCCAACTCGGACGGCCATTCAATCGAGGCCGCCGAGGGGGGCGAGGAGGCCCTCCTCGTCGTGGAGCGATCCCCATTCTATCCCGAAGGGGGCGGGCAAATCGCCGACACGGGCAGCGTCGTCTGGGACCGGGGAGAGGCGCAGGTGCTCGACGTGCAGAAGACCCAGGTCGGCATTCCCTACCACCGCATCAGGGTGACCCAAGGTTCGTTGGCCGTCGGGGACGAATGCGCGCTCTCGATCGACGTGGATCGCCGCCTGGACACCCAGCGCAACCACACCGCAACCCACATCCTCCACGCCGCCCTGCGGAAGGCCCTCGGCTACGAGGGAGGCATCCAGGCCGGATCGCGCGTGGCGCCCGACGAACTCCGCTTTGACTTTACGCATCTGGAAGGGCTCAGCGACGATGAGATCCGCGAGGTCGAGGACATGGCCAACGAGGTCATCCTGGGTGACCGACCCGTCGAGGTCGCCTACGAGCCGTTGACCGATGCCAAAGCCAGGGGCGCCATGGCGCTCTTCCCCGAAGACTATCAGGGCCGGGATAAAGTCCGCACGGTGGCGATTCCCGACGCAAACGGGACCGACGACCCCTTCAGCATCGAGCTCTGCGGCGGCACGCACGTCGATCGCACGGGCGAGATCGGGATGTTCAAGATCACCCGCGAGGAGGGCGTCTCCGCGGGCGTCCGCCGCGTCTACGTCGCCACGGGCAAGAACCTGTTCAACTATCTGTTGGAGAAGGAGCAGCGTCTCCAGGACGTGAGCGCCAAGCTCGACGCCACCGAGGGCGAGGTCGTGGCGAAGCTCGAGGCGTTGCTCGAACAACGGAAATCGCTCGAGACGGAAGTGGACCGACTCCAGCACGTCGAGCTCCAGCAGACCCGCGATGCGCTCCTCGAACGGAGCGAGCGCGTGGGCGATGCCGCGATGATCGCCGCCCAAGCCGACCTCGACGGCGATGCCCTCAAAGAGCTGGCCGATCTCCTCGAGGACCAACTCCGTCCGGGCGTTGTGTTGCTCGGTAGCGGACGTAACGGCAAGGCTGTGGTCGTTAGCAAGGTGAGCGACGCGCTGACGGATCGCGTCCGCGCAGGTGATTTGGTGAGAGAAGCCGCAGAAGAGGTTGGCGGAAAAGGCGGCGGCAACCCCAAGTTCGCCCAGGGCGGCGGGCCCAATCCCGACAACTTGCGGCAGGCCCTGGAAGCCACCCGAGCCTCCGTTCGCGAGATTTTCCAGACGTAGCTTGTCCTGACGTTGCCCTAACGTGAGGGCGCTAACGGACCTAGCTCAGGCGAAGCGATCGATAAACTCGTTCTTCGGGTTGACCGTGATGTCGTCGAAGACCATCCGCTCCGACGTGCTGGCGACGTAGGCCACCAACCCGGCGACGTCATCCGCCGTCAGGAAGTTGGACGTGTCCGGCGGGTTCGGGACTTTGTCCCAGAACGGCGTGTCAATGCCGCCGGGGCAGACGTTGTCCACGCGGATCCCGTGATGGATCGCTTCCTTCTTGAGGCTCTGGCCGAAGCCCACCATGGCGAACTTTGACGCGTTGTAGGCACTCTCTCCCGGTAGCCCCGTCTTGCCCGCAATGGAGGCCACATTGATGATATGGCCGGATCCCTGTTCGCGCATCCGATCGTAGGCCGCCTGCGCGCAGTACATTGCCCCGCGGAAGTTGACGGCCAACGCTTTGTCGAGGTCCTCGGGCACCACGTCCTCGACGGGCTTGTAGAGCCCGATGCCGGCGTTGTTGACGAGACAGTCGACGCGGCCGAAGTGATCCATCGTCCGTTCCATGAGCGCAAAGCACTGCTCGCGGTCGCTGATGTCGGTCGGAACGGCAAGCGCCTCCGCACCGAGTCCCTCGATCGCCTCTTGAGCTCTGTTCAGACCGTCGGAACTCCGAGCAGCCAGGACGACGTTGCTGCCGCCTTGAGCAAACTGCTTAGCGACAGCCAGCCCGACGCCCGTGCTGGCCCCCGTCACAACGGTCACTT
>CAZMNF010000013.1:0-41666 GCA_964567595.1 uncultured Thermotogae bacterium | reverse complement strand
TCATCCGACGGCGCGGTGAACGTGAACTTGGCCATTGCTCCCGACTCGATGGTCTCGGTGCCAGCGCGCAAGGCCGGAATGGTCAAGTTGTGCTCCAGTTGGCCGTCGTTTGTGAACGTGACGGTAACGTCTTGGCCCGGCTCGACCTCGATTTGGTTCGGCTGGAACTTGAACTCGCTGGCTGTCACTGTCAGCGACTGTCCGTCGGTTGCGGTTGAGGCCTCCTCGTTGTCCGATGGCGACTCGGCGGATGTCTCTCCGGAGGCCTCGCCGGAGCCCGCCTCCGTTTCGAGCCGATTCGTCTCGCCCGCTGCAGGGACCTCGAGACAGCCGACCTCGAAGTCGCCGTTCGACGTGGAGTGATTGGCGTAGCAGACCTTTTCGCCTTCACCGTTCTCGCCCGGGGCGCTGAAGAAGACGGTGGCGTCCTCGCCGCGCACGACCGCGCCGTCGAGCGAGCGGATGCCGCGATCGGCAGCGTCTGACGGCTGCTGGGTCGACGGTTGCTCCTGCGCCGTCTGGGGCTCGCGAACCGAGCGCATGAGCTCGTCGTGGTTGGCGCGGGCCTCCTCCAGGCTGGCCAGCTCGACCTTGGACTCCGGCGTGATCGAGCGCAGCTCCAACGCCTGGACCATCTGCGGCGCGAACGTCGGGATGCCCGTGATGTACATCTCGTTGGCCGCGTACATCTGGGCCTGCGTGCGGAACGTCCGGTCGGTGACCGTCCACTGGCCCGTGTTCGGGTTCAGTTGCACTTCGTGGGCCAGCACGGCGTCGACGCCGTGCGGCGCGCCCTCGATAGCGCTCGCCTCGCCCGGCTCGGGGATGCCGTTGTCGTTGGTATCGGGATCCCCATCGCCGATGGCTTCGCCCGTTTGCGGCAGCTCGGCCTGGAGCATGCCGGAGCGGTTGACGACGTTGTTCCAGAACTCAACTAAGCGATGCCCGGCCAAGTCGTCGCCCGTCAGGAGGAGATTGCGATGGGCGGCAAGCACGGAGCCGATGTCCCACGGCGTGTAGGTGTAGGTCGTGGCATCTTGCGCGCTCCGATAGACCCCGTTCTCCTCATCCCAGAGGTGGTCCAGCATCCAGCCGTAGCCCTGGAGCGCGGCCGTTCGATAGTCGTCGTTCCCCGTGACGTCGGAGGCGATCATGAGCGCGGCAATGGCTGCAGACTGAGTCTCGAGCGTCGTCGGACGGGAAGCCGTCGACCCATCAGCAGTGTCGTAGGCGTTCGGGAACCGCCCGTCGTCGCGCTGCAGGCGCGTCAAATACGACGCCTGGCGGTCGACCATGCGCTCGGCTTGGGCCGCAAGATCTTGGCCTTGGAACGCCTTGTAGGCGTTGGCCAGCCCGTTGACCGCGCGCGAGGCGGTCGCCGTCGTGATCGTTGTGCCCATCTGGCGTCCGTCGCGGTTGCGGTCGACGAGCGTGCCGACGTCCGCATTCCAGTGTCGATTCCGGATGTTGCCGAAGACGGCCTGGGAGAGATTAGTCGCCAGCTGACTCGCTTCCGACGGGAACGGGTCGCCGTCGTAGTACTGCTGGGTCTCGCTGTGGGTCGCGAGGCTCATCATCTCGGTGGTCGCCCACAACAGCGCCCACTGGTCGCTCAGGACGCTGTCGGCGTCCTTGATCGAGGTGCCCGCGATCTGCGGCGGCCTCGGGGTGCCGTCCGGGCCCGTCGCGCTCTCCAACTGGAGTTCAAGGGAACTCGGGAAGTAGGCGCCCTCCGGGTTGCCCGGTTGCAGCGGCTCGCCCGTGTTCGTCCCATTCTGCATGAGCCACTGGAACGTGCTCAGCACCTCGCCCGAGAGCACGAAGCCGATAAAACGGTTCTCCGGCGGATCGTAGACGGCGCGCAGGAACTGTTCGATCCAGACGATCTTCTTCGTTGCTGCCTGGCCGAGCGCGCCGAGGTCGATCGTCGGGTCGAACGTGTCGCGCTGCCATCGCAGCGTCGCAAAGTCGGACTGATCGGGACTTTGGGTGAAGAACGGCTTCGCCGACTTGAATTCCAAGAACACGGGCCAGGGATTGGTCGGCACGGCGTGACCCGTGGTCTCGCTGAAGCCCTTGACGGTCGATTGGAGCTCGTCCAGATCCCCGCTGAACATGGGGCCGCGCAGCATGTGGACGCCGGCGCCGGCGCGGGCATGAGACCGGCTCAGGATGTAGCGCGAGTACCAATAGCTCTGAAGGTTGAACGCGTCAAAGCTGAGATTCGATTCGGACTCGGCGTCGGCCGTCTGTTGCCCAGTCGTCGGCGCCATGGGCAACATGGCAAATGCCAGCAGTAGGCCGATCACGGCCAGGATCTTGAAACGCTCCATAGCTCCACACTCGCACACGACCAGCGAATCGTGCGTGAGCGAAACCCCTCCTTCTCATCGGATTGATGGTCCTTGCTTAGCGGGCGCAGGGCATGCACGTCCGTAAGCCGGCTTACATCCGATGATATAGGAGGGATATCAGTCGTGTGGCGCTTTATGCCTTGCTCCCGCAAGGGTTGGGCTTCAATGGCGAAAGTGTTGTGCCGAGCGTCGCGGCGTTCGTGCCGTGGCTCGGTGGATCCCACCGGTTGAAGGTCCCTCAAGGTCGGGCTACACTAGAGGCATCAATGCGCCCGTAGCTCAGGGGACAGAGCACTGGCCTCCGGAGCCAGAAGTCGCAGGTTCGAATCCTGCCGGGCGTACCAGATCCTATAGTCGCCTTCGCGTAGCCTCTATTCTCTCAGCAGCTTCTCTGTGTTCTCTTTGTGGTTCGTCTCGTCACTGATCAGGTCGTGCAGGTCGTTAGCGAGGCCGTAGTCGCCATAGTCTTCGGCTTGGTGCATGCGCTCGACGTAGCGCTCGATCGCGCCCTTTTCGGCCTTGTGGACCTCCTCCAGCATGTCGGTGGGCGAGGTTGCGTTGGGGACCTCGACCATCTCCGTCGTCGGGGTGCCCCCGAGCGCGCTGACCTTCTCCGCGAGGAACTGTGCGTGGCGCTGTTCCTCGGGCACCTCGTTCATGAAGAACTCCTTCAGCTCCTCACGGTACATCCCGCGCACCGTCGCGGCATACGTGATGTACATGACAATCGATTGGTATTCATGGGCGAGGTCCGTGTTCAGTCCGTGGACGAGTTCCTCCTGGCTGGTCGCCATGTGAATTCACCTCCGTTGGTGTGATCCCAGGATACGCCATTTTGCGTCTCGATTGCAAGGCGATTTGCCCGTTCAAATACGTTTTCCAGTTGGTCGAGATCGCGGTCGATCGTGTGGAGGTGGGCGATCACGGCATGGACTTCGTCGCGGATGCGATCGGCGTTCGTCGCGACGATATCGCGCCACACGTCGGCAGGTGCCCTTGCCAGGCGGAGCCAATCGTCGCCTCCCGCGGCCAGGAGCCGGCGATAGGCGTCGTCGTCGCAGGCTCCCTCGTCGAGGCGCGCGCCGAGCGCGACCGCCAGGAGCTGCGGCAGATGGCTCGTCGCTGCGACAACGCGGTCGTGGTCCGGCGGCGCCATCTCGGTCACTCGCGCCCCGAGCTTCCCCAAGAACGCCGCCAGTTTCGCCATGGGAGCTGAGCCATTGCCCGTCAAGACCCACGTCTTATCCTGGAAAAGCCCAGTCCGTGCAGCTTCAATCCCGGCACGCTCGGAGCCGGCCATCGGGTGCCCGCCGATGAAGCGCTCGCCCAGCGCCGCCTGGCCCCGCCGACAGATCGCTCGCTTGGTGGATCCGACGTCGGTGATAATAGCTTCGTCGTCCACGATTCCCCGAAGGGACGCCATCTGCTCCAGGATGACCGAAACGGGCGTGGCGAGCACGACCAAGTCAGCGCCCGGGATGCCGTCTCCCAACGAAGAACGAGCATCGTGAATTGCGCCTCGTGCTCGGGCCCGCTCGAGCGTGGCCTCATCCCGATCGACGCCGACCACGTGGACGCCGGGCCGGCGGTCACGGATGGTCAGCCCGAGCGAGCCGCCGATCAGGCCGAGGCCCACAATGGCGACGCGCTGTGGCCAGTGGGCCGCCATTAGACCACCCCTACGGCCATCCGAGCGTTGGTTGGGGCCGATAGCTGCCGGGTCAGATCGGCCCACATCGGCGGCGTCAGCGCCTGCGGCCCGTCGCTCCAGGCAAGGGATGGCTCGGTGTGGACCTCGACCATGACGCCATCGGCGCCCGCCGCGACGCCGGCCAAGGCCAGCGGCGCCACGAGGTCACGATGGCCGGCTGCGTGGCTCGGGTCGACGATCACGGGCAGGTGCGAGCGCTGCTTCGCGACCGCGATGGCGCCGACGTCGAGCGTGAAGCGGGTGTGATCATTGAACGTGCGCACGCCCCGTTCACACAGGATGACGTCCCGGTTGCCGCCGCTCATCACGTACTCCGCGGCCAGCAGCCACTCGTCGAACTTGGCCGACAGGCCCCGCTTGAGCAACACGGGCAGGTCGAGACGGCCGGCCTCTTGCAGCAGTTGGTAATTCTGCATGTTGCGCGCGCCGATCTGGATAATGTCCGCGTGCTGTGCCACGACCTCGACCTGCGAGGGGCTCATCGCTTCCGTGACGACGCGCAGGCCGTGGGCGTCGGCCGCCTCACGCAATGTTTTCAGCCCCGCTTCGCCGAGCCCTTGGAAGCTGTGCGGCGAGGTGCGGGGCTTGAATGCGCCGCCCCGCAGGACCGTGCCGCCGCGCTCGGCGACATGGCGGGCGATCTCGTGCATGCGCTCCGAATGCTCGACGGAGCAGGGCCCGGCCATCATCGTCGGGCTCCCGTCGCCGATTGTCGTCCCGTCCAGATGGATGACGGTCCCTTCCGGATGGAACGTGCGGCTGGCCAGCTTGTAAGGCTCGCTGATCTCGACGACCTCGCGGACGCCGGGCATGGCCTCGAAGTGCTTGGCGTCGACGCCGCGCTCGTCGCCGATGGCGCCGAGGATCGTGTACTCGATCCCCGCGGATCGATGAACTTGAAATCCCTGCTCGCGCAGACTGGCTTCCGCGGCGTCGATCTGGTCACGGCCGGCATCGGGTTGCATCACAACCACCATAATCAATGTCCTCCTATTCAGTTGTCGTAAACATGGTGCTCATCCCGAAACGGGATGCGGGCTCGAACGGACTCAAGGATCGGTTGAGTGAGTTGACAGATTAAGCGCTGGGATAGCGCCAGCTATAGGCGGGATAGGAGGACGGCCAATACCAGAGGTGAGCGAAGCGGGTCGAATGATTCCAACGGGCTAGTCGAGCGCGTGCGAGCGACGACTCAGAACGAGCCATGGGACTCACCTCTCTGTGGTTGAGTGACGTTGCAGCTTAAACTCAGCGACGGCCCTTGTCAAAGGAGCCCCACCCGGGTGAGGGCATAGCCGGCCAGGGCGCCGCCGAGGACGATCCAGGCCGTGTTGACGCGGAAGCCGAGCACGGCCACGGCGGCGGCCAGCGCAATCCCGAGCGCGGCCGGCTGGGCCAACGCGCTCAGGCCGAGTTCGATCGTGACGGCGGCCATAAGCCCCAGGGCGCTCACGTTGACCGCGTCCATGAACGCCGATGTCGTTGGGCTCCGTCGCAGCTTCGGCACAAGCGGATTGAGCACGCGGACGACGGCAAACGAGGGCAGGAAGATTCCCGCTGTGGCGACGGCCGCCCCCGGCAGACCGGCCACGAGGTAGCCGACAAAGGTGGCGGTGGAGAGCACCGGCCCCGGCGTGAACTGCCCAACGGCGACGGCGTCCAACAGCTGGGCCTGAGTCAGCCATTCCAGGCGCCCGACGAGGTCGCCTTCGAGGAACGCAATCAACACGTAGCCGCTGCCGTAGAGGACCGCCCCGACTTTGAGAAACACCCAGCCGAGCTGGGCGAGCGAGGCGTCCGAGATGGCCTCCAACAGCCCGCTGCTAAGGGACGGGGCGATGGACAGCGCACGAGAACGCCAAGCGTCGATCCGCAGCGCCGCGGTCCCGACGACGGCCCCACCTGCGAGCGCGGCAAGCTCGTTGATGCCCAGCAGGACGGCCGCTGTGACCAATGCGCCCAGCAACGCCAATTTGGCGTTTTTCACGGCCTTGCGCCCGAGCCGGCCGACCGCCCCCAAGATCACGGCGACCACGGCCGGCTTGATCCCGACGAGGAAAGGCTCCACTTGGGGCAGGGTGCCGTACTCGACGTAGATCCAGGCCAAGGCGGTCGTGATGGCCACGGCCGGCAAGAGAAACGTCATGCCCCCGACGATCAGGCCGAGGCCGCCGGCGCGGAGGTAGCCGAGGTGCATCGTCATCTCCGTGGAGTTGGGGCCCGGAACGAGGTTGGTCGCCCCGACCAGATCCAGAAAGTGCTGGCGGCTGATCCAGCGACGCTTGTCGACGGCCTCGTCCTCGAGCATCGCGATGTGGGCGGCCGGGCCGCCGAAGGCCGTCAGCCCCAGCTTGCCCATGAGGCGAGCAACGTCGCCGAGCGGCCGCTCAGGTCGAGGGTTGCTCATGGGTGTCCTCGGTGCGATGGGTCTCGGGAAGATGGCGCAACGCCATCCAGCCGGCGATCGTGAAGACGAGCGCCGTGCTGATGAAGACCGCGCGCAGGCCGAACAGCGTCACGACGGCCGAGCCGAGCATCGGGGCGACGACGCGCGCGCCGGAGTTGATGGAGTTGTCGAGGCCGTAGACCGAGCCCTCCTCGCCGATGGTGGTATAGTTCGCCAGCAGGGCGCTGATGATGGGGATGACCCCGCCCAGCGCGACGCCGACGATCGCCTGCAGGGCCACCAGCTGCCAGGCCGCGCCCACGAGGCTCTGCGGGATGTAGAGCAACCCGGCCGCGAGCGTGGCCACGACGACGATCTTGCGTTGGCCGATCCGATCGCTGAGACGTCCGAGGAACACGCCACTGATGGACGTCGTCACCATGACCGAGCCGATGACGAGCCCCGTCATGCTGTTGACGAGCGCGTCCGGTGGCATGAGCGAGGCGACGAACAGCGGCGCGTACGGGAGGATGCTCGTGCGCCCCAACTGGGCCATGAATCGCATCAGGTAGGCGATCTTGACGCCCGGCGTGGCGAGCACGCGGCGCCACTTCGTCAAAAAGCCCTCGCGGCTGGGATCGTCGCGGCTCTCCAGGCGCTGCGCATGTTCGCGCACGCCGAAGAGGACGAGGACGCCCCCGAACGCCAACAGGCCGGATGTGATATAGAAGACCGTGTGGTAGCCGAAGACGTCGGCCATGCCGCCGCCCAGCAACGGGCCCACGGAGATGCCCACGAACAGCCCCATCTGGAGCACCCCCATGGCGTGGCCGACCCGCTCCCGCGGCGCCTCCGCGGCGACGAGCGCGTTGGCTGCCGCGACCGTGCCCGTGATGAGCCCCTGGATGGCCCGGACGATCACGACCTGCTCGCCGCTGGTGACGAACGCCAAGAGAATAAGCACGAGCGCGCCGCCGAACATGGCCCGCACGACCATGAGCTTGCGCCCGACGCGGTCCGCCAGCGAGCCCCAGACCGGCGAGATGAGCATCATCGTCAGGGCCTGGCCGGAGTAGGCGAGCCCGGCCAACAGCTCGATCGACAGGCCCGTCGTCGAGCCCAAATCCTCGATGTAGAGCGGCAGAAAGGGGACGAAGATGGAGAAGCCGACCGCCGTCAAGAGCTGCGCGGCGAACATGATGTACAGCGTCCGCCGCCAAGGCGTCTCAAGGGCGTCTCGGAGACGTTGGGGTATCACGGGTTGCCCACGGTGGCAGATGATCTGTCCGCTGACAACTGCCCATCAGCGCGATCGGGGCGGCGTGGCTTCCCTCCAGCGCTAGATGAGAATTCGGCCGTCTTGGGCGAACGTCGTGCCGTCGACGGCGATGGCGCCCCCCTCGCGCAGGTCACAGATCATGTCCCAGTGGATGGCGGAATCGTTCCGGCTGCCCGTATCGGGATACCCCTGGCCCAGTGCAAGGTGGACCGTCCCGCCGATCTTCTCGTCGAAGAGGATGTTCTTGCTGAAGCGCTGGACGTCCGGATTCGTCCCGATGGCAAACTCGCCGACGTAACGGGCCCCCTCGTCGGCCTCGAGCATCTGGTGGAGAAACGCCTCGTTCTTGGTGGCCGTGGCGTCCACGACCTCCCCGGCCTCGAACGTCAACTGGACGCCCTCGACCTCGCGCCCCTGGTAGACGGCCGGGAAGCTGTAGCGGATGTGGCCGTCGACGCTGTCCTCAAGCGGTGCGGTGAAGATTTCCCCGTCGGGGAAGTTGCGCCGGCCGTCGGCGTTGATCCAGACGCGATCGCGGACGCTCAGCTTCAGATCGGTTCCCGGCCCCGTGAGGTGGACGTCCGACTTCTCACGGATCCACTCGATAAGGCGTTGTTGATCCGCCGAGAGCTGCTGCCACGCCCGAATGGGATCCTCCCGATTCAGCAGCGCGGCACCGAAGACGAAGTCCTCGAATTCAGCCAACGACATCTCGGCGTCTTGAGCATACGCCGGGGTCGGGAACAGCGTCAACGTCCAGTCGAGCTCCCCCTGGGCGGCCCGTTCCATAAAGCGCGTCTGGAGGTGTTGGGCGGCGCCCGCCCGCTTGGCCTGCTTCGACGGGTCGACGTTGCTGAGGGCCTTCGTGTTCGTCTGAGAGAGCACGTTGATCTGGGCGTCGACCTGTTCCACGAGGGCTTCGCTGATCGGCGAGATGTAGGTGAGTTGCGCTTCGTTGGCGAGCCGATAGAAGATCTCGTCCGTCTCGGCGGGGCGACTGATCAGCAGCGGATGCGCGCCGCGCTCGAGAACGAGCCGGTAGAGCGCGAGCAACAGCGGGGATGCGGCCGTGCCGCCGTTGATCCCGACAAGTTGGTCGGGCTCCACACCGACAGAGTAGTCCACGAGGACGCGGGCGAGCGCCTCGACGCGGGGATCATCCATGGCGATCTGTGATGACGTTGGGCGCTGAGCCGTCAGTGAGGAACGGCACAGTGGGCCAGTCCACGCTTTTCGAGGTACCGTTGATGATAATCTTCGGCCGGCCAGAACGTGGCCGCCGGCTCGATGGCGGTCACGATCGAGCGCTGGAAGCGGCCGCTGCGCTCCAGCTCGGCCTTGGCGCGCTCGGCCGCCTCGCGTTGGGCCTCGTCGTGGTAGAAGATCACCGAGCGGTACTGCGAGCCAACATCCGGCCCTTGGCGATTGAGTTGTGTCGGGTCGTGGACATTCCAGAAGACGTCCAAGAGCTGGTCATACGAGGCGACATTCGGGTCGTAGTCGACTTGGACGACCTCGGCATGGCCAGTTTTGCCAGAGCAGACTTCTGGGTAGCTGGGGTTATCGGTGTGGCCGCCCATGTAGCCGACGGCCGCGTCGGTGACGCCCTCGACGTTGCGGAACGTCGCCTCGACGCCCCAGAAGCAGCCAGCTCCAAACGTTGCCTTCATGACGTGGCTCCTTTCGTGATTCCAAGCATCGTCGTTTCGTGGACCGCTTGTGGTCCGAGTTAAAATATCAGGTGGCCCATCAGCATGGGCATTGCCGGGCCATGGTACAGGCGCAAGCGATCGTACGTCGAGTCGGATCGAGTTGCCGCCGTCCAGTCCCACGTCGCGGGCGCCCGGCGACGGGGGCGCAATGGCAGCATCCGTTCCGTGGATGAGGCGGGAGGATCGGACGGTCGGGCGCTCGATCTGGATCCATGCGTGGCCTCGGCGATCAGCGCGTCGAGCTGGCGGTCCGCCCGCGCGCGCTGGCCCCGCTCGCTGGCGACGTGCCGCAGCGGCGTCCGACGTTCGCGGCCGGCTTCGGCACAGAGCCGGGCGAACGCGCGATGGATCGCCTCGCTGCGAAGCACGGAGCGGCGCTCGCGCACCGCCACCGGCCGCCGATACTCGCCGTTCAGCAGTTGGCGCGCCTCGCTCTCCTGAAGGTCGAGGAACCGTTCAGCCAAGCCGGTCGCGAAGACGTCGGCGGTCTGCGGATCGGCCTTGATGGCATCGAGATCGTCTTGGAAATGCCCGCTTAGCGCTTCGTCGCGTTCCATGCCATGCCTCCATTCGCACCTAGCTTAACACGATGGCGCCAACTCGCCACTGACGTGGGCCATTTCCCCTATGCCCCTAGGGCGACCCTCGGCTCTCGCCGCGAACGAGCGCGCCCGCGACCAGATGCGCCACGCGCAGCGGCTCCGGGACCTGGCTGTGGAGGCAGCATTGCCGCAGCGTGGCATCGGCTTGTTCGGAGCTAAGCCCGACCCGCTGGACGTGGAGCGTCCCCATGAGCTCCATCGGACCGAGCGCGTCGATCAGCCGCCACTTCTGCTCGCCATTCGGGATGTGCGTCAACAGGGCCTGGCGGATGGCGTCGAAGTCCGGGCGGTGCCGGGCGACGATTAGCACGGGCACGTTGAGCGTCAAGTGGAGCCGATGGGCGTCGACGACGTTGAACCCGGCAAAGGTGGCGCCCTGGAGCATCACCAACCGGACGTGTTCGGCAAATTTGCCGCCGGACACCGACCGAACGATCGCGTCGGTGACGTCGGCGCCGTCGCGCGTGATCTCGTCGACGACCACGCCATCGAGGCGCTGCCCGGCGAAGACGGCCCCGACCAACGGAACGGGGCGGGTCTGGTCCTTTCGGAACGGGGCATCGTCGAAACCGATGGCGTTGGACAGCGCCAAGCCGGCCATGACGGGGGTCGTGCGATCGGATTGGGTGGCGGAGCAGCGTCAGCCCATGAAGTGGTCTTCGGTGTCGCCCCAGAGCGTCTGGAGGTAGGCGAGCTGGCCCCAGTGGTAGCCGACGTGGACCGCCGGAATGCTCATGATCCGGGTAAGCGGCATCGATTGGCCATCGGAGGTTTCGACGTCCTCGTCGAGACGGTCATCGGGGACGTTGGCCAGCGTCTCGCTCAGCCGATCGCAGCTCGTCTGAAAAACGCGGAGCGCCTTCGCGAACGACTCGCACGACGCCGGGTCATAGTCGGGCACATCCTCGCCGAGCATGCGGCCCATGGCGGCGTTGGTCTCGGTGCAGTGATCGACGATCTCGCGAGCGGACATGGCGGTCTCGGCGGGCTTCTCGTCGGCCTTCTCTTCTGAAATCTGTTCGGCGGTCTTGACGAAGAACTCGGCCTGGGCCTGCAGCCGTCGGCTTTCGAGGTCTTGGTAGTTCATGGGTTCCTCCTTGGCGAACTTTGTTCGATCATTATGCTACTCGTGCCCCAAGATTTCATGCGGCACGTACGGCGCCTCCAGATACGCCATCTCCTCCTCGGTCAGTTCGATCTCCAGCGCGTCCACGGCTTGATCGAGGTGATCCATCTTGCTCGCGCCGATAATCGGTGACGTGACGTAGGGCTTGTGCAGCATCCAGGCCAGCGCGATCTGGGCTGGCGTCACGCCATGTTGCTCAGCCGTCTCGACGACGCGATCGACCACTTGGAAATCCTCGTCTCCATAGTACATGCGGTGGGCCATGGGATCGTTTTTCGATCGGACCGTCTCGCCGTCGTCTTCTCTTGATCGATTGCCGGCGAGGAAGCCGCGAGCCAGCGGGCTCCAGGGGATGATGCCGATGCCCTGATCCTCGCAGAGCGGAATCATCTCCCGCTCCTCCTCGCGATAGACGAGATTATAGTGGTTCTGCATGGAGACGAAACGACTCCAGCCGTTCAGGTCAGCTGTATAGAGCGCCTTGGCAAGCTGCCAGGCGAACATGCTGGAGGCGCCGATGTAGCGCGCCTTGCCGGCCTTGACGACGTCGTGAAGCGCTTCGAGCGTCTCCTCCACGGGCGTCCCGTAATCCCAGCGGTGGATCTGATAGAGGTCGACGTGGTCGGTGCCAAGGCGCCGGAGGGAGTTGTCGATGCTTTTCATGATGTGCTTGCGCGACAGCCCGGTGTCGTTCGGGTCCTCGCTCATCGGCATGTAGACTTTGGTGGCGATGACGACGTTGTCCCGATGGGTCATCTCGCGCAGCGCCCGGCCCGTCACTTCCTCGCTTACGCCGAGGGAGTACATGTCGGCCGTGTCGAAGAAGTTGATGTCGTGCTCCAACGCTCTTTCAAAGAAGGGCCAGCTTTGGCTCTCGTCGAGCACCCAATCGCGCCACTCGGGCGTGCCGTAGGTCATGCAGCCGAGACAGAGACGTGAGACTTTCAGTCCCGTGTTGCCGAGGTTGGCGTAGTCCATGCTGTCACTCCTTTATCGTGGGAGGCTAACATGGTCGTGAGTCGCCCGCTAAGCCGACGCACCGGAGACGACCGTGGTGACAACCTGTCCTCGGAACGGGAGGCCGTCGTAGGGCGTCCAGCCGCACTTGGCATGAACGACGGCGTCCGAGAGCTGGCGCTGAGGTCGAGGATCCACGATGGTCAAGCGGGCCGGGCGGTCCTCGGCGATGATGCCACGATGGGGCAGATCAAATCGGTCAGCAGGCTTGCGGGCGACACACTCGACCAAGCGCTCCAGACTGAGCTGATGGCGAGAAACGCCGTCGAGCAGAATGGACAGGGTCGTCTCCAAGCCGGGCAGCCCGAAGGGCGCTTTGTCGAACGGAACGCCCTTTTCGCGCAAGGTGTGTGGCGCGTGGTCGCTGGCCACGACGTCGACGAGTCCGGTGGCGAGTGCGTGCCAGAGGAAGTCTCGATCTTCAGGGGTTGCCAAGGGCGGGTTGACTTTCAGTCTGGGGCCCTTCGCGCGCGCATCGTCCGCGGTGAAGACGAGATAGTGAGGGCACGTCTCGATAGTGACGTCGAGGCCCTCGCGACGGGCTTCATCAGCCAGCTCAATGCCCTCGCGCGTGCGGACGTGGCATAGGTGCAGTTTGGCGCCCGTCTGAACGGCGTGCTCGAGCGCGATCTCCAGATCGGCCGCCTCCGACGATGAGCCGAGTCGTTGGGCATGAACCGCGAGCGGCTTTTCGGTCTCGGCAACCCGTTTGAAGGCCTCGCGTTGCGTCCGGGCGTCGCCGATGATCAAACCGCCCGTCGTCTCGCCCATGTAGAGTTTGAACCCGATGACCCGTTGCTCCCGGGCGAGCTGGGGAACATCGCCCAGCGTATCTGGGGTTATGCCGGCGAAGAGAGCGTAATCGATCGGCGCGGCATCCGCCCGTCGCCGCTGCTCGCGGACCATCTCGACGCTCGTCGTCGGCGGATCGGTGTTCGGCATGGCGAGCACGGTCGTCACGCCGCCCGCTCGTGCCGCGCGCCCGGCTGTCTGCCACGTCTCCTTGTGGCTCTCGTTAAAATCTCGGACGTGGACGTGGGCGTCGATCAGCCCCGGCAAGATGACTAGATTCGACGCGTCGATCACTTCATGGGCGTCGATGTCGACCTGCGGGCTCAGCTCGTGAATCCCCTCGTCGTCGAGCGCGACGTCGAGCCGCTTCAGTTCGCCGTTCGTGAAAACTTCCCCGTTCCGGATGAGCTTCATCGGTTAGCGGTCTCGGACTTGCCCGATGATCTCGTCCACGGACGCGTGGCCGTGGATCGCCAGCCAGTTGTCGATCCCTTCCCAGATCATGCGGAAGACGTCGGCCCCTTCCCACGTGAGCGCCGTGCCGACCTGAACCGCCGAGGCGCCGGCCAAGAAGTGCTTGATGGCGTCCTCCGCATGGTCAACGCCGCCACAACCCCAGACGTCGATGTCGGCCCCTTGGGAGCGGAAGTAACGGGCAAACCGATGGACTTCGGCCAAGGCGATCGGCAGGATCGCCGGGCCGCCGAGACCGCCGTAGCCCTCGCGCGGGCGAATCACTTTATGTCGCGTCTCGAGGTCGATGTCCATGGCGTTCGGCTCGGAGTTCATCGTGGCGACGGCGTCGACGTCCAGTTCGACAAGCAACGCTGCTACGTCCTCGAACAAGGGGAGGTCGTTGTTGTAGGGCGGTAGCTTGACGGCCACGGGGAGATCGACGTCCTCCAAAAGGGGCTCCAGCACGGATTGGATCTGAGTCGGATCGTTGGCGATCGGAACCCCCGTGAGGTTGGGCGTGGAGAGGTTGACCTCCAGCGCATCCGCGCCCGCTTCGGCCAGGGCGCAGCCCATGACGAGATAATGATCCGCCATGGGCAGATCGTGATCGCACGGCGCGTACGCGAGACTGGCAATGACGGGTTTGCCGTGAGCCCCCAGCTCCGCGACGAGCTCAGCATAGCGACGGTAGCCGAGGTTGTTGAGCCCCATGGAGTTGATGGAGCCGAAGCCGTCCATGGCGTACGGCGCCCAGCGCGGCTCCGGGTTCCCCTCGCGCGGACAATGGGTCATCGACTTGGTGACGACCGCGCCGCTGGCAGAATCGGCGATCTCGAACAGGTCGTGGCGGGTGACCGAATGCGGCCCA
This sequence comes from uncultured Thermotogae bacterium, assembly GCA_964567595.1. GTDB lineage: Bacteria > Bipolaricaulota > Bipolaricaulia > RBG-16-55-9 > RBG-16-55-9 > CAZMNF01. The sequence goes on along the minus strand of CAZMNF010000013.1, from coordinate 27,363 downwards.
GCGGCGTTGACGAGCGGAGGCTTTGGGGACAGAGCACTCATGGCTCTCGGAGTGTAGGCGCGATGGCGTTTCGCGGACAAGGGCGCATGAAGGCGCGGCCCATGCGGGCCCCGTCGGGGCCCTCCTCCGGGCGCTGTCCGGGCAGCCAGCTCGGGCCAAGGGGTCCTCTAGCACCCGCAGGGACTCGCTTACCGCTGCTCCCTTCCGGGCCTGACGGGGTTCACGAGTGTGCGCCGTAGAGGGCTCGGCCGTCGTCACCGCTTACCCGAACGCGCTTCCCCAAGGTCGGGCCTCTTGGGTGACCCATAGACTCCGCTGTAGCGGGTTGCGGACGGAGGGGACCGCTAGCCCCCCGCTTGCATGGGCCGCAACGCCAGCATACTCCCTGGCGAGCTACGTGTCAACAAATGCCCAACAATTGGGAAACATGGACACATGGTATCCGGAGTGATTTCCAGTGAGGCGTGGCGGAGAGGGTGGGATTCGAACCCACGGTGGAGTCTTACCCCCACAACGGCTTAGCAAGCCGTCGCCTTCGGCCACTCGGCCACCTCTCCGCAAGTTGGCGCTATTTTAGGCCTCATGCCGAGAAGTGTCAACGTGTCGCTGCTCGGTCTTACCGGGATCGAGGGCCGAGGCTCGCCCGTCCGATGGCCCGTGGGAGAGCTTTCGGTAGCATCTCCAGCCCTGCGGGCGTTGGCCAGTAGTGCCCAAGTGGAGGCAAAAGGGGCGGAGGGAGGGGGATTCGAACCCCCGGGGCTTGCGCCCTGCGGTTTTCAAGACCGCTGCCTTCGTCCGCTCGGCCATCCCTCCTCGACTGTTGCGCATTGTAGGTCTCGGTCTGAGCCGGCTCAAACGGGGCCTCACACGTGGAACCGCTCCCGACGCCGAATCAGGCCTCGGTTTGACGGCATTGCACCTCGGCTTATTGGCCTGCCGAGGCGTTGCAAATGTCCAGTCACAGCGTTACAGCTGAGTTGACGCCCTCCATTCCGCCTGAGTACCATTGACCCAACTCACGCACAGAGCGCACCGCGCTGGAGATCAATTCAAGGAGGACGACGTCGAATGGATCGTATTTTCGTGATTGTCGCCATCTTGGCCGGCCTGGCCCTGCTTGGCGTTGCCCTATTCCTGCCGGGGGGCGGCCCCGCCGGCAACACCAGCAACGGCCCCGCCCAAACGTCCGCCAACATCGCGATGCAGAACCAGTCGTTCGACCCCGATCGCGTCACGCTGCAGCACGGCCGGGTCAAGCTCGTGCTGACCAACGAGTCGGACGTGCTTCACCAGATTGAGCTCTACGATCCGGTCAGTGAGCAAGTCATCCACAGCGAGGACATCATCCGCCCCGGCCAAAGCAAGACGGTCTGGGTTGACCTTCAGGGGGGCGTCATCGGCGAGCGTCGCTACCAGCTCTACGACCCGGTCTTCCGCAACAAGGGCATGGAAGCCGTGTTGATCGTCCGCTGAGCGCGCACTGCTCCCTAAGGAACGTCAAGCGGGCGCGGTCGCCGCGGGCTGGAACGCCTCGGCGATCGTGCCCCCGCCCAAGACGAGATCGCCCTGATAGAAGACAGCGACTTGCCCGGGTGTGACCGCACGCTGGGGCTTGTCAAATCTGACGTCCACTCGGCTCGGGCAGTCCGTTGGCTCCAGCGTGCAGGGTTCAGGGTGGCTGCGGTAACGAATCTTGACCTCAGCCCGGGTTGGTTCGGTCAGCCCGTCCGGATGGACAAAACAGACGTCGTCCGCAATTAAGCCCTCCGACATCAACAGCTCTTCCGGCCCCACGATCAGCCGATTGGCGTCGCGATCCTTGTCGACGACGTAGACCGGCTCCCCGACGCTCACGCCGAGCCCGCGGCGCTGGCCGATCGTGTAATACGGCAGCCCGTCGTGTTGGCCGAGGACGGTTCCGTCCGTATCGACGATCTCGCCCGGCTGCATCGCGCCTTGGGCGCGGTCCTTCAAAAACTGGCGCGCGTCCCCGTTGGGCAGAAAGCAGAGGTCCTGGCTCTCTGGCTTGCGGGCGGAGATCAGGTTGTTGTCGTAGGCGATCTTCCAGACGTCGCGCTTGTCGTAAGCGCCGATGGGGACCATGAGCCGCGAGAGCTCGGCTTGGCCGAGCATGTAGAGGAAGTACCCCTGGTCCTTGTGGGCATCGTGGCCTTTGAGGAGCTGATAGGTCCCGTCGTCGGCTTGACGGATGCGAACGTGGTGGCCGGTGGCGACGTAGTCGCAGCCGAGCCGGTCGGCGAGCTCGATCAGCTTGGGCACGCGCACGAACCGGTTGCACTTGGCGCACGGCAGCGGCGTCATCCCGGCGGCGGACTCCTCGATGAACGGGTCAACGACGGCTTCCTTGAACGCCTGGCCCTCGTCGACGACGTGGTGCTCGATGCCCAGTTGATGGGTGATCATGCGAACCTCGAGCGAGCAGCATTCATTGTAGGGCTCACTGCGGCCTTCGTAGGACCACAGGTTCAGCGTGGCGCCGACGACGTCGTAACCATGCTCTTGCAACAGCAGGGCCGCCACGGAGCTGTCAACGCCGCCGCTCATTGCTGCCAATACGCGCGTGCTCATGGTGGTATCACGATTCGTTGTGGGATGACGCCAGGTTAACGAACAGGAGGGCCACGTTCATGCCCGCAGGCAGGTTGACATCCGTGCTATTGCCGCGTATAACAGAGGACGTCATGAAGAATCCGTTCATTCTGTTGCTGATCGTCATCGGCGTGGGCCTGGCCGGCCTCGCCGCGTTTGTGGTTCTGCAACCCGGCGAGGCTCCATCGAGCCCATCGAGCGCCGAGCAAGCCACCTCGTCCACGGACGTTGGCCAGCAGGACGCGCTGATTCCCGACTCGTTGCCCGGCTTCGAGGCCCAGTCCATCGAACGGGCCGAGCCGTCGTTCGAGGGCGAGCTCTTCTCCGTGCATGCCCAGTTTGCGCCGACGGCCGAGTCCCCCTATGCGGACGCCGTGGAGAGTCTTGGGGTCTCGGTGTTTCGGCTGAGCAACCCCGATGCCGGGGCGGAGATCAAAGACATCCTCGCCATGGGCGAGCCGGAGACCCGGACCGTGGCAGAGCGAGACATTCAGGTCTTTGTGAACGACGGAGCCGGATTGGCCGGCGCGCTCTGGCAGCAGGGCGTTGACGTCTATCTCGTCTTGGCCTCCGGCACCTCCGGCGACGATCAGGCCCGACAACGGGCCCAGGAGGCGGTCCGGAGCGCCGCCGAGGCATTGCTGGGAGGTCCGAACTGAGCATGGCAACCGCACCCGAGGCTGTACAGGATCAACCGATCACCAAGGACCCACAGGAGGCCGCACGGCTCTTCCGCGACATGGGGCTCGTCGGCGCCGGCGGCGCCGGATTCCCCACCTACTTCAAATATCTCAACCCCACCCCGACGCTGATCGTCAATTGCGAAGAGGGCGAGCCCGGCTACGAGGCGGACAAGCTGCTCCTGACGACCTACCCCGATCGGTTCAAGGCGACTTTCGATGCCTTGGCGGACATCTTCGGCTTCGAGGAGATCATCATCGGCGCCAAGGCCAAGGATCAAGAGATGCTGGATCCCTTGACGGAATCCCACGGCTTCGAGATCCAATACACCGACTCCATCTACGGCAACGGCGAGGAGCGTTGGCTGACCAAGGCGATCACGGGCGAGGAGGTGCCCGGCCGCGCGCTGCCCGCCAGCGTCGGCGTCACGGTCAACAACGTCGAGACGATCTACAACATGTATCGGGCGCTGTTCCACAACGAGCCCGTCATCGACAAGTACATCAACATCTACGGCGAGGTGCAGAACCCGCGCGTCTACTGCACGCCGTTGGGGACCTACACCATCGACCTGATGGCCCGCTCCGGCATCGACACCTCGCGCAGCCACAACCTCATGTGCATCGACGGCGGCCCCATGATGGGCGACATCGCAGATCTGCGCGTCCACGCCGTGTTGAAAAAGACCAACGGCGTCCTCGTGACCGAGAAGGCGATCTACGTGGGCGATCAGGCCGAATTTGCCACGCTGCCCGGTCAGGATCCGCCGACCTGGGACGACACGCTGCCCGAGGTCATGAAGAAGCTCGGCCTGCTGCGCTATCTCGACTGGCACCCCGAGCAGATCACGGTGCTGGGCAACGACGACATTCGGCGCGTCCGCGTCTTTTTGCAGCACGCGCTTACGCCGATCGTCAAAGCGTCCATCCCGACGGTCGAGGTCGGCGACGAGGTCAAGCGCGGTCAGGTCGTGGCCAAGCCCTTGGATGGGCCCATCGGCGACATCAAGACGCTCAGCGTGGCCCAACACGCGAGCATTGACGGCGTCGTGACCGAGGTCACCGATGCCTACATTGCCGTCGAGCGAAACGACTGACGAGCCGGCGTGAATTCCGATATTTGCGCCTCCGTTCCGCTTGAAACGCCTTTGGCCGACTGGCTATAATCACCCAATTACGCGTACTATGGAGGAGGAACCCGGGTGGCTGTTGACACGACGCCGACGCGCAAGCCGGATTGGCTGAAAATCCGACCTCCCTCGGGCGAGCAATACGCCCACATCAAGGAAACGCTCCGCGAAAACAAGCTCCATACCGTCTGCGAGGAGGCCAACTGTCCCAACCTCCACGAGTGCTGGGACGGCGGCACGGCGACGATCATGCTGCTCGGCGACGTCTGCACGCGCGGGTGCAACTTCTGCGCGGTCGACACGGGACAGCCGGAAGGCTGGGTCGATCCGCTCGAGCCGTGGAAGACGGCCCGCGCACTGAGCGAATGGGGGCTGGAGTACGTCGTCCTGACGACCGTGGCTCGCGACGATCTCCCCGACGGCGGCGCCGGCCACATCGCCCAGACGGTCCGGACGCTCAAGGAACAGATCCCCGGCATGATGGTGGAAGTGCTGACCACCGACTTCGGCGGCAACTGGGACGCGTTGGCGAAGCTCGTCGACGCTCAGCCCGACGTCGTCGATCACAACATCGAGACCGTGGAACGGCTGACCCCCACCGTGCGCGATCCCCGGTTCTCCTATCGGCAGTCCCTGGAGTTCTTGCGCAAGGCCAAGGAATTCGACCCGGATCGCTACACGAAGTCAAGCATCATGGTCGGCCTGGGCGAGACCGAGGACGAGGTCGTGCAGTCGATGCGGGATCTGCGCGACATCGGCGCCGAGATCGTCACGCTCGGTCAGTACCTGCAGCCGACCAAGAAGCACCTGACCGTTCAGGAATACGTCCACCCCGAGCAGTTCAAGCGCTACGAGCGGATCGGCGAGGAGATGGGCTTCATGTACGTGGCCGCCGGCCCGCTCGTGCGCAGCTCCTACCGCGCCGCGGAGTACTTCATGAGCGGCGTGTTGCGACAACAGCGCGAAGGAGGACGAGCGCATGGCCAAGCAGGCTAAGTCGACGGACGACGCGCAGGCCAACGGCCAGGGCGAGGTGCAAGTCCAGGTCGACGCTGAGCGGTTCATCGCGCACGAACCCAAGACCTGGACCCTGGACCCGATCGTCCAGGTCATGGACGACGACGGCAACGTCGTCAATGCGGACGTGGAGCCGGAGCTGTCCGATGACCAGCTCACCGAGATCTACCGCCACATGCTGACGGCCCGGCTCTACGACGAACGGGCGCTCAACATGCAGCGTCAAGGGCGCCTGGCCGGGACCTATGCGCCGCACTCGGGCCAGGAAGGTTCGCTCATCGGCAGCGCGTACGCGTTGGAGCCCGAGGACTGGCTCTTCCCCAGCTACCGCGAGCAGGCGGCGCAAGTGCTGCGCGGGCAGAAGTGGGCCGACATGCTCCGCTACTGGGGCGGCATCGAGGACGGCGGCGTCCCGCCCGACGGGGTCAACAACTTCCTCGTCTCCATCCCCATCGCCACCCAGACCCTGCACGCGGTCGGCACCGCCTGGGCGGCCAAGATCCAGGGCGACGAGCTGGCCACGATCGTCTACTTCGGCGACGGCGGCACCAGCGAGGGCGACTTCCATGAGGCCATGAACTTTGCCGGGGTGTTTGACGCCCCGACCGTCTTTTTCTGCCAGAACAACCAGTATGCCATCTCCGTGCCCCGCAATCGCCAGACCCGCTCGGAGACGATCGCCCAGAAGGCGATCGCTTATGGGTTCAAGGGCTATCAGGTTGACGGCAACGACGCCTTGGCCGTCTATCAGGTGACACGCGAGGCCCTGGAGCGCGCCCGCAACGGCGAGGGCCCGACGCTGATCGAGGCCGTGACCTACCGCATGAGTCACCATACCACCGCCGACGACTGGACGCGCTACCGCTCCGAGGAGGAGGTCGAGGCCTGGAAGAAGAAGGATCCCGTCACCCGCATGCGGAACTACCTCGAAGCCAAAGGCCTCTGGGACGAGGAGGCCGAGGAAGAGGCCCAGGAGCAGGCCAAGCAAGAGATCTCCGAGGCCATCGAAGCGTTCGAGAACACTCCAGAGCGCGACGTCGACGAGATCTTCAAGTACACCTACGCCGAGATGCCGCCGCATCTCCAAGAGCAAATGGAGGAGCTGCGCGACCATCTGAGCGAGCAGGGTGAAGCCTGATCGATGGCCAAGCTGACGCTGGTCCAGGCGGTCAATGACGCGCACAAGACCGAGATGCGCCGTGACGAGCGCGTCATCGTGCTTGGCGAGGACGTCGGCGTCGACGGCGGCGTCTTCCGTGCCACCGTCGATCTAATCGACGAGTTCGGCAGCGAGCGCGTGATCGACACGCCGCTGGCGGAGGCCGGCATCGTCGGCACGGCGTTGGGCATGGCCGTGTACGGGCTGCGACCGTTGACCGAGATGCAGTTCAGCGGCTTCATGCCGCCGGCATACGATCAGATGATGTCCCACATCTCGCGGATCCGTTGGCGCTCGCGAGGGCGTTTCGAGGCTCCCATGGTGATTCGTGCGCCCTACGGCGGCGGCATCCGTTCGCCGGAACACCATGCGGAAAGCCCCGAAGTCTACTACGCGCACATGCCCGGTTTGAAGGTCGTCATCCCCTCGACGCCCTACGACGCCAAGGGGCTCCTGATCGGCGCCATCCGCGATCCGGACCCTGTTGTCTTTCTGGAGCCGAAGAAGATCTATCGCGCGTTCCGCGAGGAGGTGCCTGAGGACGCCTACACGGTTCCCCTCGGGGAGGCCAAGGTCAGCCGAGAGGGCTCGGACCTGACGCTCGTGTCGTGGGGCTACGTGCATCAAGTGGCCCTGGAGGCGGCCGAGATCGCCCCGGACGTCGACGTCGAGGTGATCGACATGCGGACGCTCAATCCGATGGACCACGACACGGTCGTCAACTCGGTCCGGAAGACGGGCCGGTGCGTCATTGCTCAGGAAGCTCCGTCGGTCAACAGCTTGGCCTCGGAGCTGGCGGCGATTGTCAACGAGAAGGCGTTCTTCAGCTTGCAGGCCCCGATCGAGCGCGTGACGGGCTTTGACGTGACGATCCCGCTAGGCGCGAAGGAGGACCGCTACATTCCGGACGCCGAGCGCGTCGAGCGGGCCATTCGCCGCACCATGGATTTCTAGGCGATGATCCCATGAAACGCCTCCGGACAGACCGGACAGACCGGACAGATCGGCAGCCATTCGACTCGTAACCGAGAACATTGGGTGATATTCGTGCCTCCAAAGAATCTGGTACAGGCAGTCAATGAAGCGATGATGACGGAGATGGACCTCGACGACAGCGTCGTGGTCATGGGCGAGGACGTCGGCGTCGACGGCGGGGTGTTCCGCGCGACGCTGGGGCTGTTGGAGGAGTACGGCGAGGATCGCGTGATCGACACGCCGTTGGCGGAGTCCGGCATCCTCGGCACGGCCATCGGCATGGCCGTCTACGGCATGAAGCCCGTGGCGGAGATGCAGTTCAGCGGCTTCATGACGCCGGCGTTCGATCAGTTCATCAGCCACGCGTCGCGCATACGCTGGCGCTCGCGCGGGCGGTTCAGCGCCTCGCTCGTGGTGCGGGCGCCCTACGGCGGCGGCATCCACGCGCTGGAGCACCACTCCGAGAGCCAGGAAGCGCTTTATATCCACACGCCCGGACTCAAGACGGTGATTCCCTCCAGCCCGCACGACGCCAAGGGGCTTCTGATCAGCGCGATCCGCGACCCGGATCCGGTGGTCTTTCTGGAGCCGAAGAAGATCTACCGCGCGTTCCGCGAGGAGGTGCCCGACGGCGACTACACGGTCCCGTTGGGCGAGTGCAACGTCAGCCGCGAGGGCAGCGACTTGACGCTCGTCTCCTGGGGCTACGTCCATCGCCTCTGCCTGGAGGCGGCGGAAGAAGCCGAGGAGAAGGAAGGCTTGGACGTCGAGGTGATCGACGTCCGGACGCTCAGTCCGCTCGATTTCCAGACGATAGCGGACTCCGTGAAGAAGACGGGGCGCGTTGTCGTCGCTCAGGAAGCCCCGCAAACGCTCGGCTTTGCCTCGGAGATCTCCGCCCGGATCATGGAAGATCTGATCCTCTATCTGGAGTCGCCCGCGATCCGCGTGACCGGATTCGACACGACCATGCCGTACCACGAGCTGGAGGACTATTACATGCCGGACGTCGGCCGCATCATGCGCGGCATCCGCAAGTCGATCAACTTTTAGCCAACCGGAAACGTTGCGCGACGGCGCTCGGCATGGCTGAGCGCTCGAACACCGATGAAGGATTTCAGGTGGTGACTGCACGATGGTAGTCGGCGACATCGCGATGGGGACGGAACTGCTCATCGTCGGCGGCGGGCCGGGCGGCTACGTGGCCGCCATCCGCGCGGCCCAATTGGGAATCGAGACGACGGTCGTGGAAGCGGCGGATCTGGGAGGCATCTGCCTCAATCACGGCTGCATCCCCTCCAAGGCGCTCATCCAGGCCGCCCATCGCTACGGCGAGCTGGACGACCTGGCCGAGATGGGCATCGACGTGGGCGAGCGCTCCATCCATCCGGAGAAACTCCAAGCGTGGAAATCCGGCGTGGTGACGAAGCTGACCGACGGCGTCGGCCGACTGCTCGACCACCACAGCGTCCAGGTCATCCCCGGCAAGGCGGTGTTCACGGGCCCGAAGAGCGTGCACGTTGAGAGCGAGGACGGGTCCCAGTCCATCGACTTCAAGCACGCCATCGTCGCGACGGGCTCGTCCCAGATGAATTTGCCCGGCTTCGAGATGGACGGCGAGGTCGTTATCGGTTCCCGCCAGGCGCTGCAGCTGACCGAGGTTCCCGACAAAATGGTCGTCATCGGCGGCGGCTACATCGGGCTCGAGCTCGGCTCTGTCTACGCTCAGCTCGGCAGCGAAGTGACCGTCGTGGAGATGTTGGATCAACTCCTGCCGGGCACCGACCCGGATCTCGTTAAGGTCGTGGAGAACCAACTCAAGGCGCTCGGCATCACGGTCCACACGGCGTCCAAAGCCCAGTCGTTGGACCGGACGGACGGCGGCGCGACGGCGACCGTGGAGACGCCGGACGGCGAGACGACGCTGGAGGCCGACAAGGTGCTCGTGAGCATCGGTCGGCAGCCCAACTCGACGGATATGGGGCTGGAGAAGGCCAAGGTCGAGACGACCGAGCAGGGATTCGTCAAAGTTGACGAGACCCAACGCACGAGCAACGACAAGGTCTACGCCATCGGCGACGTCGCGGGGCAGCCGATGTTGGCCCACAAGGCATCCCATGAAGGCCTCGTCGCGGCGGCCCATATCGCTGGCGAGCCGTCCGCCTCGGACTGGCTGACGGTTCCGGCCGTCATCTTTACCGATCCGGAGATCGCCTATGCCGGCCTCACGGAGGCCGAAGCCAAGGAACAGGGCTTCGACCCCGTCGTGGGCAAATTCCCCTTCCAGGCGTCAGGGCGAGCGCTCACGATGAACGTCTCCGAAGGCTTCGCCAAGGTCGTGGCCGACCGCGAAAGCGAGGTCGTCTTGGGAGTCCAAATCGTCGGGCCGGAGGCGAGTACCCTGATCAGCGAGGGAGCGCTCGCGATCGAGATGGGCGCGCGCCTCGAGGACTTGGCCTTGACGGTCCACCCGCATCCGACGCTGTCGGAGAGCATCATGGAGGCCGCCGAGCTGGCGCTCGGACAGCCGATTCACACCACCGCGCCGCGCAGCCAAAAGGGATGAATCGGCGAGGGCGTAGGTCCTGCCGTCGGTCGAGCGGTGCTAAATCCCCAGGCCCCAGAGCACGACCCCGACGGCCAGCGGCAACAGACTGGCCAGGTAGAGGGCGTTCGCCGTCGGCCTGACGTTCTGTCGGTGGTCGTGCTTCGCGCGACTCCATTCCTCGTTGCTGTCCATGAACTCGCGCGGGTGGCGACCGGCGGAACCGCCACCGAACGGTGCGCCGCTTCCGTCAAGGGCGGATAAATCGCTACCGGCCACAAAAACGCCAAAGATAAACATTCCGACGGCGGTGGCTATCAACGGAAGCCCCATGGCATGCCCATGTTGTCCCCAGGCCAACCACACCAACGCGAACGCGATCGCATCGACAAGGAGCGTGCCTGGCAAGTAGGCCCGATTGATCTCTATATGCCGCCTCAGCATTCGGCGCAACCCATGGCGAGAGAGATCGTTGGCGACCCGCTTTATCCTCGCCAGATCGTTCTTCATGAATTGCCTACCTTTCCGAGCAGTCGGTATTTGATGTATCCGCTGTCCTGATTTACTGATCACCGCGAAAGAAGGGCTAAGCGATTGCCGCGACGTGGGCGAAACTTGCGGACATTGAGCCACCCGACTTATGCAGTGGTCAATAAATGCCCCATGCATGCAGCGTAAGCCCGAGCGTTAGTATCAAGGAGCTCGCCACCCCAAGCGTACCGTGCGAGGCCGACAACCATGGCGACGACGAAAAGCGCACCGGGCACATGGAGCCGGGTCATCTCGACGTATCACCGGGTCGCGTGGCGTATGCCATGGCGGGCGACGTCTTTCACGATTTGCGGCATTTTTCCCAGTCCCCTTTCGGGAACGTCCCGATGACCAAGTTCGCACAACGTCGACGCTTTGATCATAACAACAGCAATGGATCTATGTCAGATGCGCGTGGCCTCCTCAGGGGCCCACCAACAAGGCCAGCACCCATTTCACGTCGTGGCCTTTTGACGGGCTCGACGCTGAATGCTCCGTTTGTCACCATACCGCCTCATTTTCACTCCATTTCCACGTTCTATCCATGCAATTGTCACGCTGACTGATGTAGAGAGGAATCGGAATCTCCGAAGCAGGTGACCTCGATGACCGTCGAGCGCCTCAGCGCCGATACGCTCCCACATGGGGTTGAGGGGACGCGAATCCGCGCACGCTCGTCAAGCAACGGGCGGTTGCCCTTGAGCGACTAGGGGGCAACCGTCCCCTCACCCCCAGAGCATGCCTCGGCGCCGCGCTTCGGAGACCGTTCGGTTGCATACCGCGACACATTCGCCAAAGGAGGCATTCCGCATGCTCAGAAAGTGGCCGCTCGTTGTCGGACTGCTCATCGGCGCCTTGGTCGTTATCGCCCAACCGTCCCTGGCACGGACCATCACCGTGCCGGGCGATGCCTCGTCCATTCAGGCGGCCGTGAACATGGCCAGTTCGGGCGATGTCGTCCTGATCTCGTCGGGCACGTATCGCGAGAACGTCGACGTCCGCAACAAGCAAGAGATCGAGATCCGCGCGCGGAATCCGGGCACGGTGACGATCCGCGCCAACGCGGACGAGCCGACGATCCGGGTTGTGGAGTCGCAAGCGATCACCATGGCCGGGTTTGTCGTGCGCAGCGGCGAGGTGGTGGATCCCGAGACGCTCGAACTTGTGGCCGCGGGCGGCGGCATTGATCTGGTCGACAGCGAGCGAATCGTGCTGCGCCAGATCGAGCTGGTGGAGAACATCGGGCGCAGCTTGGCTATCTCCAACACGAGCGCACGCGTGATCGGCATCACGATTCCGGAGCCGATCACCGAGACCGAGGACCAGCGCATCGACGGCATCGCGATCACCGACAATTCGGACGTCGTCGTGGAGAACGCCACGATCGAGAACAACCCGGGCGACGGCGTGCGCGTGGAAAACTCCGCCCTGGAGTTCACCGACGGCCGCGTGGCAACGAACGACGGCTTTGGGCTCCAGGCGATCGGCTCCACGGTTGCCATGTCCGGTGCGGTCATTACGGGCCACGGCAAAAACGGCGTCATTTTCGAAGCCACCGAGGCCCAGCTCAACGACGTCCAGATCGTCGACAACCAAGGCGTCGGCGTGACGGTGCTGAACGATTCCGACGTCGCGATCGACGGCGCGGAAGTGAACGGGCATCCGGAGGGGGCGATCATCGTCCAGTCGTCGGTGTTCGGCCTGGCCGATGGCACCGTCACCGGCAACGCTGGCAGTGGCATCGATGCCCAAGATGCGAACGTGACCGTCCAGAGCTCGCGGATCTTCGAGCAACCTGGAGACGGGATCCGGCTGGTCAATGCCGAGGCGGAGATCTCGGGAACGGAACTGGACAGCAACGACGGGGTCGGCCTGTCGGCGGTGGACACGACGCTGGCGATGGCGGACAGCCTCGTGACGAATCATCCCGACGATGCCGTCATCTTGGAAGAAGGCTCCGCCGAGATCGGCACCACGACGATCGAGGCCAACGGCGGCCGCGGGCTGGTGGTGACGGACGCCGAGCTGACGTTGAGCGGCAGCACCGTGCAGACCAACGACGCGGATGGCGTGATCTTGGAGGCGTCGTCCGCCCAGATTGCCGACAGCGACATTCGAGCCAACGAGGGGTTCGGAATCAAGTCTGCGCCCGAGACGAACCTCGCCATGTCCGGCAGCACCGTGGCCGACCACCCGGAAGACGGCCTGTCGGCCGTCAACGGGAGTGCCCAGGTCCAGGCCACGACGTTCGAGAACAACAACGGGTGGGGCCTCAATCTCGAGGAGATGTCGCTTGCGATGGGCGGCAGCACGGTGACAGCCAATGGCAAGGACGGCGTGCGACTCAAGGCCAGCTCGGCCGAGGTCAGCGGCACCGAGGTTATCGACAATGGCGCCCGTGGCATCCACGTGTTCGATGGATCGTCGCTGGTGTTCCGGGATGGCACCGTCTCTGGGCATCCGGATGACGGCGTGACCTTGGACAACGGCTCGCTGACGATGGGCGGCAGCAATGTGAGCGAGAACGACGGCCGCGGGCTCGGCGTTGAGAGCAGCGACGCCAACGTCACCAGCAGCACGATCGCGACCAACGGTCAGGATGGCGTCCAGCTGCTCGAGTCCGCCGCCGATTTCCGAGACACCGAGATCGTGGAGAACGGCGATCAGGGCATCGACGCGGACAATGCAAACTTCACCGCGGCCGGCACGCGAATCGCGAACCACCCGGCGGAGGGCGTGCTCCTGGCGGACAGCTCCGCGGCGCTGAGCGCAAGCAGCGCCATCGCCGACAATGCCGGCTTCGGCGTCGACGCGGCCAACTCGTCGGTCACGTTGACGGACAGCGCTGTGACGGGCAATGGCGACGATGGGATGCGTCTGTCCGAAAGCTCGGGCAACGTCGCCGGCAGCGAGATCGCGTCCAACGATGGGCGGGGGATCGGCGCAGCCAACGCGACGCTGACGCTCGTGGACAGCACGGTGACGGGCCACGCGAGCCACGGCGTCGAACTGCAGCGGAGCCCGAGCAGCATCAACAGCAGCGAGGTCTCGGACAACGAGGGAATGGGCATGATCGTGCGCGATACGTCCTCGTTGGCCGTCATCGACGCTTCATTCGCGGGCAACGCCGAAGGCGGCACGCGGTTCGTCGGCAGCTCCGGGAGCCTGCAGAACAGCCAGATTACCGACAACGGCGGCGTCGGACTTCGGTCCGAGGGCCGATCCTCCATCACGGCGGTGAACGTAAGCGTTCGGGGGCAGAGCGACCATGGTGCCGTCGTGGACAACGGCTCGCTGAGCGTCAACGGCGGCGAAATCAGCGGCAACGCCAGCCGTGGCGCTCAAGTTGCCAACGGCTCGACGGCATCGTTTGTGGGGACGACGATCGCCAACAACGACGAGGACGGCCTGGCGGTGCTTGCCTCGTTGGCGTCGGTCCAGGGCGGCTCAGTTCAGAACAACGGCGCCTTCGGCATCTTGGCCGACGACGGCGCCCTCGCGACGTGCACCGACGCGGACGTCTCCGGCAACGGCACGGACCTGTCGGAAAACGTCCAAGGCTGTCGCTGAGCATTCGGACCCCGCCCCTCTCGGGCCGGGCCCAACCCCTAAGCAGTGCCCCTCTCGATGCGGGAGGGGCGCTGCTTCTATTCTGAAGGCGCATTGATTACTGTTGCGCGAACGTCGCGTCCCCACGCGTGACCAGCGATCGTGACCGACACGCCGTGTCGCCCCGTCGCGAGTCGAGGGACAGCCTTGTCAGCGTCGTCGACGGGGCCCCTAAAGTTGAGAGGGCGAGTCGGGGCCAGGTTCGCCGCGATCCCCTCTCACCGCCGCCGGGACCTGGCCCCGTTTTCTCAGGGCTTACGTATTGTAACACACGTAGGCAGCCGGGCCTTGCGCATCGCTGACCTCACCAAAGAGCTTCGGCTACGGGTACCATGTGAAACCCGTCACAAAAGATAAATTGTTTAAGGCGTGTTCCGTATCACGCATCTCGGTCCCGGCTCGCCTGGCGCGCTTCCATCACCCAGATGCTGATCCCCATCGAGACCGCTGCCGCGACCGTGCAGCCGATCAGCACCCAGCGGAAGGTGATCCCTTCGATGAGAAAGAGCGAGCGGAGGCCGAAGGCGGCAAGTGGTCCGACGGCGAGGCCGGCTGTGATCCCGGCCAACACGGCCTTCACGGCGCGTCGTCGCGCTCGTTTCATGCGGGCTCCCCGGACGGCTCATTGATGGGAACACAACCGGCACAACCGGCGGACGGCTGGCGCTCAATCGCTTGACGACGGCTCACGCTCGCCCCCGCTCGGCCCGTAGAACAGCACCCACGTGCACAGCCGCTCCCCGAAGTTTTCGAAACGATGGGGCATGCCGGCCGGCACGAACAGGAAATCGCCAGGACCCACTGAGACCCGCTCGTCGCCGCACGCGAACTCGCCGGAGCCCTCCACGACGACGTAGCACTCGTCGCGGTCGTGCGGCTGTTGGTGATCGCGGCCCTCCGGGCAGTAGAGCTCCACGTAGAGCTGGCCCCGTTCTTGGGCGACGACGAACGGATTCGTCGTGCCCGTGGGAACCCGTTCCGTGGCGTCCCCAAACGGGACGTGCCGCCAATCCGTCGCCATGATTAGACTCCTTTCTTCATGAACGTCCACGCGTGGGCGATCCAGAACCCGAGCTGGTCCGTCAACCGGTGGACGGCTCGGTTGTTCTGGGTGGTGTAGAGCGACGCATGGTCCATCTGATGGGAACGAACGAAGTTGAGCGACGCAGCCGTGAGAGCCCGCCCCAGCCCCTGGCGGCCGTAGCCGGGGATCACGGCGGCCGGGCCGAGGTAGCCGCGGTTGGCCCCGAAAAACTCGTTGTACGCTTGATCGGGGCGGGCGACAACGCCGGCCACTAGTCGCTCGCCGTCGTCCACGACGTGGACCCACGCCTCGGTCCAGCCCCGATAGGACCGCCAGCGCTCGACTTCCGCCAAGCTCAGGCGCTCGGCACCGTAGGCCGTGTTCACCATCTCGACGAAGTCGGCCTTTTCAGCGGGCTCAAGTTGGCGGAGGCGATGCCCATCCGGCAAGGCCGGGATGGCACGCTCGCTGTGGAGGTCGGTCACCAGTTGGATCAGGCCCCCCTCGGCGGCGTAGCCGCGCGACTCGAGGAACGCCATCTGATCGGTCCGGGCGGAGGCCACGGCGACGACGGCTTCGCCCCCAGCGACGTCGGCTTCAACGCGATCCAATAGCTCAGCTTGGACGCGCGCCGCGTCCACGTCGGGGTCGGTGATCGGAACGATCTCGTCCCCATACCATCGCGGATAGTGGAACGCCGCTCCGATGGGGCGCTCGCGCTCGGTCGCGAGCCAGATCGACCCGGCAGTGTCCAGCTCGGCTTGGAGCTGGGCCTCGGTGCGCGGAATGAACTCGTGGTCGTTGGCGCGGGCCGCGTTGTACAGCTCAAGCAGTCGGGTTAGATCGGTAGGTCGATAGCGTCGCACGTCCATGACGGCTCCATTATTGGGGAACGGCCAGTGCAGCAATCAAGGTCAACGTGCCCAGCCCGATCGCGATGGCCCAGAAGGGCAGCGTCCGGGCAACCCGGATGAGCCCCGCGATCGTCGCCCAGCCGACCAGTGCCGCAGCGCCCGTGCCCGTGGCGGCCGCGGCCAAGTCGAGCTCGACGACGCCGCCGAGCTCCACCAGCACTTGGGCGCCCAAGATCGCTGGAATGCTCACGAGAAAGCTCAGTCGCAACGCCTCCGTTTCCTCGAATCGCCGGAAGAGCAAGGCCGCGACGGTGAATCCGGACCGGCTGACGCCGGGCAGCACGGCCAGGCCCTGCATCAGGCCCGTCAGGACGGCGTCGCCCGCGCCGGCATCGCCCGAGACACGGGTGCCGAACGACCGAGCGACGCGTTGCAGGATGCCCGTAAGAATTAAGAGCCCGCCGATAAGGGCGGTTGCGGCGCGCATGACGAGGTCGGCTTGGAAGCTGACGGCCATCAGCGGCAGGCCGAGCGCCCCCGTTGCGGCCGTGGCGATCGCGAGAAAGTCCATCAGACGTCGATCGTCGTCCGTCAGCTGTGACCGTCGAGTTGTCCAGCTCGGCAATTGGCGCACGAGGTGGAGGACGTCCGAGCGGAAGTAGACAAGGGCGGCAAGAGCGGTGCCGAGGTGGAGCCAAAGCGCGGTGCCGAGTGACGCCTCGAAGGATTTCCCGAAGACGTGGAGTTGGACGAGCGTCAGCAGCCCTTCGCTGCTAACGGGGAGCCATTCGGCGATCCCTTGGATGGCTCCGAGGATGAGCATCTGCAGCGTCTCGTCCATGAACGATCAGGATAGGGGGCTCAGAAGCGGAACGCCAGGCCGAGCACCCACGTGCCGTCCTGCCAGCTCAACGCGAGGATCGTTGGGATGCGGCCGGGATTGTCCAGTTCCACGCCGACGGCGGCGTCGTGCGAGAGCGTGAGCCCATTCGCGAGGCGGAACGCCACACGGTAGCGGCCGTAGGGCGTGAGCGTGCCGAACGGCTGACTGGCGTAGAGGCCGATCGTGCCCATGCTGGTGCCGCCGAAGGGGATCGTCGGCGGCGTGTAGCCGAGCGCGAGGTCCGGCGTGCGGCTCAGTTGGTAGCGCAGATCGCCCGTCACCCCGAGCCAAACGACGCTCGCCAGGTTGCGCTCCACCCAGACGCCGGTGCCGAGGCCGACGTCCAACCGCGGGGCGATCCCAAAGCGGACGTGGGCCTGCGGGCGATACGCCGCGATCAAGCCGGGGCCGAGCTGGCCGCCCAGGCCGATGCGGGCGACGAACTCGCCGGGGTTGGCCAGATCAGCGGTCTCGTAGCCGCCGAAGGCGTGGGCGCTCGGTGCCATCACCATCAGGCCGATCGCCCATCCCACCAGCAAAGCGTTCAGACGGCGTGAACTCACGTCGATGCCTCCTGTGTCCATGTTAGGCTGTGGGGCAGACGGCCCCAGCGTAGCATACCCGCGGGCGGTTGAGGAATGGGAAACGCGAGAACTCGCTAATGAACGGACATTCCTTGACAGCCTAAAAACGGCTTTCTATAATTTAACCAACGTCCGCGGCCCAAACGGAAAGATCGGAGGGCGGTCCGACCATGAATGAAATGTACGATCTGTTTTCGCGTGAGGCCCGACAGGTCATCGGCTACGCCACCAAGGAAGCCGAGAACTGGCACCACGACTATGTCGGCACCGAGCACCTCCTGCTGGCGTTCACCAAGCTGCGCGGCAGCAGCGTCTACAAGTTTTTAGAAATCAACGGCGTCACGTACCCACGGGTCGCCCGCGAGATCGAACGAGAGATTGGCCAAGGCGATCGGCGCTTTGCTTCCGGCGAGCCGCAGCCGACGCCCCAACTGAAGCGCATCATCCAGAAAGCCTACGACGAAGCGCGCCGCTACGGGTATTCGCTGATCAACTCGGAGCATCTGCTGTTGGCGCTGCTCGAGGAGAGCGACAGCGTGGCAACGCAGACCCTGGATAAGTTCAACGTCGACGCCCAAAAAGTTCGGCGCTATCTGTCGCCATCGGAGCGTGGTTTGATGGGCAGCCGTGGCAGCGGCGGAGGTCGTCGCGAGGACAAGGAGCACACCGCGATGGACTTCGGCCGGAACCTCGTCGAGGAGGCCAAAGAGGAGCGCCTCGACCCGGTCATCGGCCGCGAAGAGGAAGTCACCCAGATCATCCAGACGCTGAGCCGGCGCAAGAAGAACAACCCGGCGGTCGTGGGCGAGCCCGGGGTCGGAAAGACCGCCATCATCGAGGGCCTCGCCCAGCGCATCGCCGAGGGCGAAGTGCCGGAGCCGTTGATGGACAAGGAGATCATCGAGCTCGACATGGCCTCGATGGTCGCCGGGACGAAATACCGCGGGGAGTTCGAACAGCGCCTCAAGACGATGGTCAACCAGATCGTCGAGGCCGGCAACGTGATCCTGTTCATCGACGAGCTCCACACGGTGGTCGGCGCCGGCGGCGCCGAGGGCGCCATCGACGCCTCGTCCATCCTGAAGCCGCCCTTAGCGTCGGGATTGATCCAATGCATCGGCACGGCCACGCTCGACGAATATCGGAAGTACGTCGAGAAGGACCCGGCGCTGGAGCGCCGCTTCAAGAAGATCATCATCGACGAGCCGCCCATCGAGTCGACGGTCCAGATCCTGCAGGGGCTCAAGTCGCGCTATGAGGTCCACCATCGCGTCAACATCAGCGACAGCGCGCTATGGGCCTCCGCGAAGCTGAGCGATCGCTACATCACCGATCACTTCCTGCCCGACAAGGCGATCGACCTCATCGACGAGACCTCCGCGAAGATCAAGCTGGAGAGCAGCGCGCCCTCGCCCGAGATCCGGGAGATGGAGGACGAGCTGCGCGAGCTGATCGAGCAGGAGGAGGAGGCCGCCCGCCAGCAGGACTACGAACAGGCGGCCGAGCTGCGCGATCGCCACGAGGACCTGGAGGAACAGCTCGAGGAGCGGCGCGAGGAGGTCCGCGAGCACGAAGGGACCGTCACCGCAGAGAGCGTCGCGGAGATGATCTCCAGTTGGACCGGCGTGCCCGTGGGTCACATCAAGATGGAGGAGACCCAGCGGGTGCTGTTCATGGAGCAGGAGATCCACAAGTACTACGTCAACCAGGATCACGCCATCGAGTCGCTCGCCAAGTCGATCCGCCGGACGTACGCGGGCGTCAAGGACCCCGATCGGCCGATCGGCTCGTTCATGTTCCTCGGGCCGACGGGCGTCGGCAAGACGTATCTGTCCAAGGTGCTGGCGCATTACCTCTTCGGCGACGAGGAGGCCATGATCCGCCTCGACATGAGCGAGTACATGGAGCGCTTCTCCATCTCGCGCCTGATCGGGGCGCCGCCGGGCTACGTCGGGTACGAAGAGTCCGGGGAGCTGACCAAGGCCGTGCGCAACCGGCCGTACAGCGTCATCCTCCTCGACGAGATCGAGAAGGCGCACCGCGACGTGTTCAACTTGCTGCTGCAGGTCATGGACGACGGCGTCCTCACTGACGCCCAGGGGCGCAACATCGACTTCCGCAACACCGTGCTCATCATGACCTCCAACATCGGCAGCAAGATGATCACGGACCGGACGTCGCTCGGCTTCGGCGGCGGCAGCGGCCCCGACCGCACGCAGCTCAGCTACGAGGAGATCCGCTCCCGCGTCATGAACGAGGTGCGCGAGGTCTTCCGGCCGGAGTTCCTCAACCGCCTGGACGACACGATCGTCTTCCATCCGCTGGACAAGCGCCAGGTCGAGGCGATTGCCGACCTGATGATCGACGAGCTGCAGCAGCGGCTCGACGAGCGCGAGATCGGCATCGAGGTGACGCCGGAGGCGAAGGAAGTGCTCATCGAGGCGGGCTTCGACGCCAAGTTCGGCGCCCGCCCGCTGCGGCGCACCATCGAGAAGCTCGTGGAGAACCCGATCTCGGACGCGATCCTCCAGGGCGAGTACGGGCGCGGCGACCGCATCGTCATCTCGACCGACGAGGACGGCGAAATCCGGTTGGACAAGCAACCGGCCGCCGACGCGGACGTCGAGGCCGATTCCGAGACCCCGCCGGACCCCGATGAAGAGGTCGGGGCGGAGGCTTCCTAGCTCGCGGTGGCGCGGGGCAGCGGCGGCTACAAGTGCCGGTCGTGTGGCTACCAGACGCCACAGTGGCTGGGCCGCTGCCCCCAGTGCGGCGAGTGGGACACCCTCGCCGCGATCGACGACGACGATTCCGGCCGAGCGGCTGAGGCGCAGGAGCCGCCTGCGACGCCTCAGCCGCTCGTTGATATTCCGCCCGAATCCGCTGTCCGACGCCCGACGGGCCTGACCGAGTTCGACCGCGTCCTCGGTGGCGGCGCGCTGGCGGGCTCGACCGTCCTGCTCGGTGGCGAGCCCGGCATCGGCAAGTCGACGCTGATGCTCCAAGTTGCGGGCGAGATCGCAGCCCAGGCCGAGCGGCCCTGGATCTACGTCTCCGGCGAGGAAGCCCCGGCCCAGATCAAGCTGCGCGCGAGCCGACTCGGCATGGGCAACGTCGAGCAGCTCTGGGTGCTCGGCGAGCAACGCGTCGGCGTCGTCACCGACGCCGTACGCGAGGCCAACGCCCAGGGCCTGGTCATCGACTCCATCCAGACCATCTTTTCCGGCGCCGTCAAAGAGGGCCCCGGCAGCCCGCATCATGTCGGCGACGTGGCGTTCGAACTCAACCGGCTGGCGAAGCAGCTGCGCATCCCCGTGTTCCTCATCGGCCACGTCACCAAGGAAGGGGAGTTCGCCGGCCCGAAAGCGATCGAGCATCTGGTGGACGTCGCGCTGTACCTCGAGGGCGGCCGCGACGGCGAGGTGCGCATCCTGCGCGCCGTCAAGAACCGTTACGGCTCGACCGAGGAGATCGGCGTCTTCCAAATGGCCGAACTCGGACTGAGCGAGATTGCCGACCCGTCGAGGTACTTCGCGGAGCGCGTCGGCGAGGTCCAGCCGGGTTCGGTGATCGTGCCCAGTCTAGAGGGAAGCCGGCCCATCCTGGTGGAGATCCAGTCGTTGGTGACGGGCTCGCGCGCGCCCGTGCCGCAACGCCGCGCGACGGGGCTGGACCCCAACCGTGTGGCCCTGCTGTTGGCCGTCGTGGAGAAGCGACTCGGGCTGCAAATCGGCCAGGACGACGTCTATCTCAACATCGCGGGCGGGCTGAACGTGCGCGAGACGGCGGTGGACGCGGGCATCGCCGCGGCCGTCGTGTCAAGCTACAAGAACCGCGCCATTGACCCGGACACGGTCGTTGTTGGAGAATTGGGGCTGTCGGGCGAGCTTCGCCGGGTGCGCAAGCTGAAGGCGCGCCTCAACGAGGCGGCCACGCTCGGCTTCCGCCGGGCGATCGTGCCGCCGGGCGCGAACGAGAGCCTCGATGGGCTGGATCTGGACGTGGCGACGGCCGCCGGCCTCGACGAGGCCATCGGCCATTTGGGCCTCTAACTGAGGCCCTCACTGCGGAGGGATGGCAGTGAGCAACTCGAGCTTGATCGACATTCTGCGGGCGACGGCGCCGGGGACGTTGTTGCGCGACGCGATCGACAACATCGTCGACCTCGGCCGCGGCGGGTTGTTGCTCGTCGCCAGCGAGGAGGACGCCGAACAGATCGTCGAAACGGGCTTCGAGATCCGCACCCGCATCACCCCGCAGCGCGTCATCGAACTCTCCAAGATGGATCGGGCCATTGTCATCGACGACAAGATCCAGACGATCCTGTACGCCAACGCCTATCTCATGCCCGATCCGAAGGTCTCCTCCGACGAGACGGGCACGCGCCACATGACCGCCGAAAAGGTCGCCAAGCAGCTCGGCGTCACCACGATTGCCGTCTCCGCCAGTCGCGGCCGCGTGACGATCTACTGCGGCCCGCATCGCCACACGCTGCGCGACATCATTTCCCTGAACGCCCAAGCCAACCAGGCGCTGCGCATTCTGGAGCAGTACCGCGCGACGTTCGACGACCTCTCGCAGGAGATGACCGCGCTGGAGCTCGAGGACCGCGTGCTGCCCTACCACGTCGCCAACCTCGTCCAGACGATCATCCAGATGCTCACCATCCGCGAGGAGATCGAGAGCATTTTCATCGAGCTCGGCGAGGAGAAGGAGCTCATGGAGCTGCAGCTCGACTGGCTCATGCAGGACACCGAAGACGAGCTCAAGCACCTCGTCTGGGACATGCGCGCGGCCGACCTGCGCCGCGACGACGCCGTCGAGGCGGTCCGCGAGCTGACCCACGAGGAATTGCCCTCCACGGAGAAGGTCATGGAGGCGCTCGGCTACGAGGCGCGCGAGGAGGACATGGACGAGACGATCGCCTCGCGCGGCTACCGCGTGCTCAACCAGATTCCGCGCATCCCCCTGTCGGTCATTGAGCGGCTGGTGGAGACCTACGGGTCGCTCAAAGAGATTCGTCGCGAATCCGAGGAGGATCTCATGGAGGTCAAGGGCATCGGGCGCGTCCGTGCCCGCACGCTCCGCCTCGGCATCCAACGCCTGGAACGCAGCCTCATGTACTGGGAGGGAAGCGCATGACCCACATTGACGCGCTCAAGGAAGCATCCCATCGGCTCAAGACGCTCTTGCCCCACGATCCCCAGATCGGGCTCGTCATGGGCTCAGGGCTGTCCGAAGCCCTGCGGCCGCTGGAGGACGAGACGGTGATTTCCTGGGACGACGTGCCCTACTTCCCCGAACCGACCGTGGCGGGGCACGCGGGCCAGTACGTCGCCGGCTCGTTGGGCAACAACCCCGTGCTCGTCCAACAGGGGCGGGTCCACTACTACGAGGGCAAGCCGATGGACGAGGTCGTCTTCCCCACGCGGCTGATGCGGATGATCGGCGTCGAGACGCTCGTGATCACCAATGCCGCCGGGGCCATCAACGAGGCCTATCGGCCCGGCGACTTCGTGCTCATCAACGATCACCTGAACGCCATCCCGGCCAGCCCGCTGCGAGGGCCGAACGTCGACGAGCTCGGGGAGCGCTTTCCGAACATGAACGACGTCTACAGCCCCGAGTTGCGCCAACTGGCCCACGAAGCGGCAGATGAGTCTGGCCTGTCGCTTCATGAGGGCGTCTATCTCGCGGCGCCCGGGCCCCAATACGAGACGCCCGCGGAGATCCAGATGTATCGGAGCTGGGGAGCCGATCTCGTCGGCATGTCGACGGTGCCCGAGGTCATCGCCGCGCGGCACTGCGGCCTGACCGTTTTGGGGATCTCGCTGGCGACGAACTACGCCGCCGGGATCAACGAAGACGCACGGCCCACCCACGACGAGGTCATTGAGACGTCCAAGCGGGCGGAGGCGGATCTGGCCAAGCTGGTGCGGGCGCTGTTGCCGAAGCTCTAGGTCGCGCTCAGCGGACCCTCGCGCCTCACGATCCGTTCCCACTCCTCGTCGAACGCGGGATAGAACCGGCCCGTGCTCCGGGCGACGAGGTCGCCGTCGAGATCGAGCGCGCGGGCCTCGACGGTGATGAGGCGCTCCTCGTCGGCGACGCGCGCTTCCAACGAAAGCGGCACCCCCGGCCGGGCCGGCTTGACGTACTTGGTCCGTAGATCCCGGGTGACACAGAACGCCTCGGCGGCCATGGACGATGCCCAGACCGAGACCTCGTCCAAGAGGCTGGTCAGGACGCCGCCGTGAACGGTGTTCGGGAAGCCAGCCTCGTCGTCGCCGGGCGTGAACGTCGCCGTCACCACCCCGTCCTGATAATAACACTGCAGATCAAGGGACTTCGGGTTGACGGACGGGTCGCCGCAGACCGTGCAGCCCTCGAAGCGCGGCAACGCGATCGGATCGCCCATCGCATCCCAGTTTAACACGATCGCCTCTGAGTGGTCGATCCGTCGTGAACCCAACGCCGGTGTCGATCATGCACGCTCGCGAGGGCATGGGTTGAAGCCGAATGTCGGGACCGAGGCTTGACGGATCGCCCGAGGGCGATTAGGCTGAATGAAGGTTCATTCATCAAGCGGGATGGCCGATCGCGTGTGGAAACGCGCAACTCCCGTGTTATCATCCGAGTTATCCCAAGGGGGAATCATGCCATGAAACGGATGCTGATCGTGTGTACAGCCATATTGTTGGGGCTTGGGCTCGGCGCCGTGCCGGCCCAAATGACCGAGGACAGCGGCGAGTTCTTCTTCGACCTTGACGAACAGGCCGCCGCCGAGACGTTCGAGCTGACCGAGCGCGACAACGGCAACCTCGTGCTGGATTCGACGTTCGAAGCGCTGTCGGAGCAGCTCATCGCCCAGTACGGCACGCCGGAGATCTTCACCCAGAACGTCGTCTACACGCCCGACTTGGATCTGGTCTCGTACGAGCTCAGCTCGGACACGGACCGCGGGACGATCGAGGTCACGGTTGAGGTGAATGACGGCGTGGCCAGCATGAACTGGTCATTCAATCAACCGGGCGAGGAGCCACAGCAGCAGAGCCGGCAAGTGATTCTCGAGGACTCGGTCCCGACGACGAGCATCTTCTCGGGCCAGTTCATCATCACCCAGCGCTTCATCAACCAGAAGTTGGACCTCGACGTGGACGACACGACGGTGCTGACGGCGTTCGACCCGACCAACGTCAACGAGCCGCTCGTGCCGCTCGAGATCACGCGCCTCAGCTCGGTGACGCTCGACGGCGCCAGCACGGACGCATCCATTCCGGCGCGGCGCTACGAGGTGTCGCAAGAGGGCTTCGAGGCTGAACTGCTCTCCTGCGCAGAAAACGGGTCGGCGCCGGTCTGTCCCGAAGCTGGCCGCTTCCTCGGCTTTCTCTCAAGCACCGCCGACCTCGCCGGCGTTGAGGCCGAGAACGGCCCCGAGGGCGCCCGAGTGACCTCCGTGGCCGAGGGCTCGTTCGCCGCGGATGCCGGCCTCCAATCGGGCGACGTCATCACGGCCGTCGGCGACACCCAGATCGACAATGTTGGGGACTTGCGCCAGGCGATCCAGTTCCGCGATCCGAACGAGCCGGTCACGTTGACAATCCGACGGGACGGCGAGGAGATGACGCTGGAGGTCCGCCTGAGCGGTTCGTCATTGACCGTCTTCCGTCGAGACCTGTTCGGCGATGACCTCACGGTCTCGGGAGGGTCGTCGCAATGACCGAGATCATCCGCGCCGCGGAGCTCAGCAAAACGTATCTTATGGGCCAAGTCGAAGTCAATGCCCTGCGCGGGGTCAGCTTCGACATCCACGAGAACGAGTTTGTGGCGATCATGGGCCCATCCGGCTCGGGCAAGAGCACGCTGATGAACCTCGTCGGGTGCTTGGACACGCCGACGTCGGGACAGCTTGTGGTCAGCGGCCAGGACGTCAACGAGTTGAGCGACCGCCGGCTGGCGCAGCTGCGCGGCGAAACGGTCGGCTTCGTCTTCCAGACGTTCAACCTCATACCGCGCATTACGGCCTTGAACAACGTCCTGTTGCCCATGAGCTTCGTGGGCACGATTCCACGGGACGAACGCCAAGCGCAGGCCGAGCACATGCTGGAGCGCGTCGGCCTCGGCCACCGCACCGGCCACATGCCGACCGAGCTCTCCGGCGGCGAGCGCCAGCGCGTCGCCATTGCGCGGGCGCTGGCGAACAATCCGCGGCTGATCCTGGCCGACGAGCCGACGGGCAACCTCGACACCAAGACGGGGGGCGCCATTCTGGACCTGTTTGACGACCTTCACGACGAGGGCCGGACGCTCGTCATGGTGACCCACGATCCGGACGTCGCCGAGCGCGCCGAACGTCGCATCCACATCGTCGACGGTGAGATCCAGTCCATCGAGGAGGCGGTGCCCCATGGAGTTTCGTGAGGCGACCCGGCTCAGTTGGACCAACATCCGCAGCCACAAGCTGCGCAACGTTCTCGCGATCCTGAGCGTCACCATCGGCATTGCGGCCGTCATCGCGGTCGTCACGATGTCGTCCGGATTCCAGAAGGCGCTGTTGGACAACCTGACGGGCGATGTGCTGCGCGCCAACACGATCACGATCAGCATCGAAGGGAGCCAGGGGCTGTTCGGCGATACCCGCGTGTTTACCGCTCGGGACGTGGAGCACGTCCGAGGCATGGAGAACGTCGAGGCGGCCGACGTCATCGCCCCCGTGAACGGCAACCCCATCAAGTACGATGGCCAAATCGTGACCGATGGCAACGTGCAGATCGTCACGAGCGAGTCGATCGTGCCGCTCGGTCATGGGGAGTTTGTCGACGAGCCGGGCGAAATCGTGCTCGGCTATGATGCTGCTCAATCCGTCTGCGAGCGCATGCTCGGCTCAAACAGCGAAAACAGCGAAGCGGGGTCGTCCAGCGACGACACCGATGGCGAGGGCGAAACGGCCGAAGGGCGTTGCGAGGGCCTGGGCGACAACGAAGAACTGGCCGAGCGCATCCTGGAACAGACCGTCAGGTTGACCTACATTGATATCGACGGCAACGTCCATCGCGACGAACAGCTGGACGTCGTCGGCATTGTCGAGGACTCGCAGTTCACCCAAGGGGGTGCCAGCTACGTCACCGAGCACTACCAGGGATACAACGAAACGATCGACGGCGAGCAGGTGCCCGTCTACGGGGGCCTGATCGTTAGCGCCGCCGACGTCGATCAACTCCAACCCACGGTTGAGCGCGTCAAGAGCTATTTCAACAGCTTCAACTCTGACGCCCGCAAGCTCCTCGGCGAGGGCCAAGCCATCCAGGCCAACACGCTCGACGACATCGTCGGCGAGATCGAGAGTCAGTTCAACCAGTTCACCACCTGGATCGGGGCCGTGGCCGTCATTGCGCTGCTTGTCGGCATGATCGGCGTGATCAACATCATGCTCATCACCGTCAAGGAGCGCACCCGCGAGATCGGCGTCATGAAAGCCACGGGGGCAACCCAGGGCGGCGTCCTGCGGCTGTTCTTGACCGAGGCCGTGTTCATCTGCGCCATGGGCGCGATCTTCGGCATTGTCGTCGGCATCGGCCTGGCGGAGCTGTTCAATCGCTTCACGGCGTCGGTGCTCAACTTCGACGGCCAGATCCCGCTTGTGCTCGTGTGGAGCTGGTACGCCATTGCGGTCGTCACCGGCATCGTCGTCGGCATCGTCAGCGGCATCTATCCCGCCTGGCAAGCGGCCCGCGTCAACCCGATCGAGGCGTTGCGGTACGA
>CAZMNF010000012.1:0-42246 GCA_964567595.1 uncultured Thermotogae bacterium | reverse complement strand
CCGATGCCCACCGCACCGCGGAACTGGCCAACATGCCATATGGCGTCGATCAAGCCCGACGTGGGTGGCTGTGTGCGGCGGACGTGGTCAACACTTGGGATGGGGCTGCGCTCAGACGGCGCCTTCGTCCCTCGCCATGAGCGAGGCGTGTTGCTGGCTGGCCACGTGATACGTCCCGCACTGCGCCTCGATCGTCTCGCTCAGGGGCTCGCCGTAGCCGCCGCCCATGACGAGCGTCGTCGGGAGTCCGCGCCGGGTGCAGGCGTTCAGGACGTACTCATCGCGTCGTTGAACGCCCGAGAGCGTCATGTCGAACGTTCCCAGACGATCGTTGGCCAGCACGTCGGCGCCGGCCACATAGAAGATGAAGTCCGGCTCGGCGTCGTCGAACGCTCGCGGCAGATGCGTGGCAAGCGCGTCGAGGTAGGACTCATCGCCGGTGCCTTCGGGCAGCGGGACGTCCCGATCGCTCGTGGCCTTGCGAAACGGAAAGTTCGTCGCGCCGTGGACCGAGAGCGTGTAGATGTCGGGGTCGTTCCGGAAAAGCGCCGCTGTGCCGTCGCCCTGGTGAACGTCGAGGTCGATGACGAGCGCTCGCTCGATGAGTCGATCTCGCTGCAGCACCCGCAGGGCAATCGCGACGTCGTTGAAGAGGCAATACCCGCTGCCCCAATCGAGGTGGGCGTGGTGCGTGCCGCCCGCTAGGTTGCCCGCTAAGCCGTCCTGGAGCGCTGCCCGCGCCGCGTGAATTGTAGCGCTGACGGACGCTCTTGCGCGTTGGACGAGCGCTTCGGACCAGGGAAACCCCAGCCGACGCTCCGCCCGGCGCCCGAGCGTGCCTTGACGCAGGCGGCGGATGTATTCGCGGTCGTGCACCAGGCGAAGTTGCGCCAGCGAGGCGGGCGCGGCGTCATGGATCTGATGGGCTCGGAGAATGCCCCGCTCGACGAGCGCGTCCCGGAGCCACCGGTACTTGCTCATGGGGAAGCGATGCCCCTCGGGCAGCGGCACCTCGTGACGATCGCTCGTGAACGCCCTGCGCATGGGTCACTTGGGGGCTCTGGATGTTGTTTGGGCGGCGGGCACGTAGTACTGCCGGACGTAGTCCTTGAACATGCGCCGCGTGTTGAACTGCGGTGCGACGCTCCGGATGCTCCCCTTCATCATCGCCACCCAGCGGCCGGGGACCTCGCGCTCGTCCCGTTCGTAGAACGCGGGAATGAGGTCGGTCTCGAGGACGTGATAGAGCGCCTCGGCGTCGTGCGCATCTTGTTCTTCGGGGCTCGCGGCGTCGTCGTGACTGCCGATCGCCCAGCCGTTCGCGCCGTCAAAGCCCTCGGCCCACCATCCGTCCAGGACACTGACGTTGGGGACGCCGTTGAGCGCGGCTTTCTGGCCGCTGGTGCCGCTGGCTTCGTTCGGGCGTCGCGGCGTGTTGAGCCAGACGTCGACGCCCTGCACGAGCAGGTGGGCCAGGTGCATGTCGTAGTCCTCCACAAACGCGATGCGCCCGCCGAAGCTCGGGTCCTGGGCGTACTGGGTGATCGTCTGAATGAGGTGCTTCCCGGCGTCGTCGGCCGGATGGGCCTTGCCGGCGAAGATGACCTGAACCGGCCGATACGGATCGCTCAACAGCCGCTTGATCCGCTCCATGTCGCGGAACAGCAGGTCCGCGCGCTTGTACGTCGCGAAGCGCCGGGCGAACCCGATCGTCAACGCGTCGGGGTCGAGAAACGATCCGGCCGTCAGGATCTGATCCAGCGACAGATCGCGGCGCAGCCAGCGACGGCGGGTGCGCTCCCGGAGCCGGCGGAGCATTTTGCGCTTCAAATGGCAATGGACATCCCAGAGCTCCTCATCGGGAACGTCGTCGATGCCTTGCCAGAGCTCCGGATCGTCGTAGCGGTCCAGCCAGTCCGTGTCGAGATGGCGCTGGAAGAGATTGTCCATCTCGCGGGCGACCCATGTCGGCGTGTGGATCCCGTTGGTGACGTGGCCGATCGGGACCTCCTCGGCCGATCGATCCGGCCAGACGCCTTGCCACATGTGGCGCGACACCCGCCCGTGGATCTCGCTGACCGCGTTACGAGCGCCCGAAAGCCGCAGCGCAAGCGCCGTCATGTTGAACATCGGGCCGTCGGGCTCCTCCGCCGAGCCGAGCTCGAGCATCGTTGCTGGGTCGATGTCGAGCTCGCGCCACTGGCGACGGAAGTATTGTTCGACGAGGTCGAACGGAAAGACGTCGTGGCCTGCCGGAACCGGCGTGTGGGTCGTGAACACCGTCGTGGCCTGCACGTGCTCGCGCGCCTCGTCGAACGATTGGCCCTGGCGCAGTCGATCGTGGAGGCGCTCGAAGCCGAGGAACGCCGAGTGCCCCTCGTTGAGGTGCCAGACGGTCGGCTGAACGCCGAGCGCTTGCAGCAGCTGGACGCCGCCGATCCCGAGAATGATCTCCTGTTGGATGCGGGTCTCCTGGTCGCCGCCGTAGAGCCGCGCGGTCAGCCGCCGGTCCCACGGCGCGTTGCCCTCGACGTCGGCGTCCATGAGATAGAGGGGCGTCCGGCCGAGCGCCACATGCCAGACGCGAATTTCCACGTCGCGCTCCCCGACCGGAACGTGGATGGTCAGCGGCTCGCCGTCGTCGTCACGGACGAGCTGGATGGGCGACCGTTCGTAGTCGAAGCGCCGGTGGATGGCCTCTTGCCAGCCAGAGGACGGCACGCGTTGGCGGAAATAGCCCTCGTTGTAGAGGAACCCCGTTCCGACCAGGGGAACGCCGAGGTCGCTGGCCTCCTTGCAATGGTCGCCCGCCAACACGCCCAGCCCACCGGAGTAAATGGGCAGTGCCGTGTGAATGCCGAATTCAGCGGAAAAGTACGCTATCGACCGATCCTGATCGGCCCAATCGGGATAGCGTTCGGGAAACCACAGGGGCTTGTCCCTCGCGCGATCGAACGCCGCGACGGCCTCGTCGTACAGCGCCAGGTAATCCGGATCCGCTGCGGCCGCCTCCAGGCGTTCCGGATCGATCTGCTGGAGCATGTCAACGGGATTGTGGACCGTCGCCTGCCACAGCGGATAGTCCAACGTGCGGAAGGCCTGGCGGATCGTCGGCTGCCAGCTCCACCAGAGGTTGCAGGACAGCTCGGCCAACCGATGGAGCCGGTCCGGCAGGCGGCTGCGTAGGTCGTCAGGATCCATAGGTCACCTCGAAGCGTCAGTCCTCGGATGGGGCGTCATCGCCGGAGTTCGAGGGGCGGTCCCGTTCCTCTTGGTAAGCCCGGCGGGCCTCTGCCCAGTTCTGGGCAGCCTCGTCGCGCTTGGACTTCATCGACCCCTTAACCGAATCCGGGGCCTCTTCGTCGAAGGCCTGGCGGGCTTCGGCCCAGTTCTGGGCGGCCTCCTCGCGTTTGGATTTCGCGGATTCCTGGACTGAGTCCGGAGCCTCCTCGTCGAAGGCCCGGCGGGCTTCGGCCAGGTTGCGAGCCATCTCCGGCAGCTTCCGCCCGCCAAAGATGAGCATCAAGGCACCAACAATAAGCAGAATTTCCAGGGCGCTTGGCACCGCGACACCACCTCTTTCGTCGTTACTCTGACAGACCGCGTTCCGGATATCAAGCGACGTCGACCCTATGGGCATGACGCAGCTGTTGACACCGCGATCGCGAAGCGCCTACGCTAAGCTCACCGAGGAGATTGAGCCGCAGTGTCCTTCGCCGCCGTACGGAGCTGCTGGGGGAAAATCCCGCCGGCAAGGAGGCAACAATCCGGACGGGCAAAACCCTGGCAGCCAACGGGGCGCGACGCCCCGTTCGAGAAGGACACTGCGACCGATCAGGGGTAGGAGCCAATCGATTAGATGAGCGCCAGGCGACGTTCGGGTGACGGATTGCACCTTGTTTAAGTGAACACCAGGATAACGGCGAACATGTCGTGTGCAACGTGCCCACGACTGTGGACAGCACGCGTCCCCCCTGGCTACCCTCGAGGGCGATTGACATGCGACATCCCAATCTGTTCGTCTTCGACATCGAGACGATTCCCGATACCGAGGCAACTGAGCGGTTGCTCGGCTTAGAGCGTGGCACCGTCGACGAGGGGACGTTGCGCGATCAGTTGGCGCAATATCACCTGGAGATTACCAACGGCCAGAACCCGTTTCCGCGCCAGCCGTTCCATCGGATTGTCGCGATCAGCTTCCTGACGGCCGAGATCCATCGCGATGAAGCGGAGAGCGAGTCGTTTGTGCTGAGCGAGCTGCGCTCCGGCGGCCGCGAGGACGCGAGCGAGCGGGAGTTGCTCCGCGGGTTCTTCCAGCATCTGGAGCGCATCAAGCCGCGGCTCGTGACGTTCAACGGGCGCGGATTCGACCTGCCGGTCTTGAAATACCGCGCGATGAAGCACGGCATCTCGGCGACGTGGCTGCACCAAGCGGGAGACAAATGGAACCACTATGGCCATCGCTACAGCCACGATTGGCACTGTGACCTGAGCGAGGTGCTGTCCGACTACGGGGCCTCGGCGCGGGTACGGCTGGACGAGGTCTGTTCCGTCTTCGGGATGCCTGGCAAGATGGAAACGTCAGGCGGGGACGTCGCCGAGCTCTTCGACGCGGGCGACGTCGCGGCCGTTCGCGACTACTGCGAGCTGGACGCGCTCAACACCTATCTCGTCTACTTGCGCTACATGCTCCACACCGCCCGCATCACGTTGGCGGCCCACGACCAAGCCATCGACGACGTCCTGGCCATGATCGACCGCGAGAAGGCCGAACGCCCGCACCTGGGGGCGTTCTATGACCACTGGAAAACGGCTTCCGACGGGCAGTTCAAGCTGGGCCAGCCGTCAGACGACGCGGCGGCAGCTGGACGCGCCTCGTCCGAATAGCGCTGGGAACGTCGCCGCTGTTGGAGCGCGATCCGTGACGGTCTCAACCCCCAGCCGCTGAGGAGGGATGCGATGAAACTGGGGATCCTGTCCGACATCCACGATCGTATAGATCACTTGGACCGGGCGCTGGCGACGCTGAACGGGGCCGGTGCCGAGCGTCTGCTGTGCGCGGGCGACCTCTGCGCGCCGTTTATCGTGCCCCAGTTGGCCGAGGGGTTTTCCGCCGGGCCGATCGACGTCGTTCTCGGCAACAACGACGGCGATCCATTCCTCATCGCGCAACAGGCCGGTCGATTTGGTCACCTCAACGTCCATGGCCCGTTTGCGGATCTGGCCATCAACGAACGCCGCGTGTTCCTGGTCCACTATCCGGAGCTGGCGTACCCCATCGCGGCCTCGGGCTGGTACGATCTCGTCTGCTTCGGGCACAACCATACTGCCGAGATCGATCGGGACGGCGCGACCGTGCTCGTCAACCCGGGCGAGACGATGGGCCGCTTCGGCCGCGTCACCGTCGCCGTCTATGACACGTCATCCGCCGAAGCGACCCATCTAGAGGTTGAGGGGGTCGGGGGAGGCTAAACGCTTATCAGAAGCTTATCACTTGATAGTCGTCGGCAATGTAGGAGCGCAGGCTCGGATGTTGGGCAAAGTCGTCCAACAACCGGATATCCAGCTCCGCGAGTTCTTCCTCAACGCCGAACGCCTTCGCGCAGTAGTTGCAAGCGCCGGCGATCTTGTCGCTGACGTCAGTGTAGAGCTTGTGCGCATCGTGGTCGGGGTTGGCGATCTCCGCGAGCCCTTTGGTGCCGCCGCCATCGAAGACGAGCTGGACCTCGTCGTCGTGATCTTGCAATTCCTTGGCGGTCATAAAGGCATTGACCAATCGCCCCAGGCTCTCGTGCGTTTCCGCTTCGGCCAGGACGACAATGGCGACCTTCGGCATGGCGATCATCTCCATTCGTCGAGAATTATCGAGATCCATCAAGCTGGACGATCTCAAGCTTAAGGCCGCAGGCGGCGGCCATCTGTAAGCCGGCTTACAGGGCTTGACGCCCGTCGACGTGGCCGACCAACATGGAGCGCCATGCGGGTCCATGTGGGGACGGGCAACCGAGTGAAGCGGGACGCGGTGCAACGCGTGCTCCAGCGCCTCGACCCGGAGACGGACTGGGATGTGGGGCTTGTGGAGGCGGAGACCGACGTGCCCGAGCAGCCGTGGGAAGCAGACGTGGCCCGAGGTGCCCGGCAGCGGGCCCGAGCCGCCGCGACGACCCCGGATCCCCCGGCCTACGGCGTCGGCGTCGAGGCGGGGCTGGTCTGGAACGAGGTCTTGGGTGTCTACTTCGACGTGCAGTATGCCGTGATACGGGATCAACGCGGCCATGAGACCGCGGGCCATGGGCCGGGCTTCGTCTACCCGCCGGCCGTCGTTCGGGCGGTCAGCCACGAGGGCCGGACCGTGGGCGAGGCGATGTCGAGCTTGACGGGCATCGACGACATCGGCTCGCGCATGGGGGCGATCGGCTACCTCTCCTTAGGCCACATGGATCGCACGGCGCTCACGGAGCAAGCGATCCTCATGGCATGGTTGCCGCGACTTCGCCCGGAGCGCTATGCCGCCTAGGTTGGGTCGTTGTGTTGGGTGACCCCGCGATATTGGCTGCGGACCTTGACGGAGGCGGTGTCGGGGTTTATAATCCCCCATCACATTGGGGAAATAGGGGGTTCACTCCACATGACCAAGCAGGAGTTCATCGACAAGCTGGCCAAGAAAGCGGACTTGTCCAAAAAGGATGCCCGAGACGTCGTGGATAGCGCGCTTGATCTCATCGTCGAACAGGTCAAGAAGAACAACAAGGTGACGCTGACCGGCTTCGGCACCTTCGAAGCCCGCAAGCAGAAGGCAACGCAGCGGATCAACCCGCAGACCGGTCGCAAGATGAACGTGCCGGCCAAGAACGTGCCCAAGTTCCGGCCGGGCAAGCAGTTCAAGGAGTCGCTCTCCAACAAGAAGTGACACGTCCGACGATTGATCCGCCCTCGTCAGGCTGTGCTCGAGGGCCGAACGGCCACGATTTGCAGCCATAGGCGGGGAACGGACTCGATATCCATTTCCTCAAACACTTGCGAAACCGTGCTTTGCAGCGCCTCCACGGCTTCGTCCAAGGGGACGCCCGGCAGCGCTCCTTGGACGAAGTCGCGGAACTGGCTGATGCCCAACCACCCCTCCAACGGCACATTGACCGTCTCGAGGCGGCGCTCCGCGACGTCGAAGCCCTGCCGCTTGAGAAGTGCCTCGTACCCTTCCACGCCGAGCGGCTGCCGGGCTGTCACCCGCTCTCGGTCCGGCTTGAGGCCGTACTGGCGCTTGAGATAGCGCACCGCGCGCATCATCCAGCGCCGATAGAATAGCTCCGTCTCCGAGGGCTGCGCGCCCGCGAAGAACGTCGTGTTGAAGGCAAAGACGCCGCCGGGGGTCAAAACCCGGTTGACCTCGCCGACGATCGCGTCCTTTTCTTCCATCATGTGGATGGCGTTGCAGAAGATGACGGCGTCCACGCGGCGCTGCACCGAGTCGGACAGCGATTCCGCCCGGCCCTGAATGAACTCGACGGTCGCGTTGCGGCGCTCGGCGAGGTTGCGTCCCGCAATCTCCAAGGCTTCCGTTGACGCATCCATGGCGACCACACAACGGTCGCGCAGCCCTTGGAGCTTGTCCAGAATCAGCTGGGTGACTGCCCCCGTGCCGCAAGCGAGATCGAGCACGCACTTGCGCGTGTCGACGTTGGCGAGATCGACCAAGCGGGCGTTGACCGCCTCGTAGAACGATTGCCGCGCAAACCGGTGGAAGGAAAACCGTTCGTCCTCTGAAGTGGCACCCATTGCGTACGCTCCTATCCTCGAATGGCAAACCCGGAAAACTCGCTTGTCGGCGCCTGCCAGTCCACATCGACGCGATCGACGTGGGCAGCTGGCGGTCCCGTATGGCACCAGTCGATGGCCTGCTGGACGCTCGCGTCGTCGCCTTCGAAGACGGCTTCCACCCGCCCGTCAGGGAGGTTGCGGACGAACCCTTCGATGCCCAGGGGCTGGACGTATCGCTGGGTGGCCGCGCGGAAGTTGACGCCTTGAACCCGGCCGGAAATGATCACATGGGCTCGCTGTGCCATGCAAAACATTGTCACAAGGACGAGGATCGCTTGCAAGACCTCGCTGACCGCTGCGGACTGGACCAACGTCCGCTCTCGAACGCAACTACGTCCTTTGGATTTGCCGGGCGACCGGCAAAGATGATGATTAGGAGTCACCTCCTGGAAGAGGGCTTGGTGGCCCGTGCGGGGTCCCCTCCTTGCCCCGTGTGGGTCGGGCGTCGCCAGAGTTTTGCTGCGTGCCCCGCCTCTGCGCAGATTTTTGCTCAGCGACGCTCCCAAAACGGCCAAGCCCCTCTTTACTATTCTGTGTTCGACGAATCGTCCGTCATGACCTGCTGGGCGACGTGACGCCCGGCCAGGAACGCCTCGCGAATGCCGTCCGGGTTGAAGTCAAGCAGCCCGACGGGCGGCACCTCGGGCTCAAAGACCACCAAGTCCGCTTCGACCTTGTCCGCGAGCCAATCGAGGCCGCGCTCGGCCATCGTCTCCCGATCCCAGCCGCACTGGCGCGCCAGACGCAGCCCATCGTTGATTTGGCGCGCGTGTTCCAGGTCGTGATGCGTCACCCCGGCCATCATGATGTCGACGCTGCGCTCCAGCAGATCGATGAGGTCGCGTTCCCCCTGCACGTAAGGCAGATGCCGAGGCGTAGACAGCACGACGAACGCCCGCTTTGCCCGATCCGGGGCGCTGTCGACGTGCGCCAGGCCGTCGAATGCGTCCCCCAGTGGCGCGATGTTGCGCGTGCCGCCATCGATGTAGCGCTCGCCGCGAACTCGGACGGGCGGAAAGATCCAGGGGATGGCAGTGCTGGCCAAGACGAAGTGCTGGATGTCGGGATCCTGACCGCTGGCGGAGACGTAGTCGCCCCGGTCCAGGGAGACGACGCCGACCCGCAGGTCGCGTGAGCCCTGGTGGAGGCGCTCGGCGTCGAGGTGCCTCTCGAGCAGGCGTTTCAAGGGCGCGGGATCGTAGATGGCGTGGGAGCCGATCCCGCTCAGCAGATGATCCAGATCGGCCGGCAGCTCCAGCAGCCGCGCAATGCCGCGCTTGAGGAAGACGTCCCGGTAGCTACGGATGCCGAAGTAGACGTCTTTGAGGGTTTCCACTTGTTCGGAGAGCTCGTCGACGCCGTCGGCTTGGGCCAGCATTGCGGCGTTGAGCGCCCCCACGGAGACGCCCGTGATGACGTCGAAGTCCAGTCCTTGATCGTGGACGAGGTAGTCGACAACGCCGACCTCGAACGCACCGCGGGCCCCGCCGCCGCTCATCACCAACGCGTTCGCTTTGGTCATACCGCGAGCATCCTAGCCCATCAGTCGGCACCGGAGGCAACATGAGTCGGCTCGGCCGACGAGCCGGCGTCACGGCGCGAGATGGCCGCCCAGGCGGATCGGCCGCGCCAGAGGAGCCAGGCCACTTGGACGAGGCCCCCGACGACGAACGCACCGACGCCGATGTAGAGTCCGGTGATCGTGCCCTGCGCGACGCCGATCCCGAGCACGACGCCGGCGCTGAGCAGAAAGATCGCTACGGCCTCGCTGACGCCGCGCGTTCGACGACTGTGGACGAGCAACCCCTGGAGCGCGTTCTGCCACACGCTGATCGCCGGCATGAGAATCCCGATCCACAGGGCCGACCCGCCGAGCGCGGCCAGCTCGGGGCGCAGTCCGGAGATCGTATGGAACCACAGCCACGACAACGGCGTCGCGGCGATCAGGGCCATCACGAGCGTCAAGATCGCGCTGAGCGCAATCGTGAACCGCCGCAGCGTGAACGCCGAGCCGGGCTCGTCGAGCAGCGCGACGACGACCTCCTGGTATGCGAACCCGAGGCTGCGCAACAGGAACAGCAGGCCCTGGATGACGGGCCAGACGGCCAGCGACATGAGCGCGTCCGGCATGCGGCTGATCATCGCGCTGCCGAGCGGGTTGATCATCAGGTTCATGAGCGACGTTAGCGACAAGGGAACGTAGAATCGGGCGAACTCGCGATAGGACAGCGGCGTCTCGGTGGGCGTCTCTGGATAGAGTCGCCGGGCCAATAGGGGCTGCACGCGCCAGCCGATGAACGCGGCTTCCGCGATGACGCCCGCCGCGACGGCGCTGGAACCGACGACGATCCCGGGCCAGGTTCCCACGGCGTAGCCGATCCCCAACACGCCCCCGAGCGCTGCCAACCGACAGAGCGTCCCCTGCGTGACGACGGGCGCCTGATCGTAGCGGATCAGCACGCCCTGATTGAACCGTCGATACGCAATGGACCACGACCAGGGGAGCATGATGAGCAGGCCGATTCGGGCAGGCCCGATCACCTCGGCCGGTGCTCCGATGATCCCTTCCACAACGATGTAGTAGAGCGGCGTGGCAGCAATCAGCAGATGGATGGTCGTCAGCGACGCGCCCGCCAGCATCATGAACTTGCGCAACTTGAGGTAGCTGGCCCAGTCCTTGCTGAGCGCCGTCGAGGCGGCCAACAGCATGATGATGGGCGACTCGATGATGAGCGAGAGGGGAAAGACGACGCCGCCGTAGGCGGCCAAGCTGACCTCGGGGTTCGCCAGGCGCGCAATCACTGCGCTCACCGAGGGAAGCTCCACCGCCATGAGCATCCAGCTGGCCGCCAGCGGCCACCAGCGCTTCAACACGCGGCGCGTCGGGACGGATGGCGGAGGTGCTTGTCCCATGGGCGCGCCACTTTAGCCCATGGCGAGGATCGTGTCACGGCGATGTCAACGGGAGGACTGGGATGCGTACTCCGGGGAGCTGATCGGGAGCGTCAGCCCCGCAGCGTCTGCGCGAGCTCGATCAGCAGGTGGCGATGGCAAGCCTTATCGGCCGCGCAATAGCAGACCAGATAGACGTCTCGGTGGGCACTTTGTCTAGCCAGTTCGGCCAGCGTCCTTAAAGCGCTGCTGTCTTGCCGAATTTGAGCGACAAATCGCTCCCGGTAGTTGACGGCCTCAAAGGCCTGATTGTGCGCGCGGGTGTCGGGAACTCCGTCCCGTTTCAGCTCCGCCTTGGCATCCATGAATTCGCCCAGCAGATCCGCCGACGGCGCCAACTCCGGCTTCCGATCAAGCCGGTCCCGTTGGTCACGCCGTAAGAACCAGGGTGATTTCCGAGTTACGTCGATCAGCACGGGCTCGGACGGAACCTTGTCCAGCTGGGCAAAGTAAGTCTGCTTCAACATCGGCGTTCCCTACCGCGCATGATGACGATCTCGAGCGGCCTGTCAAGGCATGTCACCGGGCCCGATCCTGAACACAACCGTCGTGACGTCAGCTAGCGGCGAGATGATAGGGACGAGGAGACGATAAGCCGTCAATTCGGGCTAGGTTGGATGGAGCTTTGGGTCAGACCCGTTGTCGCAGCGATGCGATCGTCGATCGGAAGCCCGTCAGGCGATTGGCAACTAGGTTGATGAATAAGTTGATGGACGGACGGGCACGGCCGTATCGTCCGCCCAGGAGCTCGGTGGTCCAAGGGGTCAAGAAAATCGGGACAAGGACCAAGAGGCCCAACAGCGTGATCGGGTCCACGACGACGTAAGTCCAGGGCAAGCTCGCGAAGCCAGCGGCTGTGTCGATCAAAAGTCCCAATAAGAGGCCGAGAGCGGCGCTGATCGTGCCAGCCATGCCGCCGAGCCCGAGCGCCGCCAGAGCGAGGAAGGCGACGCCGATCCAGAGCGTGATCGTCGCAAGCGGAACGATGGCAAGATTGGCCAAGAAGGCGCCCACGTAGAGGCGGTCGAAATGCCACGCGATCACCGGAGCGACCGCCAGCTGGGCAGCCACGGTGATGAGCCCCAACATCGCCAGGCGCTGCCCGCCCGCAAACGCCCAGCGTCGGACCCGGCTTGCCTCGACCGACCAGCGGTGCCTCAGCGACTGCTGCCAGGACGACAATGTCGGCAGCGTCGACGTCAGGACGATGAGGATCCCCGCGGTTGCCGAGAAGCTGAGCTGGAAGCTGACGTTGAACAGCGTCGGCGGATGCGCGATCAGGATGACGAGCGCGGCGGCGCTGAGCCCTTGGAGGGAGTCGACCCAACGCTTGAGGATCCAGCCCCGCTCCGCAACGACCCAGCCGAGCGCGACGAACGCCAGCATGAGCGACGCGCGCAGCAGGCTCAACTTGAAGCCGACAAGCGCCAAGTAAAGCACCACGAGCGGAATCAGAATGAGATACGTCTGCGTGACGCTCCGGCCCAGGCGGCGCAGCGCAAGCCAGCCGAGGCTGAGCAGAATCGCCAGATGGAGCCCAGACACAGCCAGCACGTGCATGACGCCGGCGTCGCGAAAGGTTCCCTCGAGCCGATCGCTCATGTAGGAGCGCTCGCCGAAGAACAGGCCCTTTAGCAGGTTGCTCCGGGCGGATGAGGCGTCGCCAGGCGAGGCCAAGTGGGCGTCGATGGCCGCGAACAGATCGCGGCGCGCGTGATGCGCCCAGCTCAGCAACGGATGCCCGCGGTCGTGACTTCGAACCTCAATCTGGCCGGCGTTCCATGCCCCGGCAACGCCCCAGACGTTGCGCGTGGTGAGGTAGCTGCGGTAGTCGAACCCCGGTAACCTCGGAGGCACTTCGACGCTCGTGTGGACGGTCAGTCGGTCGCCGTGGTCGATATCGACGACGTCGTCGGTGTCTCGGTGCCAATATCGGACGAGGACGCCGCCCGGCAGACGTTCGCTGTCGAGCACGAACTCCGTCCGCTCTGCCGTCCGCGTGGGAAAGGTGGTGACGACGCCCTGGACGCGGTCCAGTTCGCCGAGGCGTGGATGGAGGCGCTCGGTCGGAAGGCGGGACGCGTCGTAGGCCAGAGCGCCGAGCAGGATGACGAGGACGTAGACGGCCGCATGCCAATGGGCACGGTGAGCACGCAACAGGGCCGCTGCCCAAGCGACACACACGGTCCCGGCTCCCCAGACGATGGCTGGGGTGGGCGAAGCGGCGTGTCCGAGCGCCACTCCCAATATCCATGCGGCAGCGATCCCGGCGAGCGGGCGTCGCCGACCCACGGACATCCCTCCCCGCTCGTCATGCGCCGGGAGGCATACTGAGAGCTGTGGCGATCAGCCGACGACCACGTTGACGAGCTTTCCGGGCACGACGATCACTTTTCGCACGTTCTGGCCGTCCAGTCGATCCTCGATTGCCGCAAGGGCTTGCTTCTCCAGGGCGTCGCGGTCTTCGCCCACGTCAGAGGGCACCGTCAAGTGCTCGCGCACTTTGCCGTTGACCTGCACGACGATCTCCACCTGCGAGCGTTCCAGCGCGTCCTCATCCACGCACGGCCAGCCGTGGGTCAGCACGGACTCCTGGTGGCCCATGACGCGCCACAGCTCCTCGGCGATGTGCGGCGTCATCGGCGAGACGAGCAGCACGAGCGTCTCGGCGGCTTGACGAACCAGCGTCTGGTTCGCTTCGGCCTCGCCGGTGCGGTGGATGTAGTCCGAGAGCTCGTTGGTCAGCTCCATGACCGCGCTGACGGCCGTGTTGAAGTGGAACCCTTCGATGTCCTCGGTGACCGACTGGATCTTTTCGTTGACGGTGCGCCAGAGCTGGCGATCGCGCTCGGAGAGCGCCTCCGTCTCAACGCTCTCGTCCGGGGCTGTGGAGATCCCATCCAGGTGGCTCTGGATCAGCGTCCACAGTCGGTTCAGGTAGCGGAACGCGCCGCGCACCCCATCGTCGGTCCACTCGATGTCGCGTTCCGGCGGGCCCATGAACAGCGTGTAGAGCCGCTCGGTGTCGGCGCCGTAGCTGTCGATGATCTCGTCGGGCGAGACGACGTTCTTTTTGGACTTGCTCATCTTGGCGATCTCGCTGGCCAAAGCCCGCCCACAGTAGGGACACTTCATTTGGGCCTCGTCGAGCTCCTGCGGCGGGACCCAACCGCAGTCGCGACAGCGATAGGCCAAGTGCGTGATCATGCCCTGGGTGAACAGTCGTTTGAACGGCTCGCCGAAGTTGAGCAGGCCCATGTCTCGCAGGGCTTTGGTGACAAAGCGCGCGTACAACAGATGGAGGATGGCGTGCTCCACGCCGCCGACGTACTGGTCGACGGGCAGCCACTGGTTGACGCGCTCCGTGTCGAAGATCTGGTCGTCGTCGTGCGGCGAGACGAAGCGCAGGAAGTACCAGGACGAGTCGACGAACGTGTCCATGGTGTCGGTGTCGCGCTGGGCCTCACCGCCGCACTCCGGGCATGTCGTCGCGGCGAACCCTTCAATGTCGGCCAACCCCTGTTTGCCGATGAACTCGACGTCGGGCAGCTCGACAGGCAGCTCGTCCTCAGGCACGGGGACGACGCCACAACGGTCACAATGGACCATCGGAATGGGCGTGCCCCAGTAGCGCTGCCGGCTGATCAGCCAGTCGCGCAGGCGATAGTGGACCTGATGCTCGCCGATCCCGCGTTGTTCGAAGTCCTTGATAAACCGACGGATGGTGTCGGCACCGGCCGCCAGATCATTGAACGGGCCGGAGTTGACCATGACGCCCTCGGCGGCTTCGTGCGCCTCGGTCATGGTCTCGCCGTCGAGGGGCTCGCCCTCCGGCTGAACGACGGGAACGACCTTGAGGTCGTGAGCGCGGGCGAAGTCCAGATCGCGCTGATCGTGGGCCGGAACGGCCATGATGGCTCCGGTCCCGTACCCCATCAGGACGTAGTCCGCCACCCAGATGGGAACGCGCTCGTGGGTGACGGGGTTGATCGCGTAGGCGCCCGTAAACACGCCCGTCTTGGGGCCTTCGGCCTGCTGGCGCTGGACCTCGCTCTCGGCCAACGCCTGCTGGACGTACGCCGACACGGCGTCCTCGCGTTCTGAGGTCGTGAGCTCCGGGATGAGCGGGTTCTCCGGCGCCAGGACCATAAACGTTGCGCCGTAGGTCGTGTCCGGACGAGTGCTGAAGACCTCCAGCTCGTGATCCTGGCCGTCGACGGGAAAGCGGATGAGCGCGCCCTCGCTGCGCCCGATCCAGTTCCGCTGCATCGTCTTGACCCGCTCGGGCCATTCCTCCAGCTTGTCCAGGTCGTCAAGGAGCTCTTCGGCGTAGTCGGTGATCTTGAAAAACCACTGGGTTAAGTTCTGCTTGTCGACGGGCGAATCACACCGTTCGCACTCCCCATCGACCACCTGCTCGTTGGCAAGCACCGTCTCGCAGCCGGGGCACCAGTTGACCAGCGCGGCCTTCCGGTCGGCCAAGCCGCGTTTGTAGAACTGGATGAACAGCCACTGATTCCACTTGTAGTA
Organism: uncultured Thermotogae bacterium; assembly: GCA_964567595.1. Classification (GTDB taxonomy): domain Bacteria; phylum Bipolaricaulota; class Bipolaricaulia; order RBG-16-55-9; family RBG-16-55-9; genus CAZMNF01. The sequence goes on along the minus strand of CAZMNF010000012.1, from coordinate 26,946 downwards.
CTCCGGATCGCACGTGGCAAACTCGCGATCCCAGTCGAATTCCACGCCCCATTGCCGGAACTGCTCGCGAAATTTTTCGATGTTCCGATACGTCCAGTCTCGGGGATGGATGTTGCGATCGATGGCGGCGTTCTCCGCCGGCAGGCCGAAGGCGTCGTACCCCATGGGATTGAGGACGTTCTCGCCTTGCATGAGGCGATAGCGACAGATCGCGTCGCCGATGAGCCAGTTGCGGCCGTGTCCGACGTGCATCTCGCCCGACGGGTACGGGAACATGTTCAGGTAATAGAACTTGCGAGACGGGTCGTTGAGGTCAGCTTGGAAAAATCCCTGTTCGCGCCAATAGTCACGCCATTTCTGCTCGATTCGGTTGAAGTCGTAGGATTGCGCCACGGTGCGTCACCTCGATGGGTCCTCTGTGAGTCGGTCCTGCGAGCCTCGGCGGGCGCCACTCGACAACGGCCACCCGTGGGCGAACGTTATCGACGGAAGTCCGTAAGGAGGGGCTGACATCGGGCCAGCGGCCCGAGAGCTTCGCGTCGATCTGGGGGCGCAACGTCCCGTGGGCACACGTTCGCCATGATGGCGTTAGTTTACCCCGTTCTCCTCTGAACCGTCAAGGGACGACGCCGAGCCGTTGTCGCTTCGCTCGTGCAGGACGGTCCCGCGGTCGGAGACGATCTTGTCCACGTTCGGTGGCAGCTCCAGCTCGTAATTGGCGAGGATCTCCAACAGCAAGTCCTCCGGCAAGGCCGTCTCCAGCCAGAGCGTCTCGAAGCGAACGGTTCCATTGTCCACCGACAACTGGGGCAGGGCGCGTTCGACGGCCTTGACGTACTTGTCCAGGTCGATGTGGTACGGGTCCGACGGATCGAACGACACGATAACTCACCCTCTGTCTGTGGGGACCGTCCCGCGACGACGATGTGACATGGCCCGGATCATGCCCCGCAACGAGCGCTCTCGTCCGTTAGGCGCAGAGGCGAACATGCCGGCGCTCGATCGATCGCGAATCGAGCAACGTCAGTAGTCGAACTCGACGGTATACGACAACGTCGTCTCGTCCTCGGCCGGGACCGTGACGTCGAACGTGGCCGTTTGCGCGTCCAGCTTCTCGAACGGCAGCGAGGAGCGCGTGATGGTCCAGTCGCCGCGGACGTGCTCGCGGACCTCGATCTCGACCTCTTCGGCCTTCCGGTTGGTCAGCGTGATCTCGTAGGACTCGCGAGCCTGGCGCTCGCCCAGTTGCTCGCGCTCCGTCCGGACCCGTTCCCCGCGGAGATCGAACGCCTGGCCGGCGTGGAGCCGAATCGTCTCGCCGACGGGTGTGGACGGCATGCGGTCCTCGCCGATGAAGATCGCGTCGCCCTCGCGATCTTGATACATGCGCACCGAGCCCGCCGGCAACGCCTTGGCGGCCTCGTTGTCGTTGGCGGTCTCTACCCAGACCTGGATGCCGTCTTGGCGTTCCCCATCGTAGATGTAGTCCACCGTGGGCTCGACCGTCAACGGCGGCAGAAACGCCTGGCGCACGCTCTCGCCGGCGGGCAGATCCGCCGGTCGGCCGAGCGTGTAGAGCTGATACTCGAACGCGGCTTGCCCCTCGAACCTCTGCGATTCGCTGGCCTGCGCGGCGGCGTCCTCGGCCATAGCGCGGACTCGGTCCGTCCGCTCGCGATTGACCTCGCCGGCCAGCAGGCGCAGCGTCACGTCGTTCAGTTCAAGCCCGGCGTTGTTCTCCAACGAGACCCAACTTTTCAGGGTCAAGCGGCTGCGGTCCTCGCTCAACGTGGCGCTGTAGTGGGAGGACCAGTTGAGCCCCTCGCTCAGGTATCGGAGCTGGACGTCCTCCGTTCCGGACGACGGGCTCTGCATCCGCAGCTGGAGCTCGGGGCCCGCGTCCGACGGCTGCACGGACGAGCTTTCCGGGAACGTGATGCGGGACGCATCGCGAATGACGTGCAGACGGCCCATGTCATCCTTCAGGGTAATCCCGTCGTTGGCGCTGATCAGCGTTCCGCGATACGAGCCGGACCCGTCCGGGGCGACGACCTCGATCTGATCGCCGATATGGTCCCGTAACAGCTGATCTGGCGAGACCGCCGAGCGTCGCAGCCGCTGTTCGATGAGCTGGATCGCTTCCGACGCGTCGGGCACGTTGACGTCAACGGTGTCCGGCAGAATGTCCGAACTGAGGCCGCCCAGTTCGTAGTTTTGCAGGCCCTCGCGCAGCGACAGCTGGCGCCTGTCCGCGATGAGCGCCAGGTTCTGGTCTTGATAGACCGTCAGCGTCACGTCGCCGGGGCTGGACGTGTCTTGGGCCGCGGCGTTGGCCTCGTTGAGCGCGCCGCCTGCCGGGTTGGCCAGTAGGAGGCCAAGTGCCAGCATGCCGAGCAATCCGATTCCGAGCCATCGTCGTCGCATGGGACGATCACCTCTTTAAGATGGATCAAGCGTAGCCCAGTGATACCATCCCGTTCAAGAGATCGGATAGATCGCGCAAACGTTGACAGCTCACGGGGCGCGATCTATAATTTCACTGCACTGGGCGGCGTCGCCAAGTGGTAAGGCAGGGGCCTGCAAAGCCCTCATACCCCGGTTCGATTCCGGGCGCCGCCTCCACGCCACATCGTGGGCGGTTAGCTCAGTTGGCAGAGCGTCTGCTTGACGTGCAGAAGGTCGGAGGTTCAAGTCCTCCACCGCCCACCAAAGCCCGCATATGTTGACACCCATCCAGGAAAACGGCCCAACCATAAGCCACGCTCCATAAACAACCCCATCACGCTCCCGGAAGCCGACGTGCAGCTCGTTCGGCCCAGTCGGCTTACGGCCAGGGGCTAAAACGCTGGATCCGTGCGGATCGGTTCTCTGCCAAGTCACTTTGATCTAACGAGTTTGTAGCTGTGCTGTTTGTTCTCATGATAATAGCGCTGCACTTTTTGTGTTAGACAATAGTCGGTGGCGGCGTCGATCAAAATGAGAGCCTACTGAGTCGCTTTTCTACTGCTAGCCGTCTTGGGGAAGGCTTAAAACGGCATCTCGCTTTCTCGGGCTATATGTGTCGAAAATGAGCTTTTACGCGATATCCATTGAGACCCCCTGAACATCTTGGTCTGTTATCTACATATTAACGGCAGCCGAACAGGCCACCCGTCATTCGCTTCCCTTGTGAGATTTGTGAGATATCCAACCTAGCTGTCCGCCTCGCAACTGAGACTGCTAACGGGCCGAGCTGGTGACCTGCTAACCGGTCGAGTCGGAAGCCAGCGGTGAGAGTTACGTTCGGAAGGCACCACGGTGCGAGCTCACTGTACAAATGATAGGTTGCTGTATGCTATGACAGTGCAAACTAGCGTGTATAACGAGCTTTCGCTCTAAACGGTTCCTGAAGCGCTCATCTTATTTGCAAGTGCATTTGACAGTTACTCTTTGTCGTTCGGGGGATCGAAGAACGACTGGACCCATCGGCCTTGACGATGGGGGAGTCCGCCTGCATGATAAGGGTGGGAAGGCAAAAGAGAGTCAAACGCCTTCTCAAGTTAGGAACCTCTGTTTGACAGGAGTTCTGTCAAAGCAATTCAGCCGAAGCTCGATGGGCGGAGCGTCTGCTAGACGTGCAGAGGGTCGGAGGTTCAAGTCCTCTGCCGTTCACCCGGTCCCGCCTGCAACCCCTTTTGATTGCTGAACGCCAATACCGAAGCGCTTGGAGTGGATAGCGATGGGCCGTCCCGTTGCCACGAATCGAACCGCGCATCGCGACTTCGAGATCGAAGAGACCTACGAGGCAGGCTTGGTATTGACCGGCACCGAGGTCAAAAGCCTGCGCCAGGGGCGCTGCTCGCTCAAAGACGGCTTCGCCACCGTGCGCGAGGGGGAGGTGTACTTGCACAACGTCCACATCGCTCCTTACACGGAGGGCAATCGCTTCAATCACGAGCCACGCCGCACGCGCAAGCTACTGCTGCACAAAAAGGAGATATCTCGGCTCGTGGGCAAAACTCAGGAGAAGGGCTACACGCTCATTCCGCTCAAGGTCTACTTCAAGCGCGGCTACGCGAAGGTCGAATTGGCGGTGGCCAAAGGCTTGCGCAAGTACGACAAGCGCGAAAAGATCAAGCGCAAGGAGCAGGAGCGCGAGATGGATCGGGCCATGAAGGAGTATCGCGCCTAATCCGTATCGGGGCGACGACGGTAGGCGCCGCCGAATCCGCCGAACGCCGCTGCGCTGAACGGCCCGCCAGTCCTCGAGGATGGGTCGACAACCGTGCTGCTCTTACGCTTGGATGCCCGGCCCCCCATTTGCCCGCCGAACAACCCGCGACCGCCCGGTCGTCGGAGATAGATAAAACCCACGAGAGCGACGAGCAGGACCAAGATCAGCAGGCCGATCATGGCGTCTCCGATTGCAGCGTTTGGGCGATGCGCTGCAGCTGCTGCGCATCCGCGAGCACGGTGGCAAAGATCTCGGTCAGCTCGGCCCCATCTGGGGTCTCGGTGCCCGAGCGGATGAGCGCGGCTTGCCGGAACCCTTCCAGCTCCGTGCCGAAGCCGTCCTCGAGCTGGGCCACGACTTCGAGGAACTCCCGGGGCGGGGCGAACTCGGCGAAGTGCGCGTCGCCCACGTACAGCAGCGCCCGCATGAGGGCGCTGAAGGGGCTGACGGCCTGGCTCAGCATCGTGCGGAGTTGCTGGTCGCTTGGCTTGCGGGCCTGGGCGTAGACCGAGCGCAGCCGCATCGTCTTGCCGAGCAGCTCCGTCGTCAGTTGGCGACAAACGGCGTCTGAGCGCACATCCAGGTCTTGGATGGGATCGTCTCCGCATAGCACGCGCCGGGCCGCCTTCAGGTCGGCCGTTTCGATGGGGAACGCCTCGGGGAGTTGGGCCAGTTCGTCCTGCGCGACGATGAGCGGATCAATCGGAGCCGGATCGTGGTCCGCAAGTGCCGAGCGGATCGTCGCCAACGCGGTCGTCGAGGGCGGATCCAGGACGATCAGCACGTTGACGTCGGAGAAGTCCTCCGCGTAGTGTGACCCGGTGGCGCTGCCGAACAGCACCAGCGCGGCCAATTCCCCGTCCAGCTGCTCGTTCAGAGTGTCGCTGAACGACTCGAGCGACCGCTGGGTCTGGCTGTCGATGGTGGCCATGTCTGCGGGCATGTGTACCGGACTTGGGGCCGCCCTGCAACCGGTTGCAGGGCGACAGCGTCGTCCATTACGCTACCTGCACATATTGCGCGTTTGTGTGCCAACTTCACCCCTTAAATCTGGAGGAGCGTGACCCGAGTGCGACGCAAAGTGACCGTTGTCGGCGCAGGGTTCGTCGGCGCGACGACCGCCCAGCGCATTGCGGAGGCCAACTTGGCCGACGTCGTCATGGTCGACATTCCCGAGAAAGCGGACCCGACCAAGGGCCGGGCCCTTGACATGATGGAGTCGGCGCCCTTGGTCGGCTTCGACGCTCAGCTGACCGGCACCAGCGACTACGCCGACACCGCCGAATCCGACGTCGTCGTCATCACCGCCGGCCTGCCGCGGCAGCCCGGCATGACTCGCGAGGACCTCATCAGCAAGAACACCGCCATTATTAAGTCCGTCACCGAACAGGTTGTCCACTATTCGCCCGACTCGATCCTCGTCGTCGTGACGAATCCCCTGGACGCCATCGTCTACGCGGCCTACGAGCTGAGCGGATTTCCGAAGGAGCGCGTCATCGGCCAGTCGGGCGCGCTCGACTCGACGCGCTTCCGCACGTTTATCGCCATGGAGACGGGGCTGTCGATGCGCGATGTCGACGCGCAGGTTATCGGCGGCCACAGCGACCAGGGGATGGTTCCGTTGGTGAGCTGTGCCAGCGTGGCCGGCATCCCGATCACGCAGCTGCTCACGAGCGACCAGATCGATCGGCTGATCGAGCGTACCCGCAAGGGCGGCACGGAGATCGTCGGCCTCCTGGGTGAGGGCAGCGCCTACTACGCGCCCTCGGCCGGCGCCGCGGCGATGGTGGCGTCGATCCTGAAAGATGAGAAGCGGATCATTCCCAGTGCGGCGTATCTGACAGGCGAGTACGGCATCAGCGATCTGTTCATGGGCGTGCCCGTGGTGCTGGGCGAGAACGGCGCCGAACAGATCATCGAGCTGGAGCTGAGCGACGACGAGCGCGCGCAGTTGGACAACGCGGCCGAGTTGGTGCGCGACACCGTCAACAAGGTCGAGCTCTAGCGAGCGTTGACCTGGATCATGGACTCGAATGGTCCGAGTTTGATAGGCTTGGCCCCATGACTGACTTCCAGGTGTTGACCGCTCGGCCGCGCGGCTTCTGTCGAGGCGTGGAGAACGCGATCGAGATCGTCGATCATGCGCTCGATCTCTGTGGGACGCCGCTGTACGTGAAGCACGCCATCGTCCACAATCGCTCCGTGATCGAGCACTTCGAGCAACGCGGCGTGATCTTTGTCGAGGAGATCGAGGAGATTCCGGAGGGCAGCGTGGCCGTCTTTTCCGCGCACGGCTCACCGCCGTCGGACTACGACAAGGCCCACGAGCGCAACATCGACGTCATCGACGCCACGTGCAAGCTCGTGACGAACGTCCACAACTGGGCGGGGCGGTTCGCGAAGAAGGGCTACACCGTGATCGTCATGGGCCACCACGATCACCCGGAACCCCGCGGCATTCTCGGCAACATCGACCACGGCGATGCCCACCTCATCGAAACCGTCGAGGAGGCGGAAGCGCTCAGTGTCGACGATCCGGACCATGTGGCCTGCGTGACGCAGACGACGCTGTCGGTCGACGACGTCCGTAACGTCCGTGACGTGCTCAAGCGTCGCTTCCCTCAGCTGAAGGAGCCGCCGACGAAGAACTCCACGATCTGCTACGCGACCGACAATCGCCAGGCCGCCGTCAAGGATCTAGCCGAGGCGTCGGACCTTGTCCTGGTTGTCGGCTCCTCGGAAAGCTCGAACACGAACCGACTGCGCGAGGTGGCCGAGCAGTACGGCGCGCCGGCGCAACGCATCGACTGGGCCTCGGAAATCGACCCGGATTGGCTGGAAGGCGTGGAGACCGTCGGCGTCACGTCGGGAGCGTCGGCTCCCGAGCGCTTGGTCCAGGCCGTCCTGGATCAACTCAAGGAGTTCGGGGCCCGCGACGTGCAGGAGCTCCGCTCGGTCGACGAGAACGTCGGTCCGTTCACGCTGCCCCAGCGGTTGATCGAGCTGGCCCGCGAGCAGGGCCGGGAGATCGAACGCCAGACGACGTAGCCACCCTGAGATTTACTGATCACCGCGAAAGAAAGGGTAAGCGATTGCCTTGACGTGGGCGAAACTTGCGGACATTGAGTCACCCTACTTGTGCAGTGATCAATAGGCCCGGACCCGCGGCGATCGCTGGCCGCCGCTCAACGATCGTCCGTCGGCGGCGTCGCTCAAGCGTCCGATCGAGAGCCCGATCCAGGGTCAGTACACGACGCGCTTGAACTCCACGCGCTCCTGGAAGCCTTCCTCCAAGGCGCGCCGGATGATCTCGGGGCCGTAGGTGAGATAGATGGCCGGGAAGCCCGTAAACTCCTGATTGTGGCGGAACGTTACCAACGGGCGGTGTCCCTCGGTGGTCAGGATCAGCGTCTCGCTCGTTTCGTCAATCCCGAGCCATTCCGCTTGGGCATCGACATGCGGCGGGGCGTACTCGATCCAGTCGCGGCCGCCCAGATGGGGCATCTGGGGCGCGGTCACCGTCGCGAGGATGACGAGCGGCATCGTCGGAACGACGTGGAACCTCCGTAGGGCGTCGAAAACGTCGTCCTTGTGAACCCGTCGCTCGTCCTGGCCGTCCGGGTAGACGAAGGCGTCTCCCTCCAGGCGGGCCGATCGACGTTGGCCGTGAGCGTCGACGCCCTCAACGAGGAAGGTGTTCTCCACGTAGCGGTCGCGCCCGCTCGGCACCGGCATCTCCCAGAAGGGATAGCCCGTCTCGTAAAGCGCTTCCAACAGGTCGGCCAGGATGGGCGTCAAGGATCGCGAGAACGGCCGTTCTGGGACGGCGTCGATCTCCAGCAGCCCGAGGAAGTCGCGACGGACGCCCGCAATGCGCTCGGCGGTATCGCCCTTGCCGCTGTGGCGTTGCAGGACCTCGTCGATCGCGTCGTAGCGCTGGCGGAACGCCTCGATGTTCTGTTCGGGGACGCTTTTGATGCGGTTCTGGCCGTTCTTGTAGACAGCGTCGGGATCGTAGAAGAAGCCGTCCTGGAGGTGGATGACCTCCTCAGGGTCGAGCACGTCGACGTTGACAATGACGTACTGGATGCGATGCCCCTTCGGAGCGTCGTGGCCCGCATGGATGTTGTCGTAGGCGGCATTGACGACTTGGTCGTTCGTCAATCCCAGCCGTCGCACGACGTGGCCGAGCACGTAGTTGCCGTAGACCTCGTCAACGGCGAGGTTCGGGTTGAGGTGGGAGAACGTGGCGATCAGTCGGGTGTCGCCGTAGGGCTCGCGCAACTCCGGAAACTGGATCGTCCGATCGGCCCCGGCCTCGTACGCGCGAACGGCTCGATCGACGACGCTCTGGACGTCGAGGTCCGCTTCATGGTCGGTCGACTCGGGGGCATGCTGGACGCCGCAGCTCATGCGATAATCCCTCCTGCCGAGGTGGCGATCCGTTTAGCCTATCAGAGCAGGGATGAGCGCGCAAGTGCGCCATCCCTTCGGGGTTGACACGTTTTGTGGCTTGGGCTAACATGCCGTTGTTCCAATCAACACGAATGCCGAGGTGATGCGCAATTCCGAACCTGAAGTCGGCGAAGAAACGCGACCGCCAGAACGCGAAGCGCCATGAGCGGAACGAGGCGCGGCGAATGGCCCTCCGTCGGGCCGTGAAGCGCTTCCGGAAGGCCGAAGCGGCTGGGGACACGGCCGAGGCGCAGGCGGCGATCCCCGAAGTCGTCAAAGCCGCGGACAAAGCCGCCCAGCGCAACGTCATTCACCCCAACAAGGCAGCCCGCATCAAGTCCCGTCTGATGCGGCGCCTCAACGCGCTGTCTTAACCCGCTTTCCGTGAGGACATGAGACCGATCGCCACCCGCTCGCTGGTCCGTTCGGGCAACCACTGGACCTTCGAGCCAGTATCGGACGATCGGGTGGCGTACTTGGCCGAATCGCTGGGCTTGTCCCGGCCTCTGGCCCGCGTATTGGCCTCCCGATGCGAGGAAGGCCAAGCGCACGAGCTCCTCTGCAACGACCTCTCCGCGCTTGCCTCGCCCTTCGACTTTCGGGGCATCGACGACGCCTTGGCGCGGATCGACCGGGCCCTGGAGCGGGACGAGCGCATCTTCATCCACGGCGACTTCGACGTCGACGGGCTGACGAGTTCCGCGATATTATACCGCGCGCTCCGGCAGCTGGGCGCGAGCGACGTCAAAGTGGAGCTTGGCGATCGGCAGCGCGGCCACGGGCTCCGTCCCGACGTCATTCGACGCCTGATCGCGAACGAGTTCGACCTGCTGATCACGACCGACTGCGGAATATCCGACGTCGAGGAGATTCGGACGCTGCGCGAACACGGCATCGACACCGTCGTAACCGACCATCACGAACCGCCGGCGGAATTGCCGCCGGCACGGGCGATTGTCAATCCGCGCCAATCCGAGTGTCGCTATCCCAATGCCCACTTGGCGGCCGTGGGCGTGATCTTCCAGACCGTCGCGGCGCTGTTCGAGAACCGGGGCCATGGCCGCGACGCGGTCCGCCCGTACCTCGACTTGGCCATGCTCGGCACGGTCGGCGACCTGGTCCCGCTGGTCCGCGGCACGTGCGTGGAGAATCGGGCGCTGGTGCAGAGCGGACTCCATCTGTTGGCCGAAGGGGCCGGCACGCTCGGACTCCGCGTGTTGATCGACAAGCTCGACTTGGACGTGACGTCGCTGACGGCCGGTCAGCTGAGCTACATCGTCATTCCGAAACTGAACGCCGCCAACCGCGTCGGCGACCCGCGCGTTGCGTTTTTGCTGTTGACCACCGAGGATCCCGAACGGGCGGACTACCTCGCCGACATTCTGATCGACTACAACCAGGACCGGCGCAAGGCCCAAGAGGCGCTGCGGGACCAGACCGAAGCGCAGCTCGAGTCCCACGTCGATCTCGACCAGGACCGCTCTATCGTCCTGGCTGGGGAGGACTGGAACCCCGGCGTTATTGGCCTCGTGGCGTCCGATCTCGTGGAGGCCTACCACCTGCCGACGATCCTCATCTCCGAGGGCGACGACGTCGCGCGGGCCTCATGCCGCAGCATCCGCGAGTTCAACATGATCGGGGCCCTGACCGAACACGCCGAGCTGTTCGAGCGCTTCGGCGGCCACCACATGGCCGCGGGCTTCTCCATCCAGCCGGACCGCATTCCCGAGTTCCGAGACGCGTTCGCCGAGTACGCCCGCGAGGCGCTGGCGGATTTGGCCAACCCTGTCCAGCGCATCGATGCAGAGCTGGAGGCCGACGAGATATGCTTGGATCTCTACGACGAGATGCACCGGCTCGGGCCATTCGGGATGGGCAATCGATCGCCACGGTTTCTGTTGCGCGATGCGACGGTCCTGGGGGCACGGGCCGTGGGCTCAGGCGGCAAGCACCTGAAGCTGAAGCTCGACGTGGGCTCGCAGGAGCTGGACGCGATCGGCTTCACCTACGGGCCCTATGCGGCCAACGTCGATCAGGCCCGTATCGACGTCGTCTTCAAGCTGAGTCGGGATACGTGGAACGGCGAAACGACCGTCCAGCTGAGCCTGTTGGACGTGCTCGAACCGAGCGCCGCAGCCTCGCCCTCCGCGTCCGCCTCCTACCTCTGACGCGCCGCCGGCGTCGGAACGGTCCCGAGGTCAATCAATATCAATGGCGACTCGCGCCCGCTCCCGCAAAATCCGGGCGATGAACTGGGGAATGCGCCGCGCGCGCCACAGCCGATGGGGCTCTTGGACGGCGCGCCAGAGCCATTCCAAGCCCAGGCTCTGCCAAGCGGCCGGTGCGCGACGGACCCGCCCGGCCAGCACGTCCAAGCTGCCGCCCACGCCCATGGCCACGGGCGAGGCCAGTCGATGGCCGTGGCGGCTCATCCAGATCTCCTGGCGCGGCACCCCCATACCGACCAGGAGCAAATCCGGCTCGCGGGCGTTGATCTCGCTCACAACACGCTCGGACTCATCATCGGCGAAGTAGCCATGCTGGGTCCCGACGATCGCCAGGCCGGGGTGGCGTCGCTGGAGGCGTTGGGCCGCTTCCCGGGCCACGCCCGGACGTCCGCCCAAGAGATAGACGCGATGCTGCTTGGCAGCGGCGCGCTCACACAGCGCGGAAAGCAGGTCGATGCCCGTTACGCGCTCCGGAAGGGAACGACCGAGTTGGCGCGAGGCCCACACGAGGCCCGTGCCGTCGGCCGTGACGAGATCGGCGTGCGCGTAGGCGTGCCGCAGGCCATGGGCGAATTGGGCCTGCATCAACGCGGTCGTGTCCGGCGTCATGACCAGACGGGGGCGATCGGGCGCGAGGATCCATCGCTCGATCTGCTGGAGGGCGCCCGCGTGGGAAACAGCATGGACGGGCACCCCGAGCAGGTCAACCCTGCGCTCCCCGAGCGACGCGGCCGCGTCGTCCCGGCTCCGGGGCCACGTCAGCGTCCGTTGCAGGCCGAGTGTGTCGACGTCCAGTGGAGAACTCATGGCCCCAAGCGTAGCTCGTCGCCGTCCGTCCGCCAAAGGACGTTCGTCCGTCCGGCACTGGGCGCGTGTTGAGTGCGTCCGTGACGGCGTCGGTACAATAGCCTCGATGGATCGCATCGTCCTGCACGTCGACATGGACGCCTTCTACGCGTCCGTGGAGCAGCGCGACCGTCCCGACCTTCGCGGCCAGCCCGTCATCGTCGGCGGGCAGCCGTCCGATCGAGGCGTCGTGGCGGCGGCGTCGTACGAGGCCCGCCAGTATGGCATCCGCAGCGCCATGCCCACGGCTCGGGCCGTCAAACTCTGTCCGCATGCGCAAATCATCCGCGGGCGCATGGGCCACTATCGCGAGGTCTCCCATCAACTGCGCGACGCCATGCGATCCTACACGCCCTTGGTCGAACCGCTCTCGCTGGACGAGGCTTATCTCGACCTCACGCCCGCGGTGTCCCACTTTGAGGGAGCGCAACGGCTCGGCCGGGAGCTGAAGCGACGCATCCGCGCGGACACACAACTGACCTGTTCGGTCGGGATCGCGCCGAACAAGAGCGTGGCCAAGCTGGCCTCCGACCACGCCAAACCCGACGGCTTCGTCGTCGTCCGTCCCGAGGATGTCGATCGATTCCTCGGGCCGATGGCTGTGGGCGAGCTCTCGGGCGTGGGCACGGCCACGCAGGCCAAGCTGCGCGACATGGGCGTGACGACGGTCGCCGAGCTGCGCGAGCTGTCTCTGCAACGGCTCGCCGAGGCGTTCGGCAAGTGGGGCGGCGAGCTCTATCAGCGGGCCCGCGGCATCGACGAACGGCCCGTTCGCCCGGATCACGACCCGAAACAGCTCAGCCGCGAGACGACCTTCGCCGAGGATCGCCGCGAGGTGGAGGATCTGTTGGGGGCGCTGGACGAGCTGGCCGACGAGGTGGCGGCGGATCTCCACGCGGAGGGCCGTCGCGCGCGGACGGTCCAGATCAAGGCCCGCTACGCCGACTTCACGACGGTCACGCGCAGCGTCACGCTGGGCGAGCCGATCGACGACGTCGGCGTGATCCGCGAGGCCGCCCGACTGCTGTTCCAGCACCGTGTTGAGCCGGGCGCCCAGGGCTTTCGGCTGCTCGGGGTCGGCGTGGGCAACCTTTCCGACGCTCAGTCGCGCCAGCTTCCGCTCTTTCCTCAATTCCAGTCGCCATCGGCTACGCGTCGGGCGCGCCTGCGCGAGGCGCTGCGACGTCGACTGGTGCCCTCCCCGCGCTAGCGGCGCCGCGAGTTTTTGGGACTCTGCGTTGCCAGCGGCCGCAAGTGATGGGCAATGAAGCCGTCAACAAGCCGCGTGCCCGTGTCGAGGACGCCTCGGGGAAGCTTCAGGCGCGAGAGCTTGTCGAAGGGGAGCTTGAGCGCCATGTGGAGGCTGCGGGCTGCGCCGGGCGAGAGCGGAATGTCGTCGGATTCGTCCCCGCCGTGGCAGGCCTCGCAGAGCACGCCGCCCATCGCCAGGGAGAACCGGCGCGTCTCCGGCTCGGCGCCGCAGCTGACGCAGGCGTCGAGGATGGGCGCCCAGCCGAGGCGCAGCATCAACTTCAGCTTGAACGCCAGCTCATAGACCTCCAAGGCCTCGGTGGGGGCCTCGTCGGAAAGCACTGCCAAGAGGCGCTCAAAGAGCTCAAAGACGTCCAGGGCCTCTTGGTCCTCCTCCAGCAGACGATGGACCGTGCGGGCGCAACGCAGCGCCGTCGTCAGGCGGTCGTAGTCGGTCTGCAGCGCGGTGTGGGCGTCGATGGGCGTCGCCTGGTTGAGCGAGTTGAGCCCGGAGCGATCGTAGTAGACGAACTCGCTCCGGGTCAGCAGATCGAGCGCTCCGCCGAACCGCTTGGTCGACTTCCGAGCGCCCTTCGCCATGAACGACAGTTTCCCCCGATCCGGGGTCAACGCCGACACGATCTGGTCGGTGTCGCTGTAGTCGACCACGCGGATGACGGTGCCGACGGTCTTCTGGATGCGGCTCATGGTTGGAAGACGGCTCGCTCCGCCGTCACCTCGTCGATCCGATCCCGTGGGACCTCGACCCCGATGCCGGGCCCTTCCGGAACGCTCAGCGTGCCGTCGGCGTTCAGCTCGAACGGCGGCTCAATCACGTCCCGATCATAATAGCGCTCGCTGGCGGAGAGGTCATGCGGCAACGTGAACCCGGGCAGCGATGCCAGCGCGACGTTGTGCGCCCGCCCGATGCCCGTCTCGAGCATGCCACCGCACCAGACGGGAACGCCACGCTCGCGGCAAAGGTCGTGGATGCGGCGCGCGTTCGTGAGCCCGCCGACTCGCCCCGGCTTGACGTTGACGATCCGGCAACTGTCCAACTCGAGCGCCTGCTGGACGCCATGGGGGCTCGACAAGCTTTCGTCGAGGCAGATCGGCGTGGAGACGAGGCTCTGGAGTCGGCTGTGATCGACGAGGTCGTCCTCGGCATAGGGCTGCTCGATCATCATCAAGCCGTACGCGTCGAGCGCCTGGAGCCGTTCTTGATCGGTTGCCGCGTACGCGGCATTGGCATCGACCATCAGGTCGAGGTCGGGAAACCGCTGTCGCACGCGCTCGAGCACCTCGAGGTCCCAGCCCGGCTTGATCTTCAGTTTGACGCGCCGGTAGTTGGCATGGATCGCCTCATCGATCCGCTCGAGCAACGCATCCACCGAAGGCTGGATGCCGAGACTGATGCCGCTCGGGATGCGGGTCGCCGCGCCGCCGAGTGCCTCATAGAGCGAAATGTCGTGAAGACGGGCGTAGGCCTCCCAGACGGCGGCCTCGAGGCTGGCCTTCGCCATCGGATGGCCACGCACGGCCGCCCAGCGATCGGGGCAGTCCGAAGGCTGGGTCAAGGGATCGGTCAGGAGCTGGGGAATCAGGAAATCGCGCAGCGCGTGCCAGGCCGTTTGCACGGTCTCGTAGGAATAGCCGGGCGTCGCGCTCGCCACGCACTCGCCCCACCCGATCGCTCCCTCGGCGTCGACGCTCGTCAGGATCGCTTGGCGGTTGACTTCCCGACCGAAGCTCGTCTCGAAGGGGCTGACGAGCGGCATCTCAATCCGGCGCAGCTCGACGCGTTCGATCCTCACAACGCGTCCATTGTAGGCAACCGGGGCGGGGCGCGGCCAAGCGATGCTATGCTAATCGGGGAACCGATCCAACACTCCGTCCAGCGACGATCGTTGGAGGCGATACCAGCTTCGCCTTCGGCCGTCGCGGCGCGAGGTGACCAGGGATTCGGCGATGTAGCCCTGCGCAAAGGCGTGCTCGAACATCTCGCGAGCCTCGGAGCGCCACCGCTGGGCCAGAGACAGGTCGTCCGCCTTGATGGCGTTGACCTCGGATGGAATCTCGATCCAGATGGGATCATCATCACGGTCAAGGACGATTTCCTCGTTGAGCGGGTACCCGTCGTCGGTCCAGCCGACCCGATTGAGGGAACGCCCGTCGTCGGAGGGATCGGTCGACGGAGCGGATGCGGCTTCCATGCGATGAGCGACGCGCGGGCGCTCGAGCCACCACTCCGCGGTGAAGCGATCGGTCTCCAGCCCTTGATTGAGATGGTCGCGGATGTCGCCGTAGATGTTGCGCTCGTAGCGGCGAGCAATCGCGCCGAGCTTGTTCAGGTTGAAGTAGGCGTTCAGGCTCTGCAGCGGATCGAATGTCCAGGTGATCAGCGCCAGACCCTGCGATCGAACGGCATCGCGTTGGGCCTGCTTGAGGCGGAAGCCGAGGCCCTGGTACTGGCGCTCAAGGAGCACCCCGCACATGAGCGAGCAGTGCTTCCAGCGGTCGGCGACGTCATCGTAGCCGGGAAAGCTGAAGACGAACCCGACGACGTCGTTGTTATCGACGGCGCCGAGGAGCAGACCGCCGTTGTCGATCGACGTCCGCAGCAGATGGTGTGGCACGACGCTGCGATCGTTGAAGCCCCAGATGCGTTGCTGAAGGTTCTCGCAAGCGTGCAGGTCGTCGAGCGTCCGCAGGGGGCGGATGTCAACGCCCATAGCCGTTGTCAGGAGGATGAGCCCCCTGTGGATTCGTCGGGGTTGTCGGACTGGCACTCCGAGATCTCGCGCTTGCGCGCGCGTCGCCGATCGGGCATCGTCCGTCGACGGTACATGAACGCGTCCGCTTCGTTCAAGAGCTCCTCTGGGCGCTTGGGGGTGTCCGGCCTCCAACTGGCGATGCCGAAGCTGAAATCGATCGCCACGCCGTCAAGGCCTGGATCCCAGTCGTCAACGAGTTGCTCCACCCGTGCCATGGCCTCTCGGGCATCGTCCTCAAGGGTTTCGGGCATGACGATGACGAACTCGTCGCCGCCGTAGCGCACGACGCGATCGGGGAGTCGCACGTTGTGGATCAACAGCTGGGCCAACTCGCGCAGGATGCGGTCGCCTTCGGCGTGGCCGTACCGGTCGTTGACCTCGTAGAAGCCGTTGATGTCGACCATCACAAGCGATAAGGGATGGGCATAGCGCTCCGAGCGCTCGCGCTCTCGCTGCAGGAACTCGTTCAGGTAGTGGCGATTGTACGCGCCCGTCAGCGCATCGCGGGTGGCCAGCTCACGGAGTTGCTCCCGATCCCGGGCGCGCAAGAGCGCTGCTGTGATCTCCTCGCGCACTTGGAGCAGCACGTCAGCGTCTGACTCGTCGAAAATCCCTTCCTCATGGAAGTTGTTGACGTGGAGGATGGCGATCACTTGCCGCGTTTCGCGTTCCCGAATCGGCAACGAGATCGTCGAAGCCGGGAGCGTAACCCCTTGGTCCTGGAAACGCTCGGTCGCGGGATGGTCTCGTTGGTGCGACGCCGTCAGGAACGTGGGGCGCTCGGCGTTGAGCAGTTCGTCCAGTTCACTCGGTCGATAGGCGATGTGGCGTAGCTGTTCGAAGTCCCGGCCAACGGCGGTTCGGAAGACGAACTGATCGTTGGCGTCGTCGTAGAACATGACGCTGCCGCCTTCGGCCTTCGGCTCCAGCAGGGAGACGACGCGCTTCAGCACGCGTTCCAGGAGGGCGTTGATGCCTTCGGTCTCGTTCAACTCGCGCAGGAAGTCGTTGAGCTCCTCAACACGGGTGCGGCGTTCGATGCTGCGCATGGCGACGCCGATCTGACGGGCCAGGGCCTCGAGCAGCTCCTCATCGTCCTGGGAGAACGCGTCCTTGTGGGTGCTTTCGATGTTGAGCACCCCCAACACTTGGCCCGACTCGACGATCGGCATGGCCAGTTCGGAGCGAATATCGGGATGGCCCGGAATGTAGTGCTTGGACGCGGCCACGTCGTTGACCAGCGCGGATTCCTTATGTCGAGCCGACCAGCCGGTGAGGCCCTGATCAAGGGCGAGCCGCCGGAAGTTCTCCACCAACAGCTCCGCTTCGGGCAGCTTGCTGCCGAAGCCGCGCTGTACCAGCCGATCGCCTTCCAATGTCAGGAGCACGACGTAGTCGTACGGGAAGTTCGCCTGGATGAGATCCACGCCCTGTTCGCACAGATCGTCCAGATCCTCGATCCGCGTCAATCGTTCCATGAGGCTGTAGACGCCTTGGAGTCGTGCCTGGAAATCCTCCAGCCGCTCGCGGCGCTGGAGGTTGCTGATCGCCACGGCAATCTGATCGGACAGGGCCTCCAACAGATGACAGTCCTCGTCGCTAAACGCGCGCGTGTGGGTGCTCTCCAGGTTCAAGACCCCGAACAACGTGCTGCCAAATTCGATCGGCACCGTCAGTTCGGCTCCCATGGAGACGTCGCCTTGGATAAAGCGCTCGTCCTGTGAGACATCATGGATCAGTTCGGCGCGGCGGTGCTCCGCGACCCATCCGGTGATGCCCTTCTCGAAGGGGATCGGGTCGCCAACGCGATAGGGGCAATGCACCCGCCCGTGCTGGGCGACGAGGTGAAGCTGGCGGCTATCGGTATCGGCACGCAACATGGCGGCATAGTCGAACGGAAAGAGGTCCTGAAGGAGCTCTAACGTCTGGCTATAGAGCGTATCCAGCGACTCGATGGACCCGAGATCTCGACTGATGCGGTAGAGGGTTTCCATACGTTCTTGATAGCGGGCCCGCTGGATGGCCACAGCTGCGAAACTGACGAAGCTCTCCACGGGCTCCAGCTCATCGGCGGTAGGAATCAATCCATTCACCGGGTCGGACAGCGAGATGCGGCCGATCACGCGGTCGCTCAGACGGAGAAAGTAGACAAAGTTATCATAATCCCCCCATTGCGGACGGGTCTCGTGACCTTCCGAATCGCTGTCGATCGATACGCTCATGTGCTCAATTCCGGGGAGATGATCGGGAGTCACGTAATACCCGTCGCCGATCCGATGGCCATAATCCCTAATCCGGACGTTCGGAACAATTTGACCTTCGTTCGCGTAGTGGCGCAGTTCCGCCTCTTTCTCGGAGGACACGCCAGCGATATACATACCTTGGATCGTCGGTGAGCCGGCGTGATCCATGGGAAGCGGACGATTAAAGACCGAAATGGCGACCGCTTTGAATGGCGAATATTCCTCCAGCGCTTGAGCCACGTTCTCCAGAATGGGACCCAGGTCCGCCTGATGCCGAGTGTCCAGCATCTGTTCGCCAATGGATCGGAAGCGCCGATGCAGGGCTCGTCGTTGGGCTTGCTCAATGCTGAGAGCGGCCTGATCGGCGAGCAGTCGGAGCAACTGGACGTCCTCGTCGGAGAAGGACTGGCCCTCCTCAGTATGCGCGACGTCCAGCACACCCAATAGGTGATCGCCGCTCAGCAATGGCACGCCCAACGCCGCCTGAATGCCAATGCCGGACCACTTCTCCGTGCGGTGGGACCACGACCGATAGTCTTGAGCGGATTGCGGTTGCCGTAACTTGGCCACCTGTCCCGTTAAGCCCTCGTCCAGATCGAGCTCGACGCGCTCGTCCGTAATCGAACGATTGCTCGCGGCCAAGGTGAGCTTGCGCCTATCAGGGTCGTACAGGTAGAGAACGGCGTAGGTGGATTGGAGCAACTCGGATGTCGCGTTCACGATCTTCGTCAGGAGCGTCTCCAGATCCGTCTCCGGCTGGCGCCATCGCTGGCTGATCTCGTTCAGCTGGCGGAGGGATTCGCTCCAACGACGTTCCTGCATGAGCTTTTGAGCATGGGATAGCGTCACGGACGCCTGTTCGACGAAGACGTCGAGAAGCCGCTTTTCATTCTCCGTGAAGGCTCGTTCTTTCGAGGTGTCGGCCACGCTCAGCGCCCCGAGCACCTCGTCGTCGACGATTAGGGGGATGCTCATGGCGCGCCCCCAGGGCATGTCGCGATAGATGTCGGGGCGGTTCTCGGTCGCATGGTAATCTGAGGTTGTTACCGTCTCTCGAGATGCGACGGCCCGACCGGCCAGCCCTTCCCCGAGAGCTAGCTCGGACCCGACGATCGTCTCGTCCGGCCTGACGTCGGAGTAATCAACGAAAACCTCCAGGACGCCACGCTCGGCGTCGTAGAGGTAGACCCCGGCGTCGGTAACCTCGAGCAGACGGGCTACTTGATCGACAATCGGCTGCAATAGGGGTCTCAGGTCCGTGCGTACCGCCGGCATGCGTGGGCCGTCTTCCTTGTTGATTGTCCCTATTTATCTTTTTGGAGTTCGGTCTGTCAAGACCGTGAGCTGCCGAGCGACCGAGCGATGTGGGCTTCGTCCTTGTTCCACTTGTCCGCCACCTTCACTTGCAAATCCAGATACGCCTGGGTGCCGAGCAGCGTTTCGATCAACTGGCGCGCCTCTTGGCCGATCCGCTTGATCGTTCCGCCGTGGTCGCCGATCAGGATGCCCTTTTGGGATTTCCGAGCCACGTAGATTGTCGCGTAAATCTCCAACAACGAACCGCCCTCGCGCTCTTGCATCTCGACGATATCGACGTAGGTGGAGTAGGGCACCTCTTGGCGCGTGTGGCGATAGATCGCCTCGCGGACGAACTCGGCGATCACGAAGGATTCATCGCGGTCGGTTTCGGTCTCTTCGGGGAAGTATCGAGGCCCGTCCGGCAAGTAAGCCTTGATCAGTTCGACGGTGCGGGTCAGGTTGGTGCCGTCGGCACACGAGATGGGCACGATCTCGCTGAACAGATCCACGTCACCGTACTGGTGGATGGTCTCGGCGACGGCGTTGCCCTTGGCCGTGTCGCTCTTGTTGATGAGCAGAAACTTGGTCGCGTCGAGCCCCCGCATCCGCTTGATCATCTCTCGGTCGTAGTCGGGGATCTGCCCCCAAGGCTCGACCATGTAGAGAATGAGGTCGAGGTCGGCCAATGCCGCGAACGCCTGCTTGATGAGGTAATTGCTCAGCTTGTCCACGGGCTTGTGCAGGCCGGGCGTGTCGAGCAAGACGAACTGCGCGTCCGGGTCGTTGTAGATGCAGCGGATGCGGTTGCGCGTCGACTGGTGCTTGTCGGAGACGATCAGAAGCTTCTTGCCCAACGTGGCGTTGATGAAACTCGACTTGCCCACGTTGGTGCGCCCAAGGACGCCGACGAATCCGGACTTAACCGTTTCCATGCAGGAGCGCTCCTTCGCGAATCATGGCCCGGGCCCTCCGGATAGCCTCGTGGAGGGGCTGATCGTCCGCGGACGGCGCGATCCGCTCGCGGACGCGGTCATACAGGCGGCGGACGCGATCGGACATGCTGAGCCGGTCGCGGTTGTCGAGGGCGCCCACGACGGTCAAGAGCTCGATCGCGAGGATCCATTCCGCGTTCTGGGCCATCTGATGGGCTTTCCAGGCGGCAACGCTGGCGAGGCTGTTGTGGTCCTCCTTGCCGCCCGAGGTCGGGATCGAGTCGACGGCCGCCGGGTGCGCCAGCGCCTTGTTTTCCGCCACCAAGGAAGCCGACGTGTATTGGGCAATCATCAGCCCCGACTCCAGCCCCGGCTGTTGTGCCAAGAACGGCGGGAAATCCGAGTGGTTGAGCACGAGGTTCGTGCGACGCTCCGCGGCGTTGCCCAGCTCGGCGAGCGCCACCCCGAGCGACTCCGACGCCAACGCCAGCGATGCCCCATGGAAGTTGCCCCCCGAACGGACCTCGTCGGCCTCGGGAAAGAGCAGCGGGTTGTCGGTGACGGCGTTCATCTCGCGCTCCAGCGCGGCCTCGACGTGGCGGAGCGACTCCCAGCACGCTCCCAGGATTTGCGGCAGACAGCGCAGCGAATAGGGATCCTGCACGTCCGTCGAGGCGTCGAGCAGCCGACTGCCCGAGGTGATCTCGCGGAGACGCTCGGCGACGCGGCGCTGGCCCTCGTGGTGCGCGTGGAGCCGTGAATCCAGGGGATCGGTGTGGGCCCCGGCCGCTTCCAGCGCCATCCCGGCGATCAAGAGCGCGTGGTCCCAAAGCCGCTGGCCGATGCGGTAGGCGGTGAACGCCATGGCGAGCGAAACTTGCGTGCCGTTGATCAGCGCGAGCCCCTCCTTGGGCGCCAGCGACAGCGGCTCCAGGCCCAGCTCGCGGAGCAGCTCAGCGCCTGTGTGACGTCGGTCTCGGGCATCGGCTTCGCCCTCGCCGATCAACAGAAGGGCCAGATGCGCCAAGGGCGCGAGGTCGCCACTGGAACCCATGGATCCCTGGCGCGGAATGGCGGGCGCGACGCCCTCGTTCAAGAGCGCCGTCAGGCGCTCCACCACAATGGGGCGAACGCCGGAGTGGCCCTTCAGCAAGGTGTTGAGCCGGAACAACAACGCGGCACGGGCGACGTCCGCGGGCAGCTCCTCCCCAACGCCGCAGGCATGGCTGTGCAACAGGTTGTGCTGGAGCTGGTGGAGTTGATCGCGCGGGATCGTCTCGATGCTCAGCCGGCCGAGCCCCGTGTTGATCCCATAGACACGGCGCCCTTCACGGACAATCTGCTCCACAAACGCCGCGCAGCGCTCGACCCGCTCACGTGCGTCCTCGGTGGGCACGGCCGATTCAGCGTGGCCAATGACGCGGGCTGCCTGCTCGATCGTGAGGGACGTGCCGTCGAGATGGATCATGATTCGGACAGCTCAGTATAGGAGCCCGCCGTGGCCGGCTGCAAAACTGCGGACCTCGCGCGTTATGCGCTACGATGGTGGGCCATGTTCGACGAGCCCCTGTACGTCATCTGCCACAACATCCGCAGCCTCTGGAACGTTGGCTCCATCTTCCGCACCTCCGACGCCGCCGACGTCCACAAAGTCTTCCTCGGAGGCTACACGGGCCATCCGCCGCGGGATCGCATCACCAAAACCGCCCTCGGGGCCGACGCGTGGATCCCCTGGGAAGGGCATCGTCACACGTGGCGCTTTATCGAACGCCTGCGGGCCGACGGTGTCGAGATCGTCGCCTTGGAGAACAACGTCTCACGCCCCTCCGAGTCCATTGAGACGTTCCGACCGAGGTTCCCGATGGCCCTGATGCTCGGCAACGAGGTGCGCGGGCTCTCGCGGCGCATGCTGACCCGGGCCGATCGGGTCGTCCACCTCCCCATGTACGGCCACAAGGCGTCGCTCAACGTGGCGGTCGCTTACGGCGTTGCCGTCTACCTGCTCAATCGCCATCGGCACTGACGAAGCGGAACTCGACCCTGTGTTGCCGGGGCGGGAGCGATCTGCTATGATGCCCACGCTCGTATAGGCCCGATAATACGGTTCGGGCGTCTCTACGTCGCGGCCGCAAACCGCGACACTACGGGAGCGGGCTACCGGCACCTCCACGCGTCGGAAGCGCCCCTAACACCGCAGGGACAACGCCCTGCGGCCACGTTGAGCTGGCAAGTCCAGGGCTTGAGCCGTGGCCGACAGGGACAAAGCCCAGGCGGGCAGGTCCCCCACGAGCAACTTTCTATTGAGGAGTGGTCTGTCATGCGCTCAGTCGTCCGTCTGGGTGGCGCGTTCGCCCTATTGGCGATCCTCAGCGTCTTCGTCGTCGGGTCCATCGGGGTCGCTCAAGATCCCTTCAACGTTGGGATGATCGTCGTCTCGCCCGCGGAGAACGCGGGCTGGTCCTACGAACACCGGGTGGGCGCCGAGGAGATGGCCGAAACCCTGGGCGACGCCGTGCAGCTCAACTTCCGCGACGAGCCCGTCCCCGAGGCCAACGCCGAGCCCGTCATCCGTCGCATGGCCCGGGACAACGACATGGTCTTCACGACCAGCTTCGGCTACATGGACCCCACGCTCCAAGCGGCGAAGGACTTCCCCGATACGCTGTTCGAGCACGCCTCCGGGTTCAAGACCCATGAGAACATGGGCAACTACTTCGGGCGAATCTATCAGGCTCGCTATCTGACGGGCCTCGTCGCCGGGGCCACGACCGAGACGGACAAGGTCGGCTACGTCGCGGCGTTCCCCATCGCCGAAGTCCTGCGCGGGATCAACGCGTTCGCGCGCGGCGTTCAGGAGGTCAATCCCGACGCGACCGTCCGGGTGATCTGGACCAACACCTGGTTCGACCCCGAAGGGGCCGAGGCCGAGCAGGCCCGCACGCTCGTCGAGTGGGGCGCGGACGTCCTGACCCAACACCAGGACTCGCCCAAGGTCCAAGAGGTCGCGGCCACCAACGACCTCTATTCGATCGGGTACCACTCGCCGATGGGCTTCGCCAATGAGCAGCACCTCACGGCCGCGGTCTGGAACTTCGGCCCGCTCTACACCGAGCTCGTCGCCCAAGCGATCGACGGCACCTGGGAGGCCGGATCGCGCTGGTACGGCTTCGAGACCCCCGTGCGCGGCGAGTCGATCGTCGAGGTCGCGCCGCTGCACGAGGACGTCCCGGCCGACGTCGGCGACCTGGTCGAGACTCGACAGGCCGAGATCGCCGATGGGACGTTCGACGTCTTTTCGGGCCCGATCCGCGACAACGAGGGCAACCTCATCGTCGGCGCGGGCGAGACGCTGGACGACGAGGCGCTTTTGAGCATCGACTGGCTGATCGAGGGCGTCGAGGGCACGGCCAACTGATCGACGGTCTATGGATCTTTCGATCCTGACGGAAGTGGCGGCGAGGGCCGGGCTATTGACGCTGACGGCCCTCGCCGTCGCCCTCCCGCTTCGGGCCGGGCTCTGGAACATCGGCGGCGAGGGGCAATACCACGTCGGGGCGGTCGCCGGCACGGGCGCGGCGCTGGTCGTCTCCGCGCCCCCGTTCTTGCTTCTGCCGATCGCCTTCGGCGCCAGCATGCTGGCCGCCGCCAGCTACGCGGGCATTGCGGCTTGGCTGAAGCTGCGCTTCCGCGTCAACGAGATCCTCGTGACGGTGATGCTGTCGTTCGTCGGCGTCATTCTGCTCAAATGGGCCGTCCACGGTCCGCTGCGCGACCCGGAGAGCTTCGGCTTTCCCGTCTCGCCCTATCTGCCCGAGGCCGTCTGGCTGCCGAGCCGGAACGGACTCCACGTCGGGATCCTCGTCGCCCTACTGATCGCGCTGCTGCTGGGCGCGCTGATCCGCTACACGCCGCTGTTGATGACGCTCCGTGCGGTCCGACAGGGCCGAACCGCGGCCGCCTACCACGAGACGTCGTTCTCGCGCGTCGTCTTCGGGACGTTTCTCGGCGCGGGAGCCCTCGCTGGACTGGCTGGCATGACCCAGATCGCGGCCGTGCAGCACCGTCTCTACGACTCGATCAGCGCCGACTTCGGCTACCTCGGCATTCCCATCGCGCTGTTGGCTCAGGGCCGTCCGTGGTGGATTCCGCCGACGGCGTTCGCCTTTGCGCTCGTCATGATCGGCGCTTCCCATGCCGGGCTCCCCAACGGACTGGCGGGCGCGATCGTCGCCGGGGCCGTCCTACTGAAGCTGGCAATCGGCGGAGACCTCCGACGATGAGCTTGATCTCCGTTCCGCGCTCCCCTGCTGGACATCCCGTCAGCGAGGGCTTCCCCGATGACGCTTGACATTCTGATCGGCGGGGTTCTGTTCGGGACGCCCTTGTTGATCGCTGCCCTGGGCGAGCTGATCGCCGAACGGAGCGGCGTGCTCAACCTCGGCGTCGAGGGCATGATGCTGACGGGGGCGCTCGGCGGGATCGTGGTCGCGCTCACCACGGGCCAGACGTGGGTCGGCTTCCTCGCTGGCGGACTGTTGGGAGGGCTTATCGCGCTGGCGCACGTCTACTGGACCCATCGTCGAGGGGCCGATCACGTCACGACGGGGCTCATGTGGACGCTGGGCGGGGTCGGATTGACGACGTATCTGGGCAGCTCCTGGCAGGGCGTGGCCCACACGGGCTTCGCCCGCTCGGTTGACCATCCGATCGTCATGGGCGCCGTCGTTCTGGCGATCGGGCTCTGGTGGTTTCTGACGCGAACTCGCTCGGGGCGCGTGCTACGGGCGGTCGGCGACGCGCCGGAGACGAGCCACGCGTTGGGGCTGTCGGTGATGCGGGTGCGCTGGCTGGCGGTCTGGATCGGCGGGCTCTGCGCCGGGTTCGCCGGGGCGCTGCTCGTGCTGTGGGACACGGCCAGTTGGCAGCCCAATCTGACGCTGGGCCGCGGCTGGATCGCGCTCGCGCTCGTGCCGTTTGCGGCCTGGAACCCGCTGCGATTGGTGATCGGGGCCTATCTCTTCGGCGGGGTCTTTGCCATGCTGCCGCGGCTCCAGTTGCTCTCGCCGAATTTGCCGTTCCAACTGATGGAGGCGCTGCCCTATGTCGTCCTCATCGCCGGGATGGTCGTGTTGCGCGTGCGCGACGACGCACCACGCTCGCTCACCCGCGTCATCAAGCTGCCGAGCCAGGTCCGTCACTCCAGGCCACCTTCCCCCACAGCTGCGTCCGAGGCGACGTCGGCGATCCACGCCCGCGATCTCGCGAAGCGCTACGGCAGCGTGAGCGCGCTGGACGGGGTCTCGCTCGACGTTCACCAGGGGACGGTCCACGCGCTGCTGGGCGAAAACGGCGCGGGCAAGAGCACGCTGGTCAACGTTCTGGGCGGCCGGGTGGTGCCCGATGCGGGCGTCGTGGCGCGAGCGGGCCAGGCTCTGTCCCTGGGATCGCCCAAGGCGTCGCTCGCTGCGGGCATCGGCGTCATCTACCAGCACGGGTCGTTGGTCCCGACGTTGACGGTCCGCCAGTCGATCGAGCTCGGCACGCACCACCCGCCCGACGTGGACGCCATCGCGCGAGAGTACGGGCTCGACGTCCCCTTCGACGCGGTCGTGGAGACGCTCTCGCCCGGCCAGCGCCAGCGGGCGGAAGTGCTGCGCGCCCTCTGCCACGGCGCCCAGGTGCTCGTCATGGACGAGCCCACGCAACTGGCCGTCTCGCCCGACGACGCCGACCGGCTGCTGCGCATTGCCCGCAAGCTGGCCGATGCGGGGTTGGCCGTGCTGTTCATCACGCACAAGGTCGACGAGGCGCTCCGGGTTGCCGACGAGGCGACGGTCCTGCGCGGGGGCAAGGTGACCGGTCGCTTTGCCGAGGTGGACACGGACGACCTGCGCGAGGCGATGTTCGGATCGCTGGCGGCCGAACAGATCCATCGACCCGAGTGCGAGGACGCCATCGTGGAGCCGACGCTCGGCATTCGCCGCGGGGAGGTCGTCGGGGTTGCCGGCGTCGAAGGGAACGGCCAACACCGCTTGGCGTTGGAGCTGGCCCAACTCGGCCCGGGTCGGCGAGCGTACATCCCGGAAGATCGTCAGTCACTGGGGCTGCTCGACGGCACCGTGGCGGAGAACCTCCTGGGACACCGGCCGCTGTTCGGACGGAACGGCTACGATGGCCGCGTCCGCGAGCTGATCGAGCGCTACGGCATCGTGGCGTCACCACAGGACGACGTGCGGGCCCTGTCCGGAGGCAACGTCCAGAAGGTCATGGTCGCCCGGGAACTGTCGCGGACCGGGGATCTCATCGTGGCGGAGAACCCGACGCGCGGGCTGGACGAACGCTCGCGGCGGCTCGTCCATCAGGAGCTGGTTCGTCGAGCTGACGATGGGCAAGCGATCGTGCTGATCAGCCCGGAACTGGAGGAGCTCTTTCAGCTCTGCCATCGGATCGTCGTAATGCTTGACGGGGAGATCGTGCACGAGACGGATCCGCCCTTCGACTCGGAGAGGATCGCGCAGGCGATGACCTCAAGGTCCACCGATGGCGTCGGTCGACCGCGGCTTGGGACGACGTGAGGCGGGGCTGATCGCCCGCTGCAGAAGTCCGGTCAATGGAGAACCGCGAGCTGGCTCATGTTGCGACCCTTGATGGACGTTCCTTGTGCCGTGGTCAGTCGACGGGATCGGTCCCGAAGATCCGGTCGCC
>CAZMNF010000011.1:0-47064 GCA_964567595.1 uncultured Thermotogae bacterium | reverse complement strand
CGGCGTCGTCCTGCTCTACGCCGCGGTCAACATGATCGCGGAGGGCCTCTAGCGCCTGGAGTCGACGCGTCTGCCAAATCAGGACGACGATGACGGCCGTCAGCAGGACAACGACGATTAGGATCCCGGCGGTCACGATTCGGTCGATCTGAGTCCCCTGGTCGGCGACGCGTTCGTTCAGAATGGAGACTTGATCCTCGAAGCGCTCCTCCATCTCATCCATCCGGTTCTGCAACTGGCCCATGCGCTGATCGTGAGCGTCCAGCCGCGTCTCGGCCTGCTCCAGACGGGACTCGGTGCTCTGCAGAAGGGTGCGGAGTGCCTCCATAGTCTGGGAAATATCGTCATTTCTGGTGTTAAGCTGGGACGATGGCGTTTGAGAAACCGCTGGCGATTCCTGAGCGATCCCAGAGACGCTAAGCCCCATGACAACACAGACGAGCGCGACGAAACCGGCTCGACCCAACGCATCACACCCTTTCGATTCAAGCTATGACATCCAGCGCGCGACGCTCGGGACAGGCATAACTTGAAGGGCAGAAATTCCGCACGAGCGCGATCATGGGTTGGCCGAATCGTTAACGAGCCAAGCGGAGAACACCCGATCAACGAGCGAATAACGAGCGGGCTCCGCCTTCTGGAGGATCATCATGTCGCGGAGGCGAGCTAGGGAGGACGAGATGTCTGTGGGTTTGCATTTGATGTGCGTCGCGACCTCGGTCGACCTGGCTGAGCCGAGCTCCGCCAAAGCCTTGACGATCTGTCGCTGCAAGGGGCTGAACCGTGTAAACCAGCGGGCCTCGAACTCCCCATCCAGTTCTTCCAACATGGCGCCGAACGCGCGTCGGATGTCCGCGACGTCGAGGGCGGTTTGCTCGTCGAATAGCGCGTTCTGCGTTGCTAGCAGCCCAAGTTTCTGGACGTAAAACGGGATACCGCCCGTGAGTCGATAGACCTCGCTCGCGGCGGAGTGAGCGACGTCGATGTCTACCGTAGCCAAGCGGGCGGTCACGAACTGGGCCACGTCGGCCTGTGAAAGCGAGGTCATGTAATGCTTGGCCACCATGAGATACAGCGGGGAGTCCTCTTTTAGGAAGATGTCGGATAGGAGCCCAACGGATGATCCGGAAAAGAAATACCGGACGCGGGATGCCGTGTCGAGTTCCTTCTTGAACGTGTTGAAGACGAAGCCGTTGAGCTGGGTCAGTTCCTGAAACTCGTCCATAAGGAATACGATATTCAGATCGGCTTCGTCCGTCAGATTGCGAATGGCCTGAAACGTCTGGCGGATCAACTCGTGATCATCCGTGTCGCCCTCGCGAAAGCGGACGTACACGTCCCCAAGCTCGCCGACGCTTCCGCCGAGTTCTTGGATTCTCCGCATGGCATTCCGGACCGATCCGGAGAACACCTCGCGGAACCGTTTCCACAGGCCAGCGATTTGTCGCTTGTCGGCATACTCCGTGAGGAGAGCACGTGTGATCAGTTGGTAGAAGTCTTCGTAACCGGCCATGTCGCGGCAATTGAGATATGGGACGATCAGATCAGCATCATCGTCGACGCGCTGTTTTAAGTTATGAAGGAGCGTGGATTTGCCGTAACGTCGCGGTGCGATGATGAGGTTGTGTTGTTGTAGCCCTCGGACATCGCGAGCCAATTTGTCAAGCTCCTTCTCTCGCCCTACAAAGTAAGGGGGTTCGACCAAGCCACCGACCTTGAACGGCGCTTCCATGTCAGCTCCTTGATTAGCCAGGTTTGGCTATAGCCAGTTATGGCTAACCTTACCGCGGTTCAGGCCGCAATGCAACTCTGTGACAATTTGGTGGTGGTGACAATCAGAGCGGAATGTTGCCGTGCTTCTTCCAGGGATTGCTGTCGCCCTTGGAGGCGAGCATCTCCAGCGAGTTGATCAGGGTGAGCCGCGTGTCGGCCGGGTCGATGACGTCGTCGAGGTAGCCCCGTTCGGCGGCGATGTAGGGATTGGCGAAGCGTTCGCGGTACTGCTGGATGAGCTCCTCCTCGCGGGCATCGGGATCCTCCGCCTGTTCGATCTCCTTGCGGTAGATGATTTCAACCGCTCCCTTGGGCCCCATGACGGCAATTTCGGCCGTAGGCCAGGCGTAGTTGAAGTCGCCGCGGATGTGCTTGGAGCTCATCACGTCGTAGGCGCCCCCGTACGCCTTGCGGGTAATGACGGTCACCTTGGGGACGGTGGCTTCGGCGAACGCGTACAGGAGCTTGGCGCCGTGCTTGATGATCCCCTGCCACTCTTGATCGGTCCCGGGCAGGAAGCCGGGCACGTCCACGAACGTCACGATGGGGATGTTGAACGCGTCGCAGAAGCGGACAAAGCGCGCCCCTTTGACCGAGGAGTCGATGTCCAACACGCCCGCGAGCACGTCGGGCTGGTTGGCGACGATGCCGACGGACCGGCCGTTCAGGCGCGCGAAGCCGACGATGATGTTGCCCGCATAGTCCCGATGGACCTCCATGAACGCGCCGTCGTCGACGACCTCGACGATGACCTCGTGCATGTCGTAGGGCTGGTTGGGGCTGTCCGGAATGAGGCCCTGGAGGCGCTCGGAGCGCCGATCGGGGGGGTCTGACGTAGCGATCTGGGGCGTCTCGGCGCGGTTGTTCTGGGGCACGTAGGTCAGCAGCTCCCGGATCTGCTCCAGGCAGGCGACGTCGTTTTCCGCCGTGAAGTGGGCCACGCCGCTCTTTTCGTTGTGGGCGCTCGCGCCGCCCAACGCTTGGTGGTCGACGTCCTCGCCGGTGACGGTCTGCACGACCTTCGGGCCGGTCACGTACATCGTGCTCGTGTCCTGGACCATGAAGACGAAGTCGGTGATCGCTGGACTATAGACGGCGCCGCCCGCGCACGGGCCCATGATGGCCGATATCTGGGGGACGACGCCCGAGGCGAGGGTGTTGCGCAGGAAGATGTCGGCGTAGCCACCGAGGCTGACGACGCCCTCCTGGATGCGCGCGCCGCCGGAGTCGTTCAGCCCGATGACCGGCACGCCGGCTTTCATGGCGTGGTCCATGATCTTGCAAATCTTCTCCGCGTGGGCCATCGAGAGCGAGCCCCCAAACACCGTAAAGTCCTGGGAGAAGACGTAGACCTTGCGGCCGTGGATCGTCCCGTAGCCCGTCACGACGCCGTCGCCGGCATAGTGGGGCAGGTCGAACTCGTGGATACGGTGGGTCACGAGGGTGTCCATCTCGTTGAAGCTGCCCTCGTCCAACAGCACCTCGAGGCGCTCGCGCGCGGTCAGCTTGCCCTTTTCATGTTGGCGATCGATCCGGTCCTCGCCGCCGCCCATGCGGGCATCGGCCTTGCGTTGATTCAACGCCTGAATGCGCTCGTCGCTCATGGCACCGGCAGTCTAGGCCACGCCCTCGGAAGCGCGCAAGGACCCTGAAATGAACGTGAACGCCTCTCGTCCGGACACAGAGGCTGGTCGGGAGTGAGCCCGTTGATCGCCTCGGCAAGGGCGAGGCGGGCGACCGTGTCTCCGAGGGAGGGGGACGGTCGCCCGTGCGGTGGGAGGGGCGCAAAGGAGGTCGCTGCGCGTCCCCACGTACCGACGAGGCGACGATGAGGTTTCAGCGGCGGCAAGGCCCGATCGAGGAACGGGCTCACACGGCGAGAATCTTCTCAATGAAGCGCTGCGTGCGCACGTCCTGCGGATTGGCAAAGAAATCGACGGGGGGCGCGATCTCCACGATCTCGCCGTCGGCCACAAATGCCAACCGATCGGCCACCTCGCGGGCGAAGCCCATTTCGTGGGTGACGACGACCATGGTCATCTGCTCCTCGGCCAGCTCGCGCATCAAGTCAAGCACTTCCTTGATCATTTCGGGATCGAGCGCGCTGGTCGGTTCGTCGAAGAGCATCACCTTGGGATCCATGGCCAAGGCGCGGACCATCGCCACGCGCTGGCGCTGTCCCCCGGAAAGCTGGCTCGGAGCCGCATCGGCCTTCTCGGCAATGCCGATGCGTTCCAAGAGTTTCCTCGCGCGGTCTTCGGCGACCGAGCGTGCCTCGTTTTTGACCTTGATCGGCGCCAGCGTGATGTTGTCCAGGACGCTCATGTGCGGGAAGAGATTGTAGTTTTGGAAGACGATGCCGATCTGCTCGCGGATGCGGTTCAGGTTGGTGCCGCGCTCGGTGAGCGGGATGCCGTTCACCGTGATGGAGCCCTGTTGGATCGCTTCCAGGCCGTTGATGCAGCGCAGGAGCGTCGACTTGCCCGAGCCGCTCGCGCCGGCCATCACGACGACCTCGCCCTCAGCGATCTCCAGCGTGACGCCGCGCAGGACGTGGAGCTGGCCGAACCACTTGTGCACCTCGTGAATCTCAATCATGGGCCGCCATCCTCTTTTCAAGCCGATGCGAGGCGTACGCGATCGGCACGGTAATGAGCAGATAATACCCGGCCAGGATCGTGTAGAACTCGAACGTGGCCCCCTCGTGGGAGGCGAGCCGGCGCGCGGTCAACGTCAGTTCCGCGACGGAAATGTAGAACAACAGCGACGACTCCTTGACGAGCGCGATCAGCTCGTTCGTCAGCGCCGGCACGATGTTGCGCATCGCTTGGGGCAGGACGACATGTCGCATCGTTTGGGCGTAGCTCATGCCCAACGAGCGGGCCGACTCGACCTGCGTCGTCGGCACCGCCACGATGCCGGCGCGGATGACCTCGGCGATGAACGCGCCCTCGAAGATCGCCAGGGCCATCATGCCCCAGAACACCCGTTGATCGATCGATATGCCCAGTGCCTCGGTCAGCGGGCCGATGTCGATCGCTCGGCCCAGGCCGAAGTACGCCAACAGCACAAAGACGAAGAAGGGAATGTTGCGAAACGTGTGCACGTAGAGGGCGCCGAGGTCACGGAGCTGGACGATGGGCGCCAGCCGGGCGATCGCGACGAACGTCCCGAGGACGAGCGCCAGAATGCCGGCGACCACCGAGACCTGGGCGGTCACGAGCAGCGCCCGATTGAACTCGGACAGAAACCCCAGCGGAATGACCCAGTGGAAGCGATACGTCTGGTTCAGTTGCCAATAGATGAAGCCCAAAAACAGCGCCAGCAGGCTGACGACCAGGATCCCGCGTCCGAGGTTGCGGGCGACGCTGGCAAGCCGCGACGGGCGAGCGGGCGCGCTAGACGCCACGGGCGGCCTCCTCCCCCAAGCCCGTCGCGCTTCCCAAGCGCCCTTCCAGCCATTGCGAGGCGAAGCTGAGCGGGACGACGATCGCCAGGTAGAACCCGGCCAACATGATGTAGAACTCGAAGGTGTAGGGGCGGATCAAGGGATCGGCCATGTCGATGGCGGCGCGGGTCAGCTCGGCCACGCCGATGATGGACAGCAACGCGGAATCCTTGATCATGCCGATCAGGACGCTGGTGCTCGGCGGAACGATCACTTTGAGGGCTTGCGGCAAGATGACTTTGTGCATTGTCTGGAGGTACGTCATGCCGAGCGAGCGGGCCGATTCGGTCTGCTCGATCGGAACGGACTGGATGCCGCTGCGGATGATCTCGGCCATGTAGCTGGAGTAGTAGACCGCCAGCGCCATCACGCCCCAAACGAAGGGCCCGGAGAGCTCGTATCCCATGACGGCGACCTCGTCGAGCATGACGCCCTCGCGCAGCCCGAAAAAGAAGATGAACATGACCACGACAAAGGGAATGTTGCGCAGCCCGTGGACGTACAACCCGGCGAGATCGCGCACCGGGCCCCACGGGGCGAGCCGACCGAGGGCGAGGACGAGCCCGATCGCGGTCGCGCCGACGCCGCCGATCAGCGCGATGACCAGCGTCATCGTCAATCCGTTCCAGAAGAAGTAAGGCAGAAAGTCGAGCGCTTCTGCCCATTGGAAGTCGTAGCTCTCCGCCAATCCGCCGTAGGCCAGCCAGCCCAGCCCAAACAGAATGACCGCGACGGAGACAACCCGCCAGAGTTCGTATCCGATGCGCTTAGCCCGGTGATCCATGGTGATCGCGCTCGGCTCTTCGTGTTGTTGCTGTTGGATGTGCAGGCAGAGGGAGGCCTAAGCGCTCCCTCTGCCTGGTGACGTCGCTTGGGGTGCGGTCGTTAACGCAGGTCCCACTTCTTCTGCAGCTCGGGCAAGATCGGATTTCCCAGGGCCGAGTCCGGAAGATCGAACTGCTCGGCCAAGTCTTCATTGACGATGATGGAGTTGCGCGCCTGTTCGACGAAGAGATCGAGCCAGCTCAGGAAGTCGGGGTCGCCCTTCCGGATGGCGAACGCGAGCGTCTCGACCGTCAGCGGATTCAGCTGAGGGCGGACTTCCTCGATGGAGCCCGGCTGCTCCACGACGGGGCAGCAGAGGAAGACGTTGTCTGCCCCGACCTCCTGGAAGCTCGGAATCAGGAAGGTGTCGTCAAAGATAATGGCGTCGGCGTTGCCGTCGACGACCTCTTGAAGCGCCAGCGTGGCGTTCGGGAAGGAGTTGACCTGCGCGTTGGGGAAGAAGTCCTGGGCGGCGCTCTCGCCCGTCGTTCCCGTCTGGACGGTAATGACCGCGTCCTCCACGTTCAGATCGCTGTACGCCGTCGCATTCTGGCCGGGTGACTTCTGCTTGCTCACAATGACGACTTGGCCGGTCTCCAGATAGCCCTTGCTGAAGTTGACGTCGCGCGCCCGCTGCAGCGTGCGCGTCATCGCGGAGGCGATGATGTCAAAGTCGCCGTTGTTGAGTTCGGGGATGATCGTGTCGAAGCTCCCCGCCCGGGTGAAGTTGAGCTCCACGCCGAGCTCGTTGGCCATCAGTTGGGTCATGTCGACGTCGTAGCCGACCGTTTCGCCGTCGTCATTGACCGACTCGAACGGAGGGAACGGGATGTCCGAGCCGACGACGAGCTCTCCGCGATTGAGGATCGTCTCCAGCGTCGAACTCTCCGCGAGCTCCGGATCGTCGGCCATGAGCGAACCGCCCACCAGCAATCCGATGGCCAGCGCCAACCCGACGACAAGCGTGCGCTTGCTAACGTACATAGGACCTCCTTGGGTGTCTGGTATTTTGGGAAGCGTTCTCCCCAGATTGAACGTCTAGCTTAATGGCGTCCTCGCCGTGGATCAAATCGGCCAGTCGCTAGATGGCGAGAGCTTCAGCGGTCCTCGAAGCGGTAGTTGGGGGCTTCTTTCGTGATCTGGATGTCGTGCGGGTGGGATTCGACCACTGAGGCATGGGTCATCTGGAGGAACTCGGCGTCGCCCTGCAGCGTCGCCAGATCGGGCGCACCGACGTAGCCCATGCCGTGTTGGAGGCCGCCCACGACTTGATGGAGCACGTCGGCGGCCGGCCCGCGGTACTTGACGCGCCCCTCGATGCCTTCGGCGACGGGCTCCTTCGTCTCGTCCCAGAAGTAGCGGCGTTCGCGGTCCTCGGCCCGCTTCATCGACGTCACCGAGCCCATGCCGCGATAGGTTTTGTACGTCTCGCCGCGCAGCGTGAAGCGCTCCCCGGGGGCTTCCTCGGTGCCGGCGAGCATGGAGCCGAGCATAACGGTCGCGGCGCCGCCCGCCAACGCCTTGACGACGTCGCCGGAGGCCCGGATGCCGCCGTCGGCAATGATGGAGACGCCCGCGTCGTCGGCGGCTTCGGCGCAGTCGAGAATGGCGGTCATCTGCGGGACGCCGATGCCGGCGACCACGCGCGTGGTGCAGATCGCGCCCGGCCCGATGCCGACCTTGACCGCGTCGGCGCCGGCCTCGATGAGATCCCGCGTCCCGTTGGCCGTGGCGACGTTGCCGGCGATCACTTCGACCTCGGGGAACTCGCGTTTGAGCAAGCGGATCTTGTCGAGGACGCCCTCGGAGTGCCCGTGGGCCGTGTCGACAACCAAGAAATCGACGTCCTGTTCGAGCAGGAGCTCCTCGCGCTTGAGGTCCAATGCGGTTCCGATCGCCGCGCCGACGATGAGCCGGCCGCGCGCGTCCTTGCAAGCGTTCGGGTGCTCTTCGGCCTTGCGGATGTCGCGAATGGTGATGAGCCCTTGCAGCCGGAAGCGCTCGTCCACGAGCGGCAGTTTTTCGATGCGGTGCTCGTGGATGATCGCCTTGGCCTCCTCCAGCCCGATGTGCGAGGGGGCGGTCACGAGGTCGGCCCGCGCCGTCATGGCCTGCTCGATGGGCCGTTCAAGGTCGCCCTGGAACTGGAGATCGCGGCGGGTCAGGAGCCCCGCCAGTGCTAGTTCATCGTCCACGATGGGGACGCCGGAAATGCCCCGCTCGCTCATGAGCTGATACGCCTTCCACAAGGGGTCGTTGGCGCGCAACGTGAACGGATCCTTGATAATGCCCGACTCGTAGCGCTTGACGCGCTGGACTTCGCCCGCTTGGGCCTCGGGGCTCAAGTAACGGTGGATGACGCCGACGCCGCCCTCCACGGCCATGCCGATCGCCATGCTCGCCTCGGTTACCGTGTCCATGGAGGCGCTGACGATCGGAATATTGAGACGGATCTTGGGCGTCAGTCGGGTGGACACGTCGGCCTCGTTCGGGACGACGGCCGAGCGTTGGGGAACGAGCAGGACGTCGTCGAAGGTGATGCCGGTCCGCACGGTGGTTCCCCCTTGTGCAAGCGTTGTTTGATTATAGGGAGCGGTCGGCACCTCGTCAATTGGGGCCCCATTGGCGCTACTCGGGCAGGCCCTCGTCGGGCACCGGGCACAGGTCCGCAATGACGCAGTCTTCACAGTGGGGGCGGCGGGCCTGGCAGGTCTCGCGCCCGTGGCGAATCAAGTGAATGTGGAGTTGGTACTTCAGGTCATCCGGGACGAGGTCGTTCATGACCTCGTGCGGATCTTGATTGTTGTCGACAAATTGGAGACGTTTCGTGATGCGCTCGATATGGGTATCGACGGGAAAATAGGGCCGGCCCAAGCTGAACGCCAGCACGATGCCGGCCGTCTTCTTCCCGACGCCCTTGAGCGCGACCAGCTCTTCCATCGCCTCGTCGCCGGAGAGCGCGTCCAGATGGCTCAGGTCATAGGTGCCGTGGCGCTCGCGGGCTGCGCCCAGGGCCCGCTGGATGCTTTGGGCTTTCTGGTTGTGCATGCCCGCCGTCCGGATCGCCTCGGCAAGCTCTTCGACGGGCGCCGTCGCCATGGCCTCGTAGGCGGGATAGGCGTCGATCAGTTCGGCGTAAGCCTTATCTCGGTTCGAGTCGGTCGTGTTCTGTGACAGGATCGTCAGAATCAACACGTCCAGGGGATCGCCCTGGCGTTCCCAAGGCGTCGGGCCGTAGTGGGCCTCCAGACGCCCCGCGATGGCGTCGACGCGGTCGGGATCGGTCAGGGGCTGCATGGCGTGCCAGTTTAGGTCCCGCGCGGGGCGGGGGCAACGGGGTCGGCTCCGTCGAGAGCCCATGGTACCATGGCCCCATGGCGATCGAGACGTTGCTGGCCGAGATCGCGCACAACGTCGCTCACCTGCGGGCCGAATTGGCCCAGTTGGACGAGCCCGACTCAGAGCCGCCGGCGTCGGGGTTGGCGTTTGCGGCCTACGAGGCGGCCGATCTGTCCCATCTCGACGCGGGGACGCTGGAGCTCGTGGGCGCGTTCTATCGGACGTTGGCGGTCGCCATCGACGGGCATCCCGGCTTCCTCGACGCCGATCCCGATGAGCTGGATCGGTCGTATCGCATCATCCTGGAAGCGGCGATCGACCTGGGCGAAGAGGTCGACGCGCGATTCCGCGATCAGGCGTCGGATGCGGCCTGAACCGCCTGCATGAGCTGCTGATAGGGGATGACGCCGACGACGCGGTCGGCCTCGGTCGCCACGATCAGCCGTTGGCCGTCCAGTCGCTCGAACACGTCGGCGAGCGAGTCGTTCACGTCGGCCACGAGCGTGCGCCACTTCGTGGGAAGGACGTCGGCCACGGACGTCCGGGTTCGCCGCTCCCAGGGGACGGCGTCCAGGTCATCGCGGGTCAAGAGCCCGAGCGTCGTGCCGTTCTGCACGACGGGCCATGCCGGTTGGCTCCCCCAACGGAGGTCGTTGCCGACGACTTCCGCCACGCTCAGGTCGGCCGGCAACGTCGACGGCGCGGGGCGCATGACGTCGCCGACCCGTCGGCGGCGGAGCTTGGCCATGAACGCAACTTGCTTGTAGCTGCGCACGGCGGCGGTGTGGATGAACGTGGCGATCAGGATGCGCCACAAGCCGGAGCCCCACTGGCCCCACACGATCGCCATATAGGCGCCCCAGGCCATGATCGCATAGGCGAACCCGCGTCCGATCCAGGTGGCGATCCGGGTCGACCAGAGCAGGTCGCCCTTGAGCCCCCAAAGCGCCGCCCGCAGCACACGGCCGCCGTCCATGGGGAACCCCGGAAGCATGTTGAACACGGCCACCACCAAGTTGATAAGCGCGAGGGTTTCAACCAGCGCAAACAGCGGGGTGTTGACGGGCGCAATCAGGCGGACCCCGAAGAAGAGCGCGGCCAGGCCGAGGCTCACCAGCGGCCCGGCGATGGCGATGAGGAACTCGTGCCAGGCGCGGTCGGGTTCGCGCGTCATCCCCGCGACGCCGCCGAAGATGAACAGCGTGATGCTCTGCACCGGCGTGCCCGTCCGGATCGCGACGAAGCTATGGCCCAGCTCGTGGGCCAGGATCGAGGCGAAAAAGAGCAGGCTGATCGCCACGCCCGTGCTCCAATAGGCGGCCTCGCTCCACTGCGGATAGAACTGCGGGTCGCCCAGGGTGGTGGCAAAGACGATCGTCACCACCGCAAAGATGATGAACCACGAGTAGTCCAGGCCGATCTCGATGCCCGAGATCCGGCCCAGTCGGATAGAGTTACGGATCATGCCCAACGGCATCCCTTCGTCGGCGTTGGTGCCCAGCGCTGATGGGCGGATTGTGCGGCGTCCGCCCCGTCAGACGGTGATGTCGGTCTGGGCCTTCTCCCAATCCTTGAGGAACTTCTCCAGGCCAGCGTCGGTGAGCGGGTGCTCGAACATCTTCTCCAGCACGCCGAACGGCATGGTGGCGACGTCCGCGCCGAGCTCGGCCGCCTGGACGACGTGGAGCGGGTGCCGGATGCTGGCAGCAAGGACTTCGGTCTGGACGTTGTAGGTCTGGAAGATATTGACGATCTGGGAGACGACGTCCATGCCGTCGCCGCTCTTGTCGTCGATGCGGCCGATGAAGGGGGAGACGAAGGTCGCGCCCGCCTTGGCGGCCAGCAGCGCCTGACTGGGCGAGAACACGAGCGTGACGTTGATCGGGATGCCCTCGTCGTTCAGGTGCTTGACCGCTTTCATGCCGTCCGGCAGCATCGGAATCTTCACCACGACGTTGTCGTGAATCGAGGCCAGATCGTGGGCCTCTTTCATCATGCCCTCGTAGTCGGTGGCGACGACTTCGCCGCTGACGGGGCCATCGACGATCTCGCAAATCTCATGCAGAATTTCGCGATAGTCCATGCCCGTGCGCTCCATTTCCTTCGGCAGCAGCGACGGGTTGGTCGTGACGCCGTCGAGGACGCCCCAGTCGGCGGCCTGCTTGATCTCATCCAGGTGCGCGGTGTCGACGAAAAGTTTCATGCGATATCCCTCCTCGATCTCCATTTGGCGAACGTCGGTTCCGGCAACGAGCTTAGCGCTCGGCCCCGTGTGGGGCCAAGCAACGTCCATTTTATCAGGCCTCGCGCAAGTCTCGAATGGCCTGGAGGTTGATCGGGTCCATGTTGGAGTCGAGCTTCTCCGACTCGCCGTCGTCCTTGGGCGTCTCCAGGACAAAGGGCAGGTCGCGCGTCTGCGGGTGATTGACGATCGGCCGGAAGCCGTCCAAGCCGATGTGGCCGCGTCCGATGTGCTCGTGGCGGTCCTTGAACGATCCCAACGGGTGCTGCGAATCGTTGACGTGCAGCAGCACGAGGCGATCCAAGCCGACCGTCTGGTCAACTTCCGTGAGCATCTCGTCCAGACCCGCCTCGCTGCGGAAGTCGTACCCCGCGGCCAGGCCATGGCACGTGTCGAAACAGACGGCCAGGCGCTCGTGTTGGTCCACACCGTCGACGATGCGGCCCAGCTCCTCGAACGTCTTCCCGAGCGCTGTCCCCTGGCCCGCGTCGTTCTCCAGCACGATGAGGACATCGGGATACTGTTGGGCCACGTCGCTGTCCAAAACCGTGTTGATTGCGCCGATGATCGTCTCGATGCCGGCGTCGACCCCGGCGTCCAGGTGTTTGCCGACGTGGGTGTTGACGTGGGGAATGCCGAGCAGCCCGGCCCGCTCGATCTCCTTTTTGAGCGCGTCGACGGATTTTTCGTAGACGTCGGCCTTGGGCGACGCCAGGTTGATGAGATAGCTCGTGTGGATGACGACGTAGTCGACAGGACCGTTCTGTTGCGTTTCTTGGAACTTCTGCGGCTCATCGTCGTCCAGCGGCTTCATGGTCCAGCTTCGCGCGTTGTGCGAGAAGATCTGCAGCGCGTTCGTCTCGAGATCCTCGGCGCGCGTGATGGCCTTGTGCAGCCCGCCGGCGATGGAGAGATGGCAGCCGATGAGCATGGGCGAAACACCTCCACACCAGTGTAGCCCATCGGGCAGCCCCCGACATCCGATGACCATATCCGAATATCCGGAACAGTTGACGATATCCGCCCATCCCACTTACGATGCGAGCGATCAAACCCCGAAGAAAACCTCGAGGGGGAGGCTGGCATCCGTCGTGGTCCAACTCGAAGGCTCGATCACGCCGATCGTCACACCGTTCAAGGACGGCGCCATCGATGAGGCAGCGCTCGCCAGGCTGATTGACCGCCAGATCGAGGCTGGCTCGCATGGCGTCAGCGTCGGCGGCACGACGGGCGAGCCCGCCGCGCTCGCCATGGAGGAGCGCGAGCGCCTGATCCGGCAGACGGTTGAGGTCGTCGATGGCCGAGTGCCCGTGCTCGTCGGCACGGGAAGCGTCAACCTTGACGAGACTCTCCGATTGACCCGATTCGCCCAGGAGACGGGGGCCGACGCGGCGCTCGTCATCGTTCCCTACTACGTCAAGCCGAACCAGCAGGGGGTATACGACTTCTTTGCCCGCGTCGCCGAAGCCGTGCCCGGTCTGCCGTTGGTGCTTTACAACATTCCGGGACGCGCGGCGGTCAGCATAGATCCATCGACGCTGGCGCGACTGTCGAAGAGCTACACCAACATCATCGGCGTGAAACATTCCGTCAAAGACCTGGACGCGGTCTCGTGGACGCTCAACCTCTGCGGCCGTGATTTCAAGGTGTTCTGCGGGCTGGAGTCGCTGACGTATCCGATGTTGGCGCTCGGTGGGCACGGCATGGTGGCGGCAACCGCCAACTGGCTGCCGCGAGACGTCGCTCAAATGTACGATCATGTCAAGGCGGGAGAGCTTAGCAAAGCTCGCGAGCTGCACTACGAGCTCTTGGAGGCCAACGAGGCGATCTTCTGGGACACCAACCCGATCCCGCTCAAGACGGTGCTCGCGTCCATGGGGCTGATCGAGAAGGAGTGGCGGTTGCCGCTCGGCCCGACGACCGCGGACATCGAGCAGCGCCTGCGAGCCATGGCCGAATCGTACGGGCTGCTCGAACCGGCCGAAGGGAGCGTGGCGCGCTCGTGAAACTCGCCCGTTTTCGCAAGCACGGCCGCGTCCATTACGCCCGACGCCAAAACGATCGCCTCGTGGACGAGTCCGGACGGACGCACGATCCCCATGGGGTCGAGTTCATGTTGCCGTTCGAGCCGGGCAAAGTGCTCGGCCTGGCGCTCAACTACCGCGACCATGCCGACGAACTGTCGATCGACATGCCCGACCATCCCGTGTTGTTCTTGAAGCCGCCCAGCGCGCTGATTCCGCACGGGGCGCCCGTGATGTATCCCGACGGGGCGGACTACATGCATTACGAGTGCGAACTGGCCGTCGTCGTCGGGCACCCCATGAAAGCTGTCCGCGCGGACGACGCGATGGATTACGTCCTGGGCTACACGATCGCCAACGACGTCACGGTGCGCGACTTCGTCGGCAACATGTACCGGCCGCCCATCAAGGCCAAGGGCTGGGACAGCTTCGGGCCGCTCGGCCCCTATCTCGTCACCGCCGACGAGGTCCCCGATCCGCAGGCGCTCGAACTTCGGGCGTACGTCAACGACGACCACCGTCAGACGGGCAACACGCGCGACTTTATTTTCCCCATCGCTGATATTCTCGAGTACGTCACCCGCTTCATGACGCTGGCGCCGTACGACGTCATCCTGACGGGCACGCCGAAGGGCATTTCGCCCGTCCACCCGAACGACACGATGCGCCTGGAGATCGATCGCTTGGGCGCCTTGGAAAACCCCATCGTGGCGGAGGCCGACTACTGAGATGACCGACCAGATCGACCCAGCGTTCATCGAGCGCATTCGGGAGCGCCTCCAAACCGAGACGCTGCAGCACTTCATCGACGGCTCGTTCACGCCCGGCCAGCGGAGCGAGACGTTCGAGACGTTGGATCCGTCAACCAACAGCCGGCTGGCCACTGTCTGTCAGGGCCACGCCGAGGACGTGGATCGGGCGGCCCGGGCGGCCAAGCGGGCCTTCGAAGAGCAGTGGGGCACGCTGAAGGCCAAGGAGCGCAAGACGTTTCTGCTGCGCATCGCCGACGCCATCGACGATCACGCCGACGAACTGGCCGTGTTGGAGTGCCTGGATGCGGGCCAGGCGCTGCGCATCGTGCGCAAGCTGATCGGCCGCTCGGCGGACAATTTCCGCTTCTACGCCGACTACGCCGAGCACGCCATGGATGGGCGGAGCTTCCCCGTTGACGACGATTTTCTCAATTACAGCGTCCGCATGCCCGTCGGCCCGGTCGGGATCATCACGCCGTGGAACGCGCCGATGATGCTGTCGACGTGGCGGCTTGCGCCCGCCCTCGCCGCAGGCGACACGGTCGTCCACAAGCCGGCCGAGTGGGCGCCGCTGTCCGCCGGGACGTTTGCCGGCATCGTTCAAGAAGCGGACCTTCCACCGGGCGTTCTCAACGTCGTCCACGGCTTCGGCGACACGGCCGGCGCCCCTCTGACCTCGCACCCCGACGTTCCCCTGATCGCGCTCACGGGGGAGACGACCACGGGCTCAAGCGTGATGAAAAACGGCGCTGATCACCTCAAACGGCTCTCGCTGGAGATGGGCGGCAAGAGCCCGGCGCTCGTCTTCGCCGACGCGGATCTGGAGCGCGCGCTCGACGCCGTCGTCTTCCAGATCTACAGCTTCAACGGCGAGCGGTGCACGGCCAACTCGCGCTTGTTGGTCGAGGCATCGATCTTCGACGACTTCGTGGATCGGGTTGCCGAGCGGGCGGCCAACGTCCAAGTGGGGCATCCGTTGGAGCCCGGCACCGAAGTCGGGCCGCTCATCCATCCCGATCATCTGGACCGCGTCCTCGGCTTTCTCGAACAGGGCAAGCAGGCGGGCGCCGACGTCCTCGCGGGCGGCCACAGGCTCGGGAACGAGGGGAACTACCTCGCGCCGACGCTGTTCGTGGGCGACAACAGCATGACGATCTCGCGAGAGGAAATCTTCGGCCCCGTTCTGACGGCCATCCCGTTCGAGGACGAGGCCGAGGCATTGGAGATCGCCAACGACACGCGCTACGGATTGGCCGCCTACGTCTGGACCAAGGACACCGAGCGGGCGCATCGGCTCAGTGGCAAGATCGAGGCCGGCATGGTCTGGGTCAACTCGCAGAACGTCCGGCACCTGCCCACGCCCTTCGGCGGCATGAAGCACTCGGGCATCAGCCGCGAGGGCGGGCATCACGCCTTCGAGTTCTACACCGACGTGAAAAACGTCTGCGTGCCGCTCGGCGAGCACCACATTCCCAAATTCGGCAAGGGGGGCTGACGCATTGGCACGACAGGGGCAAGACTACATCGACGCGCTCAAGACGTGCTCGCCCAACCTCTGGCTCAAGGGCGAAGCCATTGACGATCCGACGACGCACCCGGCGACGAGCGGCATCGTGCGGTCGATCGCGCACCTCTACGATCTCCAACATGACCCCGAGCACCGCGACGATCTGACGTTCCAGACGGACGACGGCGGGCGGGCCGGAGCCAGCTTTCTCCCGCCCAAGACCAAGGACGATCTGGGGCAGCGGGCGCGCGCCTACAAGACGTGGGCCAACGAGTCGCTCGGGCTCATGGGGCGAACGC
Source organism: uncultured Thermotogae bacterium (assembly GCA_964567595.1). Lineage (GTDB taxonomy): Bacteria > Bipolaricaulota > Bipolaricaulia > RBG-16-55-9 > RBG-16-55-9 > CAZMNF01. The sequence continues at coordinate 30,855 of CAZMNF010000011.1, read as the reverse complement.
CGGATTATCTCAATGCCGTTCTGACGGCTTATGGGGCTTGCTCGGACACGTTCGGCGAGTTCGCCGACAACGTCCGCAACTATTACGACTACGCCCGTGAGGCCGACATCTGCACGACGCACGCGCTGACCAACCCGCAGGTCAATCGCGCCAAGTCGATGACGCAGCAGTCGGAGAGCGATCCCTACATCCCCGTCGGCATCGTCGACGAGCGCGACGACGGCGTCGTCGTGCGCGGCGCGCGCATGCTGGCGACGCTGCCCGTCGCCGACGAGATCCTCGTGCTGCCCTCCACGGTGCTGAAGGTCGAGGAGGGAGCCGATCGCTACGCCATCGCGTTCGCCATTCCGACGAGCACCGAGGGGCTGCACTTCATCTGCCGCGAGCCGATCGCGGGGGATTCGTCCTTTGATCATCCCGTCTCCAGCCGGTTCGAGGAGATGGACGCCATCTGCATCTTCGACGACGTTCTCGTCCCCTGGGAGCGGGTCTTCATCTGCCGGGATGTCGAGGCCGTCAACCGGGCGTACACGGCGACGAACGCGCTCAACCACATGGCGCATCAGACCGTCGTCCACAAGGTGGCCAAGACGGAGGCGTTCCTCGGGCTCGTCTCGTTGATGGCCGAAGGGATCTCCGTCGACGTCTTCGGCCACGTCCAGGAGAAGATCGCCGAGGTGATCGTCTATCTCGAGGCCATGCGCAGCTTCTGGACGCGGGCAGAACAGGAGGCCGAGCCGAACGACTACGGCCTGATGGTCCCGAATCGCGGGGCGCTCGACGGCGCGCGCAACCTCTACCCCATGCTGTATCCGCGCATCAACGAGATCGTCCAGCAGATCGGCGCCGGAGGCATGACCCTGCAACTGTCCGAACGTGACCTTCATGGGCCGCTCAGCGACAAAGTTGAGAAGTTCATGCAGGGTCGGGCGATGGACGCCGAGGCGAAGATGAAGCTGTTCCGCTTGGCCTGGGACATGACGATCTCGGCCTTCGGGGCGCGGCAGATGCTGTACGAGCGCTTCTTCTTCGGCGACCCGGTGCGACTGCGCATGGCGCTGTTCAACAACTACGACCGCGAGCCTTACCGGCAGCGGATCCGCGAGTTCCTCGACCTGGAGGACGAACCGATCGGCAAGGACGACGAGGGCTAGTTCGGCGATGTCGATCGAGCCGGAGCGGTTCATCGAGGCGCTTGCGCGGTTTCCGAGCGGCGTGACCGTTATTGGCGCACGCCATGAGGGCGAAACGCGCGGCATGACCGCGAGCGCGTTCGCCTCGCTGTCGCTGCACCCGCCGTTGATCATGACGGCGGTGGATGAGGACGCCAACTGCCTCCGCGTCCTGGAGGAAGCCGGTCGATTCGTCGTCAACATCCTCTCCGAGGATCAACAGGATCTGGCACGCCACTTTGCCGGCAAGCCCAGCGAGGCGTACTTGGCGACGAGCCCGTTCCGGCTCGAGGGCGATCCCATTCTGGACCAGAGCCTGATCGTGCTGACCTGCCGCGTCTGGGCGTGCTACCCGGGCGGAGATCACCGCATCGTCGTCGGCGAGGTCGAGGACGCCCGCATCGACGAATCCCGCTGGCCCCTTGCGTTTTGGAACCGCGACTTCCGGAGGCTCCAGCGATGACCGCCGCGGAGCGTCCGTTCGTGGTGCGTGCCGGGCATGTGGCGCTGACGGTCCCTGATCTTCGCGCGGCGCGGGCGTTTTACGTCGACTTGCTCGGGCTGGACGTCGTCTGGGAGACCGACGACGCGCTCTACCTGCGCGGGTACGAGGAACGCGAGTGGAGCCTCAAGTTGGGGCGCGGTCCGGAACCGGGCTTGGCGCATGTGGCGTTCAAAGTCTGGGCGGAGGCGGACCTCGATCGTGTCATTGCGTTGGCCGAGGATCGCGGGCTCCCGTTCCGCACCGATGCCGACGTCGAACGGCCGCGCATGGTTCGCATGGAGGACCCGCAAGGTTTTCCGATTTGCTTCTACCGCGAAGCCGGTCGTCATCGGCCGCGTCTCCAAGACTACCACGAACACCGTGGCCCCGGCGTGCTCCGGCTCGACCACGTCAACTACCTGACGCCGGACGTGGCGGGGAGTCTAGCGTTCTATCGCGACGAGCTCGGCTTCCGTCTGACCGAGTACACCGAAGACGACGAGGGCAACTGGTGGGCGGCATGGCTCCATCGCAAGGGCAACGTCCACGACTTGGCGCTCACGAACGGAACGGGGCCGCGGCTGCACCACTTCGCCTACTGGCTGTCCGAGCCGTCGAGCGTCCTCAACGCTGCGGACATTCTGGGCGGCGCCGACCGGATCCAGTCGATCGAGCGCGGGCCGGGGCGCCACGGCATTTCCAACGCGATGTTCCTCTACCTGCGCGATCCGGCGGGGCATCGCATCGAACTCTACACGGCGGATTATCTGACCGTCGATCCCGAGCACGAGCCGATCCGCTGGGACCTCGACGACCCGCGCCGCCAGACGCTGTGGGGCACGCCGACGCCGAAGAGCTGGTTCCTAGAGGGCAGTGCCGTCGAAGCGTTCGACGGCGGATGGATGGAACAGCAAAAGCCGTCCCTGGAAGGCCTGCCTCAAAACGTTCGCTGATCTGGCAATCAGCTGATGTATCGTGGATTCACGGATCATGCCGATGCGGGCAACGTCCCGCCCACGAATCCGTTAACCCGCCGCTGAAGGCAGTCGAAAAAGCCGCTCCGCGTTCGCCGTCGTCTCCTCGGCCAGCACGTCCATCGGCATCCCCCGATGGTCGGCCAGATAGGCCGCGACGTGCTCCACGTAGCTCGGCTCGTTCCGCTTGCCGCGGTTCGGGGCGGGCGCAAGATAGGGGCAATCGGTCTCAATCAACAATCGATCCATCGGGATCATCTTGAGGGCCTGTTGGAGAGCGTCGTCCTTGGCGAACGTCGCGATGCCGTTGACGCCGAGATAGTACCCTTGATCGAGGATGCGCTTGGCGAAGTCCCAGTCGCGGTTGAAGCTGTGGACGACGCCGTGGGCGTTGAACGCCTCAACCGCGCTGGCGATGTCCGCTTCGGTCTCGCGGTTGTGGATGACAACGGGATAGCCTTGATCTTCGGCAAACTCCAGCAACGCGCGGAAGACGACGTGCTGGTCCGCCCGCGGCGAAAAATCTTTGACGTAGTCGAGGCCGATCTCGCCGACGGCGACGACCCGGTCTTCGTTGAGCAGTTCCTCCAGTCGGGGGAGAACGCGGGCGTCCAGTTCGCCGTTGTCGACGTACGGCCCGGCCTGATGAGGATGAATGCCGACGGCCGCGTACAGCCCGTGATCTTGAGCCAGACGGACGGATTCCTCGCTGGAGTCGAGATCAATCCCCATGGTAACGACCTGGACGCCAGCCTCCTGCGCCCGTTGGATGATCGCCTCGCGATCGTCGTTGAACCGCTCGTGGTCAAGGTGGGCGTGGGTATCGATGAGTTCCATTTCCAAACTTTGGACAGCGTTAGCCTAATGCGAATGTATTTGGATCGTTGCGAGCTTTGAGACGCTCCGCGTTGCCCGCCATGGTTCCCGCGATATCCTCGATCCCCTCATCTCGGGTTGGCCGTTGCGATGCACCGCCCGACGACAACGGGCATCCGGCCACGTCCATGCCGACTTCGCCTCCCTCAATCGCCGTCCGATGCCTCATGCTCAGTTCTCTCCTTGCTCAAAGCTCTGGAGGGCGTTCGGGATCTCGTTCAGAAGATCCCGCGGCAACATCGCCCGCTCACCCATGGTGAGCGTCAGCCGATCCGCAAGCAACCCGTGGAGATAGACGCCGGCGGGGGCAGCGTCCTCAGGAGGCATTCCTTGCGCCATGAGCCCGACGATCATTCCGGTCAGCACGTCGCCACTGCCGCCTGTCGCCAGTCCGGCGTTGCCCGAAGCGTTGACCAGGGCGTCGCCCCATGGCAGGGCTGTGACCGTGGGAACGCCCTTGAGGACGAGGATGGCGTCGAGTTCGTGGGCGGCCTCACGTGCGGCGCCCACGCGATCGCGCTCGATGTCCGCGATGTCTCGATCCATCATCCGGGCCAGCTCGCCCGGATGAGGCGTCAACACCACAGGGATGTCGAGGCCACGGAGCAACTGACGCCCGTCGTCGTCGGCCAAGTTGTTGATCCCGTCCGCGTCGAGGACCAGCGGCATCGTCAACGTGGGAAGCAGCTCGTGCAGAAGCTGACGGACAGCCTCGCGCTGCGAGAGGCCGGGCCCGACCGCGACGGCGTTGATCCGCTGCCGGCTCAGGGTCTCCGCAATCTCGACAGTAGCCGTGTCCGCCAAGGCGCCATCGAGCTCGGTCATCGGGAACTTGACGGCTTCCAACACTCGGCTTTCAATGGCCGGACTCAGGCTCTGCGGATACCCCATGTGGACGAGCCCGGCGCCGCTGCGCAAGGCCGCATCGGCGGTCATGATGGCCGCGCCGGACAGCCCGCGCGAACCGGCCAACACCAGGGCGCGCCCGTGGTCGCCCTTGTGGCTGTTCGGCCGTCGCTCGGGGAGCCGCTCGCGCGTCCAGTTCTGATCGATCCATTCCAGGCCGGTCGCCAAGGAATGCCGCAATTTATGCGGATAACCGATCGTCCTTACGAGGAGGTCGCCGGCGTGATCGCGACCCGGATAGAGCAGGAGCCCGATCTTCGGGTACGCCAACGTCACCGTCAGATCCGCGTGGATGGCTTCCCCGGCGACGTGACCCGTGTCGGCCTCAACGCCCGACGGAAGGTCGATGGCGACGATCTCCGCCGGTCCGTCGTTGAGCCGCGCGATGACCGGTTGGGGGAGCCCGCGCACCGCGCCCTTGACGCCGATGCCGAGCAGGCCGTCGAGGGCGACGTCGGCTTGCCATAGCGCGTCGTCGAGCTCGTTGAGGCTCGCCTCGTCATCGACGTAGCGAATCTCGATGCCGAAGTGCTCCAGGATGCGCGCTTGCGTGGTCGTCTCCTCCGACAACGCATCGGGGGAGCCGACGACGACGGCCGTGGCAGAAGCGCCCCACTGCACCAAGTGTCGAGCGGCGCAGAGCGCGTCACCGCCGTTGTTCCCCTTGCCCGACAGCGCCAAGACATGCATCGCCCCGACCTGCCAGCGTTCGGCAACGGCCTCGGCGACGCCGAGCCCGGCGTTTTCCATCAAGATCAGGCTGGGGATGCCCAGATCTTGGATGGCTTTGGCGTCGAACGCCTTCATCCCCTCCCCCGTTAAGATCTTCATGACGACGATTGTAACAGGGACAGGATCGCTTCGACGACGGCCTCGGCGCTTCGCTCGGTCGTGTCGATCCAGTGGATTTCTGGGTCGCGTCGGAAGTATTTCAATTGGCGCCGTGCGTGGCCGCGAGTGTGTTTTTTGACGAGCCGCACGGCTTCGTCGAGTGACTCGATCTCGCCGCGCAGGTAGTCGAACATCTCCCGATACCCGTTCGACTTGTAGGCCTGCGAGCCGACCGGGACATGGGGCAACAGCTCGCGGGCCTCTTCCAGCAGGCCTTCCTCCATCATTTGGTCCACGCGACGGTCGACCCGCTCGTAGAGCACCTCTCGGTCCGCTGTCAGCGCAATTTTGCTGAACTCGTACGGCGGACCGGGCGTGCGCTTCTGGTGGACGCTGATCGGCTCGCCCGTCAGCTCGTAGACTTCCAATGCCCGGACGATCCGTTGACGGTCGTTCGGATGGAGTTTCTCGCTCGACTCGGGATCGACCTCTTGGAGGCGTCCGTAGAGGTCAGAAAGCGATTGATCTCGCAACCGTTCGCGCAGTGCGGGATCTTTCGACGGCCCTTCGAAAAGTTTTCCCAAGAGCGCATCGGCGTGGAGGGTGCTGCCGCCGGCGACGATCGCCCGGACGCCGCGTGACTGACAGTCGTCCAGAATCCGGACGGCGTCCTCGCGGAACTGCATCGCACTGTAGGCCTCATCGGGATCTTTGATGTCCACCAGATGATGCGGAATTCGTCGGCGAAGCTCATGGGAGGGCTTGTCGGTGCCGATGTCCATGCCGCGATAGATGGCCCGCGCGTCAGCAGAGACGATCTCGGCATCGCCCAACTCGAGCGCCAAATGGAAGGCCATGCGGGTTTTGCCGACCCCGGTCGGGCCCAGAATCAGCGGGACGGGCTCAAACGCATCCACATCGAGGTCGCCACGCTCTCCACCAGGGGTCAGCGCCCTCCGGAATGTTTCCAAGCGGTCGCTCGAGTTAAAGGTCTTCCTTCTGCAGCATCTGGCGGAAGCGCTTCAGCTCCTCCTGGCGCGTCGGGTGCTTCAGCTTATCGAGCGCCTTGATCTCGATCTGGCGGACGCGCTCGCGGGTGATGTTGAACTCGCCCGCGACGTCCTTGAGCGTGCGCGTGTGGCCGTCCTTGAGGCCGTAGCGCAGAACCAGAATGTCGCGCTCGCGCTGGCTGAGCTGATTGAGCGCCCGTTGGAGCTCCTCGGCCATCGACTGCCGATAGGCCTCCTTGGTGGGCGAGCTGGCGTTATCGTCGGGGATGAGATCGCCGAGCGAGTCCTCCTCGTCCTCGCCGATGGGACGCTCCAGGGAGCTCGTGTATTGGCTGACGTTCTCGATCCGCTTGACCTTTTCCACGGGCATGTCCAGTTGCTTGGCCAAGGTCTCCTGGTCGGGGACCTCGCCCGTCTGCTGGACGTGTTCCTTCTTGATGCGCTGCAGCTCACGAACGGTCTCGATCATGTGGACGGGCACCCGGATGGTGCGGGATTGATCGGCGATGGCGCGCGTAATGGCTTGCCGGATCCACCACGTGGCGTAGGTGCTGAACTTGAACCCCTTGGTGTAGTCGAACTTCTCCACCGCCTTCATGAGGCCGAGGTTGCCTTCCTGGATTAAGTCGAGAAATGATAGCCCTCGGCCGATGTACTTCTTGGCGATGGACACGACCAGACGGAGGTTGGCGTTGATCAGCTGCGAGCGGCAGTGTTCGTCGCCGCGGGCGACGCCCTTGGCGAGCTCGACCTCCTGCTCCCGCGTCAGAAGGGGGATCTGACCAATCTCTTGGAGATACATCTTGACGGGGTCGCTGCTGGCGCCGACGGCCGTGAAGCCTTTGGCATCCTCGCCCTCGGCGTCCCCGTTCTCGTCCTCGTTGCCGTCCAGCTCCCCGTCCAGATCCTCCTCGGAAAACTCGGGAATGTCGTAGAATGTTGTGCGTTCGTCGGTGCCGCCGTTGGCGTTGGCATGGCCGTTGGCGTCGTGGGCAAAGGTGCCGTTCCCCTCGTGCCGACTATCCATGGTATCCTCCCCCTCCTTGACTGGCGATCGCCCCCCAACCGAGTTGGCGAAGCAACTTCTGGCGGTCAATGGAGAGCTCCTGGTGCTCGCGTTGCAAGCGATCCACGCCTTCGCGGTCGCCCTGGGCCTCGGCTTCCCGAATCCGAGCGTTGAGCGTGCGCAAGCGGCGGTCGATGCCCCTCAGGCGGAGTTGGCCCTCCAGCAGTTGGGTCAAGGCGCGCTCGCTGTCGTCGTCGCGGCGTTCGCTGACCGCGAGCGCGCGCAGCCGCTCGGCCTGCTGCGGGTCGAGCCGATCGAGCCACGCGGTCAGGGCCCGTTGGCCCTCGACGTCGCCAAATCGTTGGGGAACCTCCTCCTCACGGTACAGCTTGAACAGGACGTCGACGGCCTCGGCATAGCGGCTGAAATCGTCCGGTTCCAGTTCGTGGATGGCCCGATCCACCGAGTACTCCCCGTGCAGCAGCAAGTGCATCAGATGCTCTTCCACCCCCCAATGCTCCGAGGATTGGGCATCCATTGTAACCGTCGCCCCGCGTCCTTTCATCCGCTCCATGGCGCCGCGCAGGTCCTCAACGGGAATGTCGAGCGCCGACCCCAGTTCCTTCAAAACGTGCGTCCGCAGCGCCGGACTGTCCAAGCCGGACAGGAAGTCGCGGGCCGCAGCGATCATCGCCTCTTGGCCCGGCAGCGCTCGCGGGTCGTGCGCCTCCAGGAGCGAGTTGACGAAGAACTCCGAGAACGGGACCGGATGGCTCAAGGCATCCCGAAACGCCTCGGGGCCGCCTTCGCGCAACAGATCGTCGGGATCGCCGTCCGGCGGCAACAGCACGACGCGGACGTCAAGCCCCGCGCTGAGCAGCTGTTTGACGCCGCGCAGCGTGGCCGTTTGGCCGGCCGTGTCGCGATCGTAGGCGAGCAGCGCGCTGGTGACGTAGCGCTTCAGCAGGTGCGCGTGGTCCTTGGTCAGCGACGTCCCCATGCTGGCCACGGCGTTCGAGAAGCCGTGTTGATGGGCCATGATGACGTCGGTGTAGCCCTCCACGAGCAGCGCTTGCTCGCCCCCGCGCAGCGCGTCCCGGGCCTGCGGGAGCCCGTACAGCAACTTGCTCTTGGTGAAGATGGGCGTGTTGGCCGTATTGAGGTATTTGGGATCGTCGCCGGGTTGGAGCGCTCGGCCCGCGAAGCTGAGCACCTCGCCCTGCGTGGACATGAGCGGGAAGATGACGCGATCGCGGAAGAAGCTCCAGCGCCCGCCGTGGCCGCGCCGCACCAGCGACAATTGCGTCAGTTCCTCGGTCTCGCTGCGGAACGCGTTCAACAGCGCGCCCGACGCCGGTGGCGCGTACCCCAAGCGGAATCGGGCCATGGTCTCGTCGGTGATGCCGCGGTCGGCCAAGTATGCCCGGGCGTGGGCGCCCTCGTCGCCGTGCAACTGGCGCTCGTAGAACCCGGCCACGCGCTCGGCAAGCTCGCGCAGGCCGCCCGTTTGTTGAGACTGTTCGCGAGATTCGGTCAGACTGACGCCAGCCTCGTCGGCCAGCCGCCTGACGGCGTCGGGAAACTCCACGTTCTCGATCTTGGACAAGAACGTGTAGACGTCCCCGCCGGCGCCGCAGCCGAAACAGTGGAACAGCCCCTTCTCCGCGCTGATCGTCATCGACGGCGATTCGTCGGGATGGAACGGACAGAGCGCGATATAGCTGGTCCCACTGGCGCGAACGGCGACATAGCGGGACACGACGTCGGCGATGTTGATTCGCGAGCGGATGGTTTCGATCTCGTCACGCGTCGGCATGGAGTATCCCTTCCGGCATCCGCTCTATCGGCGTCCTGGGGATATCGACGTTACGCATCCGTGGTCGTGGGGTCCAGAAATTGCGAATCCTCTCACCGCAGCTCGAGCAGGAACGGGTTGCTCTGGCGTTCCTGCTCCAGCGTCGTGGCCGGGCCGTGGCCCGGATAGATCGTCCAGTCTCCGTTGAGGGTATCGAGCCGCTGCAGGGATTCGCTCATCTGCGTATCACTTCCGCCGGGGAAGTCTGTCCGGCCGACCGATCCCGCAAAGATGAGATCCCCCGAAAAGACGATCCGCTCATCGCGGTCCAGAAGGATCACTTGGCCCGGACAGTGGCCCGGCGTGTGCATGACCTCCAGCGACACGTCGCCCACCACGATTGTCTCCCCTTCCTCGATGAACCGATCGGGCTGGATGTCGTCGCCGAGCAGCGTCCGCCACCAGGCCCGATCGGCCTCGTGCAACAGCAGCGGCACGTCCAGTTGACGCTTCAGTTGTGGGTTTCCACCGATGTGGTCGGGGTGGGCATGGGTGTTGAGCACGGCCACGACGTCGGTTCCCGCCACGGCCTCGAGGACGCTCGGGTCGGCCACGCCCGGGTCGATGATGAGCGATTGCCCCGCCGACGTGACGACGTAGCAGTTGGACTGGTAGTCGGTCAGCGTGAACGTCCGAATGTGCATGGCTAGGCCTCCTCCGCGGTCCGAGCCAGCGTGGCGACGAGGACGCGCTCGACGCCACTGTCGACGAGCGTCTGGCTGCATTCGCGAATCGTTGCTCCCGTTGTGAACACGTCGTCGACGAGGAGCATGCCGTCCGAGTGAAGGGACTGCGTTGGGGCGAATGCCCCTCGGAGATTGTCGAGGCGCGCGCGCTCGGGCAACTCGACTTGGGGGCGCGTCTCGCGCGTCTTCTCAAGCGCGGGAACGACGGGGCGGTTGATATGCGTGCCCAGTTGCCGGGCGAGCCGCTCGACGTGGTTGAAGCCGCGCTCGCGCCGCGCGCGGCGCGTCATCGGCACGTACGCGATGGCGTCCACCTCCTCGGCCATGGCTTCATCCCGGACGCGCTCGGCCAGCAGTCGGCCCAGGTCGGCGGCCAAGGCCCGCTCGCCGTGGAACTTGTACAGCTGGATCAGCCGAGCCAGGGGGCCGTCGTACGGGCCGACGGCACGGGCTTTCGCGAACGGGAGCGCCGCATGGCCGCACCGCGCGCACAGATCCACGCCCCCTGGCAAGGGAATCCCGCACGCCTCGCACCACGGCGGCTCGAACCGTTCGACGGTTCGGAGGCAGTGGGCACAGACGAATCGCACCGAGCGGTCGGCGTCTCGATCGAGCGGCGCCTCGCAGACGGGACAGTCGGGCGGATAGACGAGGTCAAGGGTCAACTGCGCTGCCGTTTGGGCCAGATGGCGAACGCGTGTGCCCAGGGCCGGCCCGGTCAACTCTGCCAACGCGCCTCCCGTCTAGTCGATCAAACTCAGAAAGTGCTCGTGGATGCGACCTTCGCCGACCAGCTCGGGATGGAAGCTGCTGACGAGGACGTTGGCCTCCTGGGCGAGAACGGGCACGCCGTCATGTTCGGCCAGGATCTCGACACCCGGGCCGTGGTCGGTGATCTTGGGCGCGCGAATGAACACGGCATGGAGCGCGCCGATGCCCTTGACGTCGAGGTCCGCCTCGAAGCTGTCGACCTGGCGTCCGTAGGCGTTGCGATCGACCTTGACGTCGATGAGGCCGAGGCCCTTCGGATCGCCGCCCGTGACGTCGCGCGCCATCAGGATCAAGCCGGCGCACGTCCCGAACAGCGGCAGCCCCTCGCGGCCGCGGCGCACAAGGGCCTCATCCAGGCCGTGCAGCGCCATGAGCTGGGCCATCGTGGTGCTCTCGCCGCCCGGCAACACGAGCGCATCGACGGCGTCGATTCCTTCAACAGTCCGGACGTCGCGGGTATCGACGCCCAGGTCACGCAGGACGCGATGGTGTTCGCGAAAGTCGCCTTGGAGGCCGAGGACGCCGACGATCATGGCAGCGAGTGATCTCCAGTCGGCGCCATCACTGGCCGCGCGTCTGCAGCAGCTCGGCCGACTCCACCTCGTCCATGTCGATCCCGACCATGGCCTCACCGAGGTCGGTCGAGACCCGGCCGAGCCGGTCGGCGTCGTTGTAGTACGTCACGGCCTCGACGATCGAACGGCCGCGGCGCTCGGGGTCGTTGGCCTTAAAGATGCCCGAGCCGACGAAGACGCCGTCGCAGCCGATCTGCATCATCAGCGCGGCATCCGCGGGCGTGGCAATGCCGCCGGCGGCGAAGTTGACCACGGGCAATCGCTCTTCGGCGCGGGCCATGCGGAGGACGTCCAAGGGCGTGCCCCACGCCTTGGCGAGCCCAATGAGCTCCTCCTCGTCGGCGGTCACGACCTGACGGATCTGGGTGTTCAGGGTCCGCATGTGCCGAACGGCTTCGATGACGTTGCCCGTGCCGGCTTCGCCCTTGGTGCGGATCATCGCGGCCCCTTCGGCGATCCGTCGGCCGGCTTCGCCGAGATCGCGGGCGCCGCAGACAAACGGCACGTTGAATGGCCACTTGTCAATGTGGTTGTCCGGATCAGCGGGCGTCAGGACCTCGCTCTCGTCGACGTAGTCGACGCCGAGCCCTTCGAGGACCTGGGCTTCCACGAAGTGGCCGATGCGGGCCTTGGCCATGACGGGGATGGAGACGGTTTCCATGATCTCGCGGACCTTGCTCGGATCCGCCATTCGGGCGACGCCGCCGGCCTCGCGGATGTCGGCCGGGACGCGCTCCAGCGCCATGACGGCCACGGCCCCGGCGTTTTCGGCGACCTTGGCCTCCTCGGCGGTGGTGACGTCCATGATCACCCCGCCCTTGAGCATCTCGGCCAATCCAGACTTGACGCGGTACGTGCCTCGCTCAGCCATGCGTGTCCTCCTCTCAAGAATACCCATTGGGCATTATAGTCGGCACACCGTGGGCTGCAACCGGCGTCCCCTCGGCACGATGGGCCCCGGAGCGAACTCCATGGCGGGCCCGGATCGCCTGTGGCAGCTGGCGCGCCCGGCGGCCACAAACATGGTGATGGCTATCACAGTTCCGACGGACACGGGTCCGCTACAATCGGCGCAATCATCCCATTGAGGTGAGCAATTGTGCACAGACGGCCATTGACCGATCGCTGCCGACCGGGCGCCGACACGGGATCACGACGTCGCGCCAGCCTGCGGCGGGCCGTGGAAGGACTCGGGGCCGCGATCGGGATCATCACGAAAGGCGAGGTGAATGGCATGGCCCAGACCTCCAGACGTTTTGCCAGCCGCTGGGCCATTGCGAGCGCAGTCCTTGCGGTCTTTGTGCTCGCGTTGGCGCCGGCGGCACGGGCCGATCATGGCGGACCGACGGTGTTTGTCGACATCAAGAATCCGCCTGCCGAGGATGAGGAGTGCAACGATCACTTCCGCACGCTGTCCGCGGCGCTCAACACCGACGAGTGCCCGCTCGAGGAGTTCGCCACTGTCGTCGTCGACCCCGGGGTCTACGAGGAGGGCGACCTGACGGTCGACGTCAAGGGGCTGACAATCCGCTCGAGCGGGAGCGCCGAGCGCACGAAGATCCGAGGATGTTTCGCGATCAACGCCAAGAAAGCCCAGATGGAGGGCTTCGACGTCAATGCGGCGGATTGCGAAACCGGTCTGTCCGTCCAAGCCCGTGACGTCCAGTTGAGCGGGCTGATTGTCCATGAGGCGGGGTCCGACGGCATCCAGATCTCCGGTGCCAGCGACGGGGCCCACATCACGGACTCGCGGCTGTTCAACAACGGCCGCTACGGCATCCACGCCATGGGCGGCAGCCACGACCTGCAGCTAACCGACAACCGCGTGGAGAGCAACTCCGACACCGGCATCCTGTTGGAGGGCAACTCCGATCGATTCACGATGACGGGCAACACCGCCAACCTGAATCAGGGCGCGGGCCTCCACGTGCTGGGCAGTGACAGCGGCCAGATCACGGAGAACACCTTCAACACGAACGAGATGGAAGGCCTGAAGCTCGATGGCGCCAACGGCCACTCGGTCGTGAACAACACGGCCGACTCCAACGGGCTGTTCGGGATCTCCGTGGTCAGCAGCGACAACAACGAGGTCCGCTCCAACACGCTAGGCAACAACCGAGCGGGCGGCCTCGCGCTGCGCGGCGACGGCAGCCAGGCCCAGCGCAACACCGTGGAGAGCAACGAGATCACCGACAACAACCAGTCCGGTGCCAGCGGGGTGCTGCTGCAGGGCGACGTGACCGGCAGCATCGTGCTGAGCAACACGATCGACAGCAACAGCATCGGCGTCCGCTTCATCGACAGCGAGGAGAGCGACGCCGAACCGGGCAACAACACGATCGACAGCAACGAGATCGTGGGATCCGACCTGGAAGGCGTCCGCGTGGAAGCGAGCGCCGGCTTGAACCTGATCCGCGCCAACACGATCGAGGGCAACAACGCCGCCGGCGTCCACGTCATGGGCGGCCAGGGCAACGACGAGTTCGCGGAAAACACCATTGAAGGCAACGGCGCCGAGGGCGTTCGCATTGAGGAAAGCCCGCGCAACGTCATCCAGACCAACCAGATCGGCGGCAACGGCGGCGGCAACGGCCAAGGCGACGAGAACGACGGCGGCGGGATCACGCTCATCAACACCCAGGACACGACGCTGCGCAGCAACACCATTGGGGCCGGCGAGCCGAACGGAATTCTGCTCGCGGGCACCCAGAACAGCCGCCTGTTGGGCAACACTGTGGAAAATCGCCAACAGAACGGCGTGCTCGGCATGGGCGTGGCCCAGCTCCTGGCCGAGGGCAATGCCGTCCGGGCCAACGGCGGCCGGGGCTTTGCCCTGGAGTCAACCGAGAACGTCGACTGCACGTCGCTCGACATGCAGATGAACACCGTTAGTGAAAACACGCTCGGCGGCGTCTACGTGAACGGCTGTTCGGGCGTGCATCTGCAGATGAACGAGATCGCCGACAACCTCCGCTTCGGTCTCTGGGTGGAGTCCAGCGAGCAGATCGAGGCGCGGCGCAACTGGTGGGGCGATCCCAGCGGCCCTGCAGGCGTGTTCGCCGGGCGCGGCAACGCCGTCGTCTTCGTCGGCAACGACGTCACCGGCGGCAATAGCACCGAACTGGCCGACGACGCGATCCTGCAGGCGGTGGTGCCGTGGCTGACCGACCGCGTGGGCGAGCAGGTCGAAAGCACCGTCAGCGGCCACACGCTGCGCGACTTCGGCCAAGACAAGGTCGAGGTCGATGCGACGGATCTGGCCGGCGTGCGACTGTCGCTGCACGACGTGCCGGCCGAGGCGAAGGGCGTGGCGATCATCGCCCGTTACGCGAACGCCCAGCCGTCGGAGGACTCCATTTACGACCCGGCCCCCCTTCCCGACGCCATGCGCACCGTCAGCGTCGTCACCAGCGGCTTCGGCCCGGCGGGCAGCGCGGTCATCGAGATGGCCTACACGGCCGACGAACTGCCCGAGGGCGTCGACGAAGCCGACCTGCGGCTGTTCGCATGGGACGGCAGCCAATGGACGGCGCTCCAAGGCAAAAGCATCCCGGATGTCAACGTCGTGGAAGGGTCCATCGATCTGGCTCTCCTGAGCCAGGGAGCGATCATTGCGCTGGCCCCACAGGGGCAGTAGCGCCCGCGAGGGGGAGAAACCCATGGCCAAGCGCACGCGCTTGAACCAACAGCAGACCGCAAAACAGACACCGAGGAGGTTGGCCGTCTGGCGCGGGTGGCTCCCCCTCGCCCTCCTCGCTTTCGTGATCGCGACGGGAGTTGTCGGCTCCGCGGAGCCGGGGCCGACAACGCTCGTCGTGGACAGCGCGGCCGCCGACAGCGAGGACAGCGATCGCGACGACCGCTTCCGGACGATCCAGGCTGCCCTCGACGACGGGCAGCCGGCCCCCTTTGCCTCCGTCAAGCTCGCGCCCGGCCGCTACGAGGTGGGCGAGCTGGCCCTGGCGACCGAGGGGCTGACGCTGACTTCAACGGGTGATCCGTCGCAGACGGCGCTCGTGGGCGGACTGTCGATCGACGCGCCGAACGTCCGGATCGAGGGGCTCACGGTCGAAGCGGCGAGCGGACAGACGGCCGTGACGGTCAATGCCCGCGGCGTGGAGCTCCAGCACGTCCGGGTGGCTGGTGGCCATCACGGCATCGAGGTCACCTCCACTCACGGCGTCAAGATTGCCAACTCCACGGTCTACAACCAGGGCAGCGACGGAATCGTCCTTCGTGAGGCCTGGGACGTCCAAGTCCGCAACAGCGAAACGCGCGGCAACGGCGGCCTCGGCCTTCTCATGGAGGACGCGCGCGACCTGACGTTGGAAGGCAACACGGTTGCGTTCAACGGGCTGGGCGGGTTCTGGGCGCGACGCAGCGAGCAACTCGTCTTGAAAAACAACGACGTCCGCGACAACTCGCTCGTGGGCATCGCGCTGCAGCGCACGTCCGGCACCGAGGTTGCCGAGAACGACATCGCCTCCAACGAGGCGGGCGTGCTCATGATGGACGCCAGCGAGAACACCGTTCGGAACAACACCCTGGAAAGCCAGCGCACCGTCGGCGTGGTGCTCAAGAATGGCGCGCAAGGCAACACCGTGGAGGGCAACGCCATTCAGGGCACGCAGGGCCAGGGCGCCATCGGCGTCCGCCTGTCCGGCAACGTGGCCAGCAACCGGGTGGTGGATAACGAGATCGTCGAGAGCGGATCCGGCGTGGTCTTTGTCAGCAATGACTCCGGCGCACCAAGCGACAACCTCTTCCAGGGCAACGAGATCGCCCGTACCGACGGCGTCGGCGTGACGCTGTCGGAGGGCGCGCGCCGCAACCGCTTCGTCGAAAACACCGTCCATGACAACCTGGACGCCGGCGTTCGCAGCCAAGGGGACGCGAACACCTACGAAGCCAACGAGGTGGCGGGCAACGGCACGGTCGGGATCGCGCTCACGGGCTCCCGCGATGCGTCCCTCCAGGGCAATCGGATCCGCGACAATGGAGCCGAGGGCGTGCGACTGACCGATGCCTCCGCCATCTTCTTGGAAAATAACGACGTCACGGCCAACGGCCGGGCCGGGGTGGCCATCGAAGGGGGCGAGCAGCTCCGGCTGCTCGGGAACACGCTGGCGGCGAACGGAACCGACGGCGTTGCGGCCAGCGGAACGGAGACGCTCGTGCTCATGGGCAACGCCGTTCAGGATCAGCCGAACGTCGGCTTGGCCATGGACGGCGTCCAGGCGCTTGACGTCCAAGGCAACACTGTCCAAGGCAACGCCAGTGGCGGCCTTCGGCTCGCCGACGTCCGCGAAGCCGACGTGGCCTCCAACCGAGTCACGGGCAACTTCCGCTTCGGGCTGAAAGTGGAGGCGAGCTCCGGCGTGAGCGCACACCGGAACTTCTGGGGCGACCCGAGCGGGCCTGCGGGCGCATTCGCGGGCAACGGCAACGCCGTGCTGGGACTCGCCATGAGTGATGTGACGCCGTGGCTACCGGCCAAGCCGGACAAGCTGGCCGTCAACTCGGTCTCCTCGCTCGTGCTGGAGTCGCCGCAGAGCGATCGCATCGCCTACGACGCTGGCGAGCGAATCGGCCTGGAGTTGGAATTTTTCAACCTGGGTCGAGACGGGCGCCAAGCGTTGTTGACCAAGGGCGTCGTCCTGGCAGCCCGCTACCAGCAGCCTCCGGAAGACACGCCCCCGCTCGACAAGGAGCTGGGCTTCTACACGATCAACGTGGACGGCGCGAACTCCGGCAAGGCGGACCTGACGCTCTACTACCGCGAGGAAGACCAGCCGCCGGGATTGGACCCCGACGCGCTGCGGATCTTCACCCTCGAGGACGGCAGCTGGACGCCTTTGGACGGGGCGAGCGTCGACGTTGGGCTGAAGCGCGTCACGGGCACGATCGACGTGTCGAAGCTGGACGGTCAGCTCATTGGGCTGGGCACCATGCAGAACGATGCGGAGTCCACCACGAACCTGTTGCCGCCGATGGATCTCGGCACGTACGCGACGCCGATCACCGGTGGCCTGGCATCCCTGCTCATTGCTCTGATCGGCTACCTCGGCGTGACCCGCTGGCCGCGGACGAGCGGGGGCCTCGCCCGCTGGATCAAGGCGCTCGGGGCTCGCGCACGCTGAAGCGCGCACCAGCCGCGCAGACCCCAAAGAGCCACGCAACATGGAGGTTGGCAGCCCCCTCGTCACTGCGACGAGGGGGCTGTGCCATTCGTGCTCGGCCATCGTTCGGTGGACTGCTATCGAACTCCAGTGCGCTCAAGGATCGCCTGGAGACGTCGCATTTCCTTCTGCAAGTGCCGCAGCAGCGTCCGGACGCGCTCGTATCGCTGTTCCAGCGTGGGCGTCGTGACATCGCGACCCAACTGATACTCGAAGGCGGCAAGCTTGCGCTGGAGCGTGTTGGCCTTGTCGAGCTTGATCGCGCCGCTTGTCGTGCGCAGTTCCGACAGCACGCCGCGGAATTCGACCATCACTCGGGCCAAGCCATGATTGCCCAAGCTTCGGAGCTCCGTGAGCATCTCCTGGCTCAATTCGTCCGACCGTCGGAAGAACTGCTGCAGCGATTGTGGGGAAACGTCAACTTGGACGACATCGCCGGACGGCGTCTCCGCCTGGAATTGACAGCCGCTGGCTAGCAGCCCGAGCGCGGCGACCACAACGAGTCCGAGTCCCACTCGGGGTAGGAGAAGCCTGCCCATTGCCAACCTCCTTGGCTTTTGCGCCAGGGCCCACCCCGTAACCTCATTCCTCATGCCGGTCCCGCCCTGGCAGACTCAACATCGGTTTCTAACGGTGTCTACTGCGCTACCGTCCATCATAACATAAAGAAGCCCAAGGCGATCATTCTGTCGTCTACAGGGGCCCTTGACGCCCTTGACAGGGCTTAACGGAGTGGGCTGCCATCGATATCTTTGCAATTAGGAAAGGGTTACACGAGGCTGGCGTTCAGCTTGGCCAACGTGCCGCCGACGAGGTAGATCCCGTAGCCCGTCACGACCAGGCCGCTAATCAGCAGAGCCCAGAACTGGAGCCGTCGGTTGAGCCAGCGGTGCCCGACGTGGAGCAGCCCGGCCAGCGAGGTGAACCAGGCCAACTGTCCCCCAAGAACCGCTACGGCGAACGGGGCGACGCTCGCAAGGTCGCCGGCCTCCATCCACGGCCCGAGCAGCCCGATCCACCAGACGAGGCTGAACGGGTTGAACGTCGTGATGGCGAAGCCGGCCCAATAACCGCGGCCCAGCCCGACGTCCGACACCGGCTCCGTGGGCTCCTCAGACTCGTCCGTCATTAGACAGCGCGCGTCCCGCAGGATGCCGACGCCGACGTAGATCAACACGGCGGCGCCGACGCCCCAGAGCACGGCGCTCAACCCCAGATACGCCTGGATCAACGTCGCCAACCCGGCCAGCACGGCGACGAGCACGAGCGCGTCGCCCGTGACGGCCCCGAGCCCGACGGCCAGCGCGAGCCGAAACCCGCGCTGCGCGCCCAGCCGGATCTCCTCGCCGTTGCTCGGGCACGTCGGCGACGCCGCGACCCCCAACGCCAGTCCTTGGGCAATTGCCTGGATCATCAGGTTGTTCCGAGGTTCCGCTCGCTCGATGCCAAGCTCCGAGGATTGACACGATCACAGGGCTCGAGCGCCCGCGAGTTCAGCCCTGCAGCAGGTCCGTGTAGATGTCGACGTAGTCGTCGTGGGTCGCGTCGCGGACGTTGCCTGTCGTCTGTGGGTCGTTGGCGGCCTCGCGGGCCAGGCGCTCGACGTCGTTCGGGTCGACGCCCTGCTCCTCGAGCGAGGGAATCTGAAAGTCGTCGTTCAGCTCCTGGAGCCACTGGACGGCCGCCAGGCTCGCCTCGCGGTCGCTCATCAACGACGTGTCCATGCCAAGAGCCTCAGCCACGCGTCGGTGCTTGTACGGGTCGCCCTGCCAGTTGAACTCGAACACGCGCGGCAGCATGGCCGCCACGACGAGCCCGTGCTGGGTGTCGGGATAGATCCCGCCCAGCGTCTGAGCCATGGCGTGGACGGCTCCGGCGCTGTCGCCGTCGTAGCTCAATCCCCCCAGGTTGGCGGCGACCGCCATGTAATAGCGGGCCTCGATGTCGGTGCCGCTCGCGAACGCCCGCCGCAGATAGTTCGCCGAGAGCTCCAGGGCATAGAGCGCCACGGCCTCCGTGTGGGGCTGGGAAAAGTGGCAGGTGTAGCACTCGTAGGCCTGGCAGATGACGTCGATGCCCGTGCCGGCGGTGACCCACGGCGGCATGCTGACGTGCAGTTCGGGATCGAGCACGGCGACGTGGGCCCCGATGAGCGCCCCGCCGACGTTGAACTTGAACTCGCGCTCGGGGTCGGTGATGACCGCCCAGAGCGTCACCTCGCTGCCGGTGCCGGCCGTGGTCGGAACGGTAATCAGGGGCGCCACCCGACGTTGGAGTTCCTCCTTGCCGAATTCGTAGTCGAGGACGCTGCCCTCGTGGGTGGCCTCAAGCGCGATCCCTTTGGCGGTGTCCATGCTGCTGCCGCCGCCGAGGCCGATGAGGCCATCGCAGCCCTCGCTCTCGTACGTTCGGGTGCCCTCGCCGACGACGTCGACCGGCGGGTTCGGCTTCACCTTGTCGAACACGGCGTAGGGCACGTCTCGTTCTTCCAACGCAGCCGTGAGCGTCTCAAGCAATCCGGCGCCGATGACGCCCGGATCGGTCGCAATGAGTGGCTTCGAGACGTTCAGTTCGGCCAACTCGTCGGGAATGCTACGCACGGCGCCGACGCCGTGGGTGATGCGCGAGGGAATCTCGAATTGGCGCGACTCGTAGATACGATGGATCATCAGGTTGCCTCCCCCTTCGATGTTGAGGTTCGAGTTATTCAGCCCTTGAACCAGTCCAGCGGCTGCGGGTCGAGGTTCGCGTGGACGTTCTTCAATTCCGTATATTCCTCCAAGCCGACGTCGGAGAGCTCGCGGCCGACGCCGCTGCGCTTGAACCCGCCCCACGGCGCTTCGGGATAGTAGGGGTGGAAGTCGTTGATCCAGATCGTCCCGATGCGCAGGCCGCGCGCAACCCGGTATCCCTTCGGGAAATCCTGGGTCCAGACGCCGCCGGCCAGGCCATAGGGGGTGCTGTTCGCCATCCGAACGGCGTCGTCCTCATGGGAAAATTTTTCAACGGTGATGACGGGGCCGAAGATCTCCTCCTGAGCGATCCGCATCTCCGGCGTCACGCCCGTGATGACGGTCGGTTCCAGCCAGTAACCCCGCTGGAACGCCTCGCCTTCGGGGCGCTTCCCGCCGCAGACAATCTCAGCCCCCTCTTTCCGAGCCAGCTCCAGATACCCTTCGACTTTCGATCGATGCTCGGCAGAGATGACCGGGCCCATCTCGGTGTCCTCGTCGAAGCCGTTGCCGACCCGGATGTTCCGGACGCGGTCGACGAGCGCGTCGACGAAGCGATCGTGGAGATCGTCCTCCACGAGCAGCCGACTCCCGGCCGAGCAGACTTGGCCCGCGTGGAAGTAGGCCGCGTTGAGGGCGAAGTCGAGCGCGGTGTCGAACTCGGCGTCCGCGAAGACGATGTTCGGGTTCTTGCCGCCGAGCTCCAGCGCGACCCGCTTGATCGTCTCGGCCGCCCGGCTCATGATCCGCCGGCCGGTGACTTCCCCGCCCGTGAACGAGACCATGTCGACCTCGTCATGCGTGACCATCGTCTCGCCGACGGGGTCGCCCGGCCCGAGCAGGACGTTGAAGACGCCGCTGGGCACGCCAGCGTCGTCAACCAGCTCGGCCAGTCGGATCGCGGTCAGTGGGGTAATCTCGCTCGGCTTCAACACCATCGCGTTGCCGGCGGCCAGCGCCGGCGCGACCTTCCAGGCCGTCTGCAATAGGGGATAGTTCCACGGCGTGATGAGGCTGCAGACGCCCACGGGCTCATGGATCGCCAGGCTGAGCGCGCCCTCGGGCGGCTCGTTGACCGTCCCGCTCTGGGTGGCAACCGCTGAAGCGAAGTACCGGAAACAGCCTGCGATATCCTCCATGTCGGCGATGGATTCGGTGACCGTCTTGCCCGTATCCAGCGATTCGAGCTCGGCCAGATGGTCTTTGTCCGCCTCGATCGCCTCGCCGATGGCATAGACGACCCGCGAGCGCTCCCGAGCCGACGTCCGGCGCCACGCGCCGTCCTCGAACGCACGCCGCGCGACGCGGATCACCCGATCCGCGTCGGCCTCGTCCCCCTCGGGAACGTGGGCAATGACGTCTTCAGTGGCGGGGTCGATGATCTCGCGCCAGCGGCCACCGTTGGCCTCGGTCCATTGGCCGTCGAGATACATGTGGCGTGTCCGTTGCGTCATCACGTGACCTCCCTTTCACTCCGTCGTTCGTGAATCACTCGCGGGCCTTGCCGGGCTTCAGGTTCTCGGCCCACCCTTGGATGAGCCGATCGAGCACCATCGCCATGAACACAATCGCCAAGCCGGCTTCGATGCCGCGACCCACCTCGGCGTTGACCAGGCCCGTGACCGCCTCGAAGCCGAGGCCGCCACCACCGATCAGGCCGGCGATGATGACCATGGCCAGCACCATCATCGTCGTCTGGTTGACGCCGAGCAGAATGGAGGGCAACGCCAGCGGCAACTGGATCTTCGTGAGCAGTTGACGGCTCGACGAACCGAAGGCCAGGCCCGCGTCGATAATCTCTTTTTTGATCTGCCGGATGCCGATGTTGGTCAGCCGCGCGGCCGGCGGCAGGGCGTAGATGACCGAGGCCATGATGCCCGCCACCGGACCGGAGCCGAACAGCATGATCACGGGGACGAGATAGACGAACGGCGGGATCGTCTGCATCGTATCCAGGATCGGACGCAGGATCGTGGCGCAAGTGTCGTTGCGTGCGGCCAGAATGCCGAGGGGGAGCGCAATGATAACCGCGATAGTGACCGCCACAATCACCTGGCTGAGCGTGGTCATGCTCTCCGACCACATGCCCAGCAGGCCGAGCGAAAAGACCGCGAGCCCGCAGAACAGCGCGAGTCGCCAGCCGCCGACCAGCCGTCCCAACGCGGCGACACCCGCGATCAGCACGGGCCAGGGCAGCCAGGCGGTGAAAAAGCCTTGGAGCGGATCGAGGACCCGCTGGATCAAGAAGCGGTTGAACGGGCCGGTCCCGATCGGGAGGTTCCCGATTTGATAGAGGTTGACGCGCATCCAATCGATCGCGGCGTTCACCGGTTCGCGGAAGCTGAAGCTGAGTCGCTCGGGGAAGGCTTGCCAGCCGAGTTCGAGGGCGCCGTAGCCCAACCCGGCGACGGCGGCGATCGCGGTTAGCGCGAACGCTCGATCGTGAAAGAACGCGCGGACGCCTTGCGCCAACTCGGACCGTCCCAGCCCGCGGGCGGCCGCTTCGACGACAACCGAGACGCCCGTCGCGAGGCCTCGCGCCAGGTATCGTCCCGCGACGAAGATCCCCGTGAGGCCCGTCTCCAGGGCCCGCACGACAGCGTGTTGCTCGGAGAGTTGCGCTGGGAACGCTTGGACGCGCGCCCGGAGGCCGCCGGCGGGCCGAGCGGATCGGCCCTCGCTGAAGCCGTAGCTCAGCCGGTCCAGCAGGATGGCGATGAACACGACAGCGAGGCCGGCTTCCAGCGCGCGACCGATCTGCAATCGTTGGAGCGCGATCAGGATCTCTTCCCCGAGGCCGCCGGCTCCGATCAGGGAGGCAATGATAACGATGCCGAGCGCCATCATGATCGTCTGGTTGATGCCGAGCATGATCGACGGCAGCGCCATGGGAATCTGGATCTTGCGCAGGATCTGGCCCGGTTTGGAGCCGAAGGCGATCGCGGCTTCCACGGTCTCGCTCGGAACCTGTCGGATGGCCAGGTTGGTCAAGCGCACGATCGGCGGTGTGGCGTAGATGATCGTGGCGATGGCGCCAGCGACGTTGCCCGTGCCGAAGACGAGGATAACGGGGATGAGATAGACAAAAGCGGGCATCGTCTGCATAGCGTCAAGGACGGGGCGGATGCCGCTCGCGACGCGATCGCTTTGCGAGGCGAGCACGCCCAACGGAAACCCGATCACCAGGCAGATCAGGATCGACACGGCCATGAGCGACAGGGTGGACATGCTCTCCTCCCAGAGCCCCACGCCGCCCATGTAGAGCAGGCTGATGGCCGCGATGATCGAGGTGTGCAACCCGCCGCGGAGGCCGAGCAAGAAGGCCCCGACCACGATGGCTTGCCACGGCAACCCGACCATGAACGCTTCCACTTCGCGGAACATCGTGCCCAGCGCGGAGCTGAGCGGGTTCAGAAACCAGAGAAATAGCGGGTGCGAATTCCAGTTGTCACGGATCCAGCTCTCGATTTCGTTAACGAACACGCGGAGGTTGAGGTTCCACGCGTCCGGGAAGGTCCTGAGGTCGAGCGGAAGGGCTCGGACCAGTTGGACGAGCAACACCAGCGCGGCGACCCCCAATGCCGTCAGCAGGAGGGGAAGTAGAAGCCGACCGACGCGATGACGGAAGAGGCGGAGCGATTTCAGCCGCTCGAAGACGCCGGTCCGATCGGTCGCTTGTCCGATGGTGTTGGGTTCAGCCATGCGTTGCGAAAGTTATGGGCGAATCGGAGCGATCCCTGTTCCGCTCTCGATACAATTGAGGAAGGGCCCGACGTCGGCGTCAGTCGGGCCCTTCGATCTCGTGAGGCACGCACGGTCAAGTGCGCTGTGCCGACGTTACGGGATCCAGTTCTGCCAGACGTCCTGATTGTTCTCGATCCACTGGCGCGCAGCCTCGTCGACGGAAAGGCCGTCAACCTCCATGGCTCCCAGCATCTCGATCTGGGCTTCGTTGCCGGGATACTGGAAGTTATTGACGAACTCGTAAGCCGGAGCTGAGACATCCTGCAAGCCGGCCGTCGTGAGCTTGGTCAGCTTGTCGACGGGATAGCCACAGTCGATGGCCTCGGGATTCTCTTGGGCGTTGCTGTACTTGTAGGCGCACAGCTCGTCGTGCTGCGGCAGTTCAACCTGGGTCAAGTCGAGTTGGGCATGCAGCGCGTGCGGCGTCCAGAAGTAGAACAGCACCGGCTGCCCACGGTCAATGCGCGCCTCGACTTCGGCGAACATGGCCGAGGAGGATCCGGCGAACACCTTCTCGAGATGGAGGTCCAGGTTGTCGATGATGTGCTTGTCGAACTGGGTGAAGCTGGTGTCTGCGCCGAGGAATCGGCCTTTGGGCTCGGTCTCGGGCGTGGCCAGCTGGCTGGCGAGCTCCTCGTTCTGATAGCCCTTCCAGGAAGCGGCTTCGGGGTTGTCGTCGACGAAGCCAGTGTTGACCCACCAGCCGATGACGCCGTCGATGCCGAGCCAGCCGAGATCCTGGACCGCGCCGCGATCCTCGATGAAGTTCTGGATTCGCTCCTGGTGGCCGGACGGCCAAAGCTCCAGGCTGACGTGGGCGTCGCCGCGGGCCAAGGCATCCCACTGCGCGGTCTCGCTCAGTTGATTGACCTCGGCCTGGATGCCCATCTCCTCTTCAAGCAGGATGCGGGCGATGCGGGCGTTCGCTCGCGCAGCCGCCCAGGGATTTTCAATAATCTGGATCGGTTGATCTTGGGCTCGCAGAATGGACGGGCCCAACAACGAGGATCCAGCAAGGGCGATTGCTCCGCCCTTTAGGGTTGAACCAATGAATGTCCGTCTCGTGAGAGACATGGACCAATTCCCCCTTTGGAACTGTTGATTGGAGTTACGGGGACAATATTGGCTTGTTAGCTCGCACAGCCTCCCCCGTACTCAGGCCATACCATATAGGCGTATGGCCATACGACTGTATAACCTAAGGGAGCGCTTGACGCATGTCAAGATCGTGGGTGCCTCGCTTGGAGGTGGTAAGACAAATGGATATGAAACGCGAAGCTTGTCGTGCTAAGATTAGCTATGGGGAATCGAGTATGGAACGCCGTCGACTCTCCGACAAGCAGCATCGTATCCTCAAGTTCGTCTTTGATCAGATCAACCTCATCGGTCGACCCCCGACAATCCGCGAGATATGCGAGCAGTTCGGATTTGCGTCCCCACGCAGTGCAAGCGATCACTTGAAAGCGATCGAAAAGAAGGGATACCTCCGCCGTACGAAATCACCTCGAGGTATTGAGCTCGCCTACGACAAGGTCTGGGAGCTGTTCGGCATCCCCATTTACGAGCGCCTGGCCCCGGACGCTACCGATCTGAGCCAGGCGGAGATCGCCGACACGGTAACGCCGTCGGATCTCTATCCGGTCAGCCGGGGGCTGTTTGCCGTCCACATGCCGGACGACAGCCTGAGGAGCGAGGGCGTTCGGCGTGGCGATCTCCTGATTGCGCGCGAGCAGGCCGAAGCCCGTCCAGGCGACGTAGCAATCGTGGCGGAGGATGACGGCATGACGGCTCGAACCGTGGCAGAGGCCGAGGGCGGCCGCGTGCTCCAGGCAGCTGACCCGGACGTTCCGCCCCTGCCGGCCGCGGATGCTCGACTGTTTGGCGTGGTGCTGCGCGTCGTGAGAGACCTCTGACGCTCACGTCGGTTCTGCATTCTTGAGACTACCGGGATCCGGGAACGGTCTGGATGACGCATAGACGCGCCATGGAGGCGTATGACGGAACTGCGGCAGCGATTGGCGGCCATTCTGACCGGCGTCGGTGTCCTGTATCTCGGCCAGGCGCTGCTGACGACCTTGATCGGCGTCCGCATGTCGCTGGAGGACTTCAGCACCTTCAGCATCGGGATCGTGACGTCCGCATTCTACGTCGGCGGCGTCCTGGGTTCCCAGCTGTGCAGTCGCATCGTCAAACGCGTGGCCCACATTCGCGCATTCACCATCTTCGCCGCCTTGCTGGCCAGCTCAGCTCTGACGCATACGCTCGTGCTGGCCCCGGAAGCCTGGGCTGTGTTGCGAGCCGTGAGCGGCTTCTCCATTTACGGGCTCTATCTGGTCGCGGAAAGCTGGCTCAATGCCGCTGTGACCCCCGTCATCCGCGGACGCGTCCTCGGGACCTACATGTTCATCACCTTCGTTGCGCTAACGCTCGGCCAGCTGCTGCTGAACGCGGGCGATCCGGCCAAGTATCATCTCTTCGGGATCAGCGGCATCGTCTTCGCGCTTGCGCTCATCCCGGTCGCCCTGACACGGACCACCGCACCGATCGAGATGACGACGGAGCATCTCACCCTGAGGCGACTGTTCAGGATCTCGCCGTTCGGCTTGGTCGGCAGCCTGGCCTCCGGCATGGTGATCGAGGCGTTCCTCTCGCTCGGCTCCGTCTATGCCGCGAAGTCCGGATTGTCGACGGCCCAGATCTCGCTGTTCATGTCCGCGCCCATTGTCGGCGGGTTGTTGCTCCAGTGGCCCTTCGGCTGGCTGTCCGATCGCTTCGATCGACGGTGGACGTTGTTGGCGATTGCCGGGGGCACGGCGCTGTCGGCGCTCGCGGTAATCGGGCTGCGCCACGCGGCCTTCCCCATGCTATTGGCGATTGTCACGGTGCATGGCGGCCTGTTTTTCTCCATGTATCCGCTCAGCCTGGCCCACGCGAACGACAAAGCCGAGCCGGATCAGTTTGTGGAGCTGAGTCGCGGGCTGTTGTTGGTCTACTTCATCGGCGCCCTCATCGCTCCCTTTGGGGGCAGCCTGATGATGGATCCGTTCGGCCCGAGCGGCCTCTTCGTGGAGATCACGCTCATCGCCGGCGCCTTGACCCTGTTCGGCCTCTATTCGCAGTGGCGGAAGGCGCCCGTGCCCGACAGCGAGCAGCGGGCGTTCTATCCCTACGGGCCCCGGACGACGACCGAGGTTTACGGCATCGACCCGCGACAGGACACGCCCCGCTCGGACGACGATTCAACGCCTCTGTCGGATCGAACGGACCCAACGGACGAGGAACGTTGACGCCGAAGCGGGCCTAGCCCTTGGCCCGTTGCGCGCGCTTTTTGCCAATGTTGAGGTTCTTGGCGATGTAGGCGATCACATGGCCGGCGACGTCCGTGCCCGTCGTCCTCTCCACGCCCTCGAGGCCGGGCGAGGAATTGACCTCCAGCACCAGCGGCCCGCGGGCCGAGCGGAGCAGGTCGACGCCGGCCACGGCCAGTCCGAGCTCCTTGGCGGCCTGGACGGCCGTCTTGCGCTCGGTCGGGGTGATCTTGGCCGGTTCGGCGGCACCACCCCGATGCAAGTTGGAGCGGAAGTCGTCGTCCGCCGAGCGCCGCACCATGGCCGCCACGACCTTCTCGCCGACGACAAAGCACCGGACGTCCTCGCCCTTGGCTTCCTCGATGAACTCCTGCACGAGGATGTTGGCGTCCAGGCCTCGGAACGCCTCGATGACCGACTCGGCTGCCTTCCGCGTTTCCGCCAGGACGACACCGATGCCCTGCGTCCCCTCTTGGACCTTGATGACCACCGGAGGCCCGCCGACTAGCTTGAGCAGCCCGCCGACATCCGACGTCGCGTGGGCATAGCCCGTGACGGGCAACCCCACGCCCTTGCGGGCCAAAATCTGGAGCGAGCGGAGCTTGTTTCGCGAGCGCAGAATGGAGATGGAGCTGTTGATGCTGAACAGCTTCATCATCTCAAACTGGCGCAGCACAACCGTCCCGTAGCTGGTATGTTTGGCGCTGATGCGCGGGATGAGCGCGTCGAAGTCGTTGAGCGGCTCGCCCTGATAGATCACTTGGGGTTGGGCCGAGGTGACGTTCATGTAGCAGCGCAGATAGTCGATCACGTGCATGCCATGGCCGTGTTCTTCGCCGGCCTCCACCAAGCGTCGCGTCGAATAGAGGTTGGGTCCGCGGGAGAGGATCCCGATCTGCACAGCTGGCCTCCTTCGGATCTACGTGTCGAGGGACGTGACGAACGACCGTCCCGGGTGAACCAAGAACCGTTGTTTCACTGCCTGTCGACCCAACAGCAATCGAAATCCCATCATGTCCCGATTTGCCAACGTCAACTCGATCGTCCAGGTGAAATCGGCCAGCTCCACGGGCGTCACGATGACCGGGCGGCGCCTCGCGCGGCCGCTGGAGCTGCGCACTTTGCGCTCGTCGGCGACCTCCGCCGTGACGGTCTGGGGACTGCGCGTGCTGCGTTGGACCGGATGGATGACGAACTGGACCATCGCTCGGCCGCGCTCGTGGAAGCGGTGGATGTGTTTGGCGTGAATCGCGGAAGTCCGCGCGCCCGTGTCCACCTTGGCCTTGATCGACGGAATCTCGAACTCGGGCAGGCCTACCCATTCGCGCCAGCCGATCACCGGTCGATCAGCCGCGTTCCGAAACGCCCGGTCGCGGGTCCGTCGTCGGTGGGCCAAGGCACGATCATCCTCCCGGCATCGCCAACAGCCGTTGAAACCAACTCTATCAGCATGTGTCGTCCCGTGCGACGTGGCACTCATGTCGGGCAAGGCTCAGGGCTCCGTGCGCGGTGTGCCGCCCATCGCGCCGAGCTGAGGCGAAATGGCCCTGTGACAATGTGGGATGCGCCCATCGCTGCGTCATGGCGCAAAGGGGGGCGGCAACGCGATTGCACGGCGCGTTGAGCAAGCCGTAGAATCGAGCATCATGGATTTCGCACTCACCGAGGATCAAGAGCTTTTCCGACGAACGGCCCGCGACTTCGCCCAAGACGAGCTCGAGGAACAGGCGTACGAACTCGACCGAGAGCATCGGGTTCCCATGGAATCGCTGAAGAAGCTGGGCGAGCTCGGCTACATGGGCATCATGGTGCCCGAAGCCTACGACGGCATCGACAGCGACACGCTCAGCTACGTCCTCGTCATGGAGGAGCTGTCCAAGGCCTGCGCGTCCACGTCCACCGCCGTCAGCGTGCAGAACTCGCTCGTGGAAGCCCCTCTGCTGGACCACGGCAGCGAGGAGCAGAAGGGACACTACCTCCCGAAGCTGGCCACTGGGGAGTGGATGGGCGCGTTCGCGCTCAGCGAACCCGAATCGGGCTCCGATGCGGGCACCATGGCGGCCACGGGCACCAAGGACGGCGACGCGTACGTCCTCAACGGATCCAAGATGTGGATCTCCAACGCGGCGTTTGCCGACGTGTTTATCGTGTTCGTCGCGACGGACCCTGACGCGGGCAACAAGGGCGTGAGCGCGTTCATCGTCGATCGGAACACGCCCGGGCTGTCCATCGGCGAGGAGGAAGACAAGCTCGGCATTCGCGGCACGTCCACGTGCGAAATCCACTTCGACAACGCCCGCGTGCCGGCCGAGCAGCTCCTCGGGGCCGAAGGCCGCGGCTTCCGCATCGCGCTGGAGACGCTCAACGGCGGGCGCATCGGCATCGCCGCTCAGGCCCTCGGCATCGCCGACGCGGCGCTGGCCGAGGCGACAAGCTATGCCAAGGAGCGCAAGGCGTTCCGCACCGAGATCGCCAACTTCCAAGGCGTGCAGTTCAAGCTGGCGGACATGAAGGCCCAGGTCGAGTCGGCTCGTTGGCTGACCTACAACGCCGCCTGGCGCAAGGACCACGGCTGGGATTACATCACCGAATCCGCGCTGTCGAAGCTCCACGCGGCGGAGGTCGCCAGCCAGGTCACCGATCAAGCGCTGCAGATCCACGGCGGCTACGGGTTCGTGACCGACTACAAGGTTGAGCGTCTCTACCGTGACGCGCGCATCACGCGCATTTACGAGGGCACGAGCGAGATCCAGAAGGTGGTCGTCGCGCGGCAGATGCTGGACGACTGATCGTTTCCTCAGTCGCGGTGGGCCTCCATCCAGCTGGTGGCAAAGTCCACCAGCGCCCGCTGGGGCATGAGCTGGGCGTCGGCGTTGCCGACCCGCCCGCGGCGAATTTTCCCCGTGGCATCGTCGAACGCTTGGCCGATCGTGGCAAAGTCGGCGTCGTCGGTGGCCAAGCACCGCACGTCCACCCATTGGCGTTCGCCGTCGACTCGGACTGGCGCTCCGTCCCGCGCCCCTTGGCGGCCGGGAAACGAGGCGCGATGTTCGGCCAAGTGCAACGACGTGCTGCGGTCATGGTCAACCCCGAGCAGCAGCACCCAGCCCTCCAACTCGTAGATCCGAGCCAGCGGTGAGGCCTCGCCCAGGCCGTAGTCGAGCTCGTGGTCCGCGCTGACGCGCTCGGCGTGCGCACCCCACACCGAGAAGGAGTGATGCGGGTGCGCGCTGCGCCTGACGCCTTGTTGTTTGCGGAACGTCTCGGGAATGGCGCCCATGCCGCGTGTGGGCGTCAGCTCGGGATCGAAGGCCGGCATTGTCGCCCGGATGGTGGGCCACCACGCTTCGGGGACCGACGGCGCGCCCCACTGGGAGGGATCGCTGAGCTGAGTCGAGTGCGTCGGCATGGCGAGCGTCCCCGTCCGAGTGAGCAACCGCTCCAGCGCCAAGATGACCGCGACCGGCCCGCCGCAGACCCAGCCGAGCGCGCTCAGCGATGCGTGGCACAGCACCGTCATGCCGGGCTCAACGCCGAGTTGGTTGAGATCGCGTTCCAGCGAGTGAACCGTGATCGGTCCGTTCTCCGTCCGTTGCACAACGTCGCTTTCGGGCATTCCACAACCTCCGACGAGCGTTGGAGAAAGCGCATCTTACCGTGTTCTATTGGCCACTGCACAAGTAGGGTGACTCAATGTCCGCAAGCTTCGCCCACGTTGCGGCCATCGCTTCACCCTTCTTTCGCGG
>CAZMNF010000010.1:0-54014 GCA_964567595.1 uncultured Thermotogae bacterium | reverse complement strand
TCATCGCCTCCGAGAAGTTTTCCCAGAGGCGCGTGCTGCCTTCGATGTCGGAGAATAAATAGACGAAAGTCTGCGTCGAGCCGACGCTCATGTGGCCTCCTCCTCTTGACCGATGAGCCGATTGTGCCCAATGACGGTAGCCGGATTCACCGGACCGGTCAAAGCGGGTCCAGATGGGTCAATCGGACAGCGCTCGAATCACCCGAGCGTTGTCCACGAGCCGATCGGCCAGCGTCCGCATGACGAAGCGATGGAACGCCTGGGCGACGTCAGGGTCGCGATCTTCCATGATCTCCAGCGCCTTGGCGGAGAGCTTCAGGACCGTACTCGGTTCGCTGGCCAACACCGATGTGGACCGGTCCGTGTCCAACAGAAGCCCGATCTCGCCCACAATGGCCCCGACGCGCATGCTGCGCAGTCGCACGGACTGACCATCGTCCAGCTCGAGCTGGGCATGCAGTTGGCCCGACTGGAGCAGATAGATCGCGTCGGACGGCTCCCCTTGACGGACCACGGCCGCTCCGCTGGGAACGTTCATCGTTTCCATATAGCCGGTAAGCGAGTCGGCTATGTCGACGCCACCCAACTGCTTGGCCAGCCAATCGTTGAAGGATTGCGGCCCTTGATCGGCGTCCGCGGTGGCAGCAGCGAGGAGTTGTTCCTCACAGCGTTCCAGCCCGTGGTCGAGGTCAGGGAAGCTCCGAAACGCCGATTGCAGCCCGTACGCTTGGGCCACTTTCGTGACCGTCTGCTGCAGTTCCGTGGACAGATTCGTCAGGATCAACTGGACGTCCTCCGCTTGTGTCAGGCGCAGGATCTTGATCAGGCTGTTCTGGGCCGACGAGTCAATCCGGATCACGCGGCGGAAGTCGAGAATGAGGAACCGCACCGACGGCTCATCTGAGCCGATCACGCGTGACTTGACCTGTTCAAAGAGGCGATGTGCCGTGCCGAAGAAGATGAACCCTTGCAACTTCATCACATGGATCCGATCGGCCTGCTCCCGAAGAATTTGCCGTTCTTCGATGGGCCGATCCACGTTGCTCTCGATCTCGTCGCCGGCCAAGCTCTGACGGACGACGTTGATGCGACTATAATTGGTGGTGAACAGAATGGCGGCAAGTAAGACCCCGAGGGTGACGCCCTCGAGAACGCCAAAGATGACGATCGCCAGGGCGATGGTCAGGATCAGCACATAGTCGGACACCGCATGTTGCCGCCATCCGCTCAGGACCCAGTCGTAGATGAAGATCAATCCCAGGAAGACGAGCAATCCGCCCAAGACGGGTCGGGGCAACAGTGGCAGAACGGCCCCGCCGGCCAGCATGGCGCCAACCGCGATTAGAGCGACGATGATTCCCGGAATCCGGGAATCCGTCTGCTCGCCGGTGGAACTGAGCATGGACAAGCTCGGATCGTGATAACCAACCTGGCTCCCGCCGAGACCCGCAAGCGCATTGGCCAGGCCGGCTGCCCTCAGTTCGCGATTCAGCTCCAGATCCCGCCAGGCGGACAGCTCAATGCCCGTGCACGACACGAGCAACGCAATAACGCTGACGAGGATCAGGGCGCCGATATCGCCCATCTGGTCCCACATCATGGACCAGTGAGCCCGATCGAACATCGACGCAACCTGGTCCGGATGCCACAAGGTGCCGTCGGGAAGCCGTCCAAGCAACAGCTCGGATCGCTGCAGGTTCTCCAAGAGGGGAACGTTGAGCTCGAAGGCCAGATGGAATGCGCCGACGGCGGCAATCAGCGTCAGCGGCAGGCCGAGTAGGTGGCCCCAACCGCGATGGACGACAAGCAGGATCGCGCCGAGAATGACGCCGGGAACCCACAGCACAAGGGCTTTTGTTTCCAGTAAGGCAGATGCGGAGGTCACGTCGATGCTGCGGTCGATCATGAGGCCGAGCCCTCCGACGATGAAGAGAAGCCCACTTCCGGCCAGGAATCCACCAATGACGGGATAGGGAATGTAGCGAACCAGGCGGCCCAACCTGAACCGGCCCAATAGCCAGAAGAGAATGCCGGCCAACACGGACGACAGCATCAGCGTGGCGACGACCGTGGCGAAGATCTCGAGGCCGACCGCCGATGTGTCCATTTGAATGGCCAAGCTCGTCGCCATGATGCTCAAGATGACCGCCGGCACGCCTTGGGGCACGGCAATCACTCGACGATAGGAACTAGTAAAGGCGACGATCAGGCTGACTGCCGCCGTGCCGAAGAGCATCAGGCTGATCGCTCGGGCGAGGACGACGGCCCGATCGCCTCCAAAACATCCCAGTGGCGGACAGGACGCCGGGGCCATCAGCTCCGTCAGTTGGCCGGAGAAGATGACCGTGGCGTAGGCAACCTGATAGACGACGGCGATGACGCCGGCCACGCCACCCCGTGCAATCTCCTGAAGAACGGCCGGTCGGTTCCGCTTACCCGCCCCCGTCATGCTCCGGTCCTTCCGTCCGAGCGCGCGTGGTTTTCAGATTTTGCCTGATGGCAACGGACGAATCAGCTTATGGCCTTTGGATCGCTTTGGGCAAGCATGAACCGAGGGTGGCATCCCATCGACCGTCGGAGGTGGTGGGTTAACCTCGGAACCGCGAGAACGTCCACATCGGCTCGAAGCTGACGTGGCGCTCTCGCGTGGCGAGGAACTCGACGAGCTCGGATAGATCATCGACCTGCAGCATCTGTCCGCGCTCTGGGTCGTCGGGGTCGTGCGACATCATTGTCGTGTCCACGGCGCCGGGCCCGACGGTGTAGACTTGGACGCCGTGGTGACGCAACTCGTCATAGACGGCCTTGCCGAAGCCGTTGACGGCGTGCTTGGTGGCGCAGTAGGCGCTGCCGCCCGCGTAGCCCATGAAGCCGGCGCCGGAGGAGATGTTGACGATCGTGCCCGCCTCTTGCTCAATCATGCGCGGCGCCACGGCCTTCGTGCAGCGCACCAGTCCGAAGACGTTGACCGCGAACAGCTCCTCAAAGTCGTCCATGGACAGCTCCATGAACGAGCGATGCCGGGCAACCCCCGCGTTGTTGACGAGCAGGTCGATTCGGCCGTACGCATCGAGCGTTCGGTTGACGAGGGCGTCGACGTCCGCGTCGCTCGTGACATCGGCTTGAATTGCAAGGGCCTCGCCGTCGTTGGACCGAATCCGCTCGGCGACGGTCTCCAGCTGATCGGCCCGTCGCGCGGCTAAGACCACGTTCGACCCATTGGTGCCCAGGTGCTCGGCAATGCCTTGGCCGATGCCGGAACTGGCGCCGGTCACGATCGCGATCTGGCCCTGCAGTGAAAGGCTCATGGGATCCCTCCCCGTTGCTTACAGATGTGTCATAGTCGGACGGTCTCGATCAGTTCATGCGCACGGTTGAGTTCCGTCTCGGCAACGTCATCGTGTTCCATCGATCCCAACGACGCGCGATAGCCCTCCGCCAACCCCTCGATAACATCGCGGGTCTTGATCGGTCGCCCGAGGGCGTCACGTAGGGTGATCATCGTCTCGGCACGAAGATCCATGGGATCGCCGGCCCGTTCGTAGAACTCGCCCACGATGTCCACCATGTCCGCCACGTCGCAGTCGACCATCGCCGTGCCGTGGACGATCATGTAGGTCCGCTTCTGCACTTGCGCGGTGCCCACGAGCTTGCGCTCGCCGATGGCCAAGTCATAGGGCCCGTCGCAGAACGCCCCTTCAACGTGCTTGAACGCGCTTGCCAATCCAAGTTCTTCCAATCCGGCCATAAACCCTTCGGAAAACGTTCGATAGGCTTCCGGAACCCCCATATGCTCGCGTGGGGCCATAACCGAAAAGTTCAAGTAGCCCTCGTCTTGCCAGACGGCTTTGCCACCGCTCAGGCGGTGGAGCACAACGTGCCCTTGGGCTTTCATGTGCGCGACGGCGTCATCGACATGCGGAAGCTTGGTGTCGAAGCGGCCGAGGGCCAGGCAACGACCGGGCTTCCAGAGGCGGACCGTGGGCGCAATGTCGCCCGAGCCCACATGCTCGGCCACGGCTTGATCGAGGGCGTAGTTGAGCGCCGGATCGTTCGGCGTATCCGCCATGAGCAGTCGCCAGGTCGTCGGCATGACTGATCGCCACGATAGCAGATCGACCGGCCGGGCACTACGACATCGAGCTAAGATCGCCGGAGGCGACGGCGAAGGTAGCGGCCCGCGATGCGGGCGATCTCGCTCAGGCGGAAGTTGACGACGTGGCGCCGCCAGAACAGCTCCCGTTTGTCGCAGACCGTGGAGATGCTGTAGTAGGAAATTTCGCCCTTCAGTTGCTCCAGGGATTCGCTGCTGTGCGGGTTGCCGTTGGCCGAGGCCAGCCGCGCTTTCAGTCGGCGGGCCTCGCGGATGTGGCGCGCGACGGCCTCGCCTTGGCGCTGCGAGATGCGGCCGTGGATCAGCTTGAGTCGGTTGAGTCGCTCGGCGGCGTCGTAGGTCGCTTCCACGAGCTGGGCCCGCGTCATCCACGCCGTCTCGTAGTTGAGGATCTGCTCCCAGGTCGGCTGCACCAGCTGCTGGCGGTGCTCTTCCAGGGTCCGCGCGAAGAGCCGGTAGCCGAAGCCCTCGGGGTCTTCAAAGCCCCGACTGCCCGGGTCGAGGAACGGGCCCATGGGCGAGATGAAGCACGACAGGCGCTTGTCGTATCGTCGGAAGAGCTTCTCGCAGTAGTCGATCGTGGCGTGCACGGACTCGGGCGTCTGACGGGGCAGGCCGATCATGAAGAAGGCGTCGACGCGCGCGCAGCTCAGCGAGAGCGCGTCCTCGATCGTCCGCTCCATGGCCTCGTTGGTGAAGAACGTCGTCTCGTCTTGCATGCGACGGATCTCCGGGTCGTGGCTCTCCGGGCTGAGTTCGATGCTCCAGTGGGGCACGGACTGGTCGATTCGCTCCAGATAGGCTCGGGATGGCATCGTAAAAAACTCGAAGATGACCTCGTTGGGCAAATTCAGCTCGCTCAGCCGATCGAGCACCTCGTTGGCGTGGGCCTCGCCTGCCTGGTTCAGGTCCCCCACGAGGAAGATCGGGCCCCGCGACAGGCGGCCGATGTCGGCCATGTTCTTCACAAGGTTGGCCGGGCTGCGATAGACGGGGCGTGGGCGCGAGGTGACGTGGCCGCAGGAGGTCCGCGAGCTGCCACACGTGACGCACTCGTGGGCACAGCCCTTGACGGTGAAGACGGCCGTGATGGGATATTGCCACCAGCCGTTGAAGGGCAGGATGCTGTGGAGGTCGCGATGGCGCAAGACCATCTCGACCATGCGATCGGGGCGGATGTCGGCCATGTCGAGCGACGACGGCATGTAGGCGAGCGGGTTGGCGTTAATCTCGTCGCCCGTCTTCCAGGTCAAGTTAGGGACCTCGTGGAGCGAGCGGTTCTCGCGTAGGCTGAGCAGGAGCTCTTCCAACGCCGGCTCGACGCTGTCGCCGCGCAACACGTAGTCGACCTGCGGGTAGGTGATCAGCTCGCGATGGAAGTAACTGGCGGAGAGCCCGCCCATGATCACGGGGGCCTCCGGGTGAACGTCCTTGACGATCTCGGCGATCGCCAACGAGCCGTGGGCGTGCGGCAGCCAGTGGAGGTCGATGCCGACGGCCTGGGGGTGCAGCTGGGAAAGGAACGAGGGCACGTCGAACTTGCTGTCGTTGAGCATGCGCAGCGCCAAATTGGCGATCCGCACGTTCCAGTCGCGATCCTGGAGGTAGCTGGCCATGGTGAGAAAGCCGAGCGGATACATCTCAAAGACGGTCGAGGAGGGGATCAGGTCGCTAATAGGCCCGTAGAGGATCGACTTATCGCGAAAGTCGTAGACGCTCGGCGGGTGGAGCAACAGCAGGTCGATGTCGTTCATTCTTAAGGGTCAGGTTACAGCGCCTGCCATCCGGCGACCATGACGAGGTACGTGTGGAACACCGGCAGGGCGAACAGCAGCGCGTCAATGCGGTCGAGGACGCCGCCGTGCCCGGGGAAGAGCGCGCCGGCATCCTTGACGTCGGCCATGCGCTTGAGCCACGACTCGAAGAGGTCCCCGGCCTGAGCCGCGATGCTCACGGCCACGGCGATCCCCACACCGTGGACGTTCCAGGGGAGCCAGACCATGGACAACACCCCCAAGGCAACGGCCACAGCGCCGCCGCCCGCGACGCCCTCCCAGCTCTTGTTCGGGCTGAGCTGGGGCGCCAGGCGGTGCCGGCCGAATCGGGAGCCAATCAGATAGGCCCCGACGTCGTAGCCCCAGACGAGCGCGAGGAACGTGAGGACAAACTTGAGCCCGACGGCGCTGGGGCTTTGGACGAAGGGAACGAGAAACGAGGCCAGAAACGGCAGATAGACCAACCCGACCGCCCCGGTCAAGCCCGCCTGGACGGGATTCGCTCGGCCCACTTGGGCCAAGCCGACCAAGGCCATGCCCCCGGCGAGGACGCCAACGGTTGCCAAGGGGTCCGCCAACGCCCCGTACGCCACGAGCGAGGCGCCGCTGATGGCCGTGAAGATCCACCGATCCAAGGGGAAATCCATCGCCTCGGCCAAGCCCGCGTACTCCCAGGCGGCAACGCCGACCACCGCGGCCAGCGGCAGGACCAGCAGCCAGAACGAGCCCAGTTCGTGGGCCAACCAGAGCCAGCCGACCACCAGGGGGATCCCGACGAGGACGGTCAAGGTGCGCTGGCCCACGTTGGACATCGTCATGCGTTAGGCCCGACGGTCCCGTACTTGCGATGGCGATCGCCGTACGTTGCCAGGGCACTCAGGAGATGGTCGGGAGTGAAATCGGGCCAGAGCGTCTCCGTCACCCAGAACTCGGCGTAGGCGATCTGCCACAGGAGAAAATTGCTGATGCGCTCTTCCCCGCTGGTGCGAATCAACAGATCAGGGTCGGGAATGTCCGCGGTGTAGAGGTAACGCTGGAAGACGCTCTCATCGAGCGGCGCGCCGTTGAGGCTGCCGTCGAGTTTGTCACGGACGATCGACTCCACGGCTCGCAGGATCTCCTGCCGGCCGCCGTAGTTGAAGGCAATGTTGAGCTGGAAGCGGTCATTGTGGGCGGTGCGTTCCTCGGCTCGCTGAATCTCGCGCCGCAGGGACTCGGACACGCCGTCGAGGTGGCCGATCACGCGGAGCCGGGCGCCGCGTTTCATGAGCTTGTCGACCTTCTCGTCCAAAAACTGGCGGATCAGGCCCATGAGGTAGTCGACTTCCGAGGGCGGCCGGCGCCAGTTCTCTGTGGAGAACGCGAACAGCGTCAAGTAGGGAACGTCCAACTCGTCCGCGATGAACTCCGCCACGCGCTCGGCCGTCTCCATGCCGCGCCGGTGGCCTTCGGTGCGCGGCCGCCCGCGTCGCTCGGCCCAGCGGCCATTGCCGTCCATGATAATGGCAATGTGACCCGGCAAGTTCCCGGAACAGACGGTCGCCAAGCGACTAGCCCCCATTGATTCCGAACTCACGCTCTCGTCCCTCCCCCTGCTGTTGTCGACGCTCAGGATTCGGCCCCGAGCGAGGCCAGGTTCTCCTCAAGTCGGGCCACCTTGGCCGACAGCTCCTCGGCTCGTTCCTTCTCGCGATCCACGATCTCGCGCGGCGCCTTCTCCAAAAAGTCGGTATCGTCCAGCTTGCGGCGCGTCCGTTCCAGCTGCGAGCGCGCGTCCGCCAATTCGCTCGTGAGGAGGCTGCGCTGCTTCTCCAAGTCGATGATGCCTTCCAACGGCAGCAACAGCTCGGCCCGCTCGAACACGCGCCGGGCCGCGTAGCTCGGCCGCTCCAGATCCGCGCCCGTCTCCAGCGACTCGACCTGCGCCAGCGTGCGGAAATAGCGCGCATGTTCGCGACAGAGCCTCTGGAGGTCGTCATCGTCGGTGCGCACGAGCGCTCGAAGCTGGGTCTCCGGCGGCACTTTCAGCTCGCTGCGCAGCGTCCGGATGCCGGTGATCAGCTCCTGGAGCGTGTCCATGTCGCGCTCGGCGTCGGCGTCGTGCCATGCGTCCCGAGGCGTGGGGAACGGCGCGACCATGACGCTGTCCGCATCGGTGCCGGGCAGCACCTGCCAGAGCTCCTCGGTGATGAAGGGCACCAGGGGGTGCAAGAGCTTGAGGCTCTCGCGCAGCGTCAACTGCAGCACCCGCTGAGCGGCCTCTCGGTCCTCGGGGTCGGCGTTCTCGCTCAAGCGCGGCTTGATCAATTCCAGATACCAGTCGCAGACGTCGTGCCAAATGAAGTCATAGAGCGTCTCGCCCACGACGTTGAAGTCGTAGCTCGCCATGTGGGAGCGCACGGTCTCGATCGTCCGGGCGAGCGACGACAGCATCCAGCGATCCTCGAGCCACAGCGGCAAGCTCAACGGATCCGCATCGGTGTCCTCGAAATCCTCGAGGTGCATCAGCGCAAAGCGCGAGGCGTTCCAGATCTTGTTCAAGAAGCGCCGTGCCCCGTCGATGTCGTTTTCGTCCAGCTTGAGGTCCTGGCTTTTGGACATGCCCGAGGCGAGCGTGAAGCGCACGGCGTCCATGCCGTACTCGTCCTTCGTCTGCAGCGGATCGATGGTGTTGCCGAGCGACTTGCTCATCTTGCGGCCCTTTTTGTCCTTGACGAGCGGGTTGAACAGCACCTGCTCGAAGGGGATCTCGCCGCGGAAGTGCAACCCCATCACGATCATGCGGGCGACCCAGAAGAAGATGATGTCCGGCGCGGTGATCAACAACTTCGTGGGATAGAAGTAGGTCAGATCCTCGGTCTCCTCGGGCCAGCCCATGATGGAGAACGGCCAGAGCGCCGAGCTGAACCAGGTGTCGAGCACGTCCTCGTCTTGATGGATATGGGCTGAGCCGCAGCTGTGGCACTGGGCCGGCGTCTCGCGGGCCACGGTGATCTCGGCGCAGTCGTCGCAGTGCCACGCTGGGATGCGGTGGCCCCACCAGAGCTGGCGCGAGATGCACCAGTCCTGGATGTTCTCCATCCAGTCGAAGTAGACCTTGCGCCAGCGCTCCGGAATAAACTGAATTCGGCCGTCGCGGACGGCCTCAATGGCGGGCCGGGCCAGCTCGTCCATCGCCACAAACCACTGCTTGGAGATCTTCGGCTCCACGGGCGTGTCGCAGCGCTCGCACTGGCCGAGGCCGAGCTCGTATGCCTCGACGCTCTCGAGCCATCCGTGGGCCTCAAGATCCGCGACGACGCGCTCACGTGCCGCCTCGCGCGAGAGCCCGTGATACGGACCGGCGTGGTCGTTGGTGGTCGCGTCGTCACAGAAAATGTCCACAATCTCCAGGCCATGACGTTCGCCGATGTCCAGATCGAGGGGATCGTGGGCCGGGGTGATCTTGAGCGCGCCCGTGCCGAACTCGGGATCGACGCCCTCGTCGGCGACCACGGGGATCTCGCGCTCCATGAGCGGCAGCACGACCGTTTTGCCCACGTGCTGGCCGTGGCGCTCGTCGTCGGGATGGACCGCCACGCCCGTGTCGGCCAGCATCGTCTCCGGGCGCGTCGTGGCGATCGTGATCGCCTCGTCGCTGTCCTTGATGGGGTAACGGATGTGATAGAGCTTCCCTTGGGTCTGCTCGTGTTCGACCTCCAGATCCGACAGCGCCGTCAGGCAGCGCGGGCACCAGTTGATGAAGTATTCGCCCTGATAGATCTTGCCCTCTTCCCACAGGCGCACGAAGACCTCGCGAACGGCGTTGGAGAGCCCCTCGTCGAGGGTGAAGCGCTCGCGCTCCCAATCGCACGAGCTTCCGAGCGCTTTCAGTTGGCCCCGAATGCGGTCGAGGTAGGTCTCCTTCCAGTCCCAGACGCGCTCCACGAACGTCTCACGGCCCAAGTCATGGCGCGTCAGGCCTTCCTCTTGGGAAATGTGTTTCTCGACGACGTTCTGGGTGGCGATGCCGGCGTGATCGGTGCCCGGGAACCAACAGGCCGCATAGCCTTCCATGCGCTTGTGGCGGATGACGACGTCCTGGAGCGTGTTGTTGAGGGCGTGGCCGATGTGGAGCTCGCCCGTGACGTTCGGGGGCGGGATGACGATGGCGAAGGGCGTCTTCGACGCGTCGACCTCGCCGCGGAAATAGCCTCGCGACTCCCAGAACGCGTACTGCTTCTCCTCCACACCGCTCGGATCATAGGCCTTCGGCAGGGTCATGTTCTGCTCACCCCAAGTGGAAGCTGACGGTCGTTCGGAACGGAACTTGCTCATCATACCGGACGGGTTTTCCGGCCATCAAGGAAAGGTGTCGCGTCGGAGTCCATTTCCCTCTCGCCCATTACATGCCCAGAAGCGTTGCGGACGAGGCCTGAGCTCGCGGGGAGCTGGGAAGAACCGATCGGTCCGACGTGCCGTTGGCGCTTGACGTCGTCGTTGCATCGGGGAAATCGGAAGCGATTAGGAAGCCTCCTCTGCGCCCTCCAGCAGCCGCCGCGCGTACTTGAGGACCTTGTGCTGATCCACCTCGTCGAGCCGCCGCGCGACGGTGGCGATGTGGTCGACCGTCGTCGACTGGCGGCTCTCTTCGGCTTCGCGCTGCAGCAGAGCTTGCTGGGCCAGACGGTGGGCGTGCCAGTTGGCCGTACGCTCCACGTAGCGGACCTGCCATTGCGGGAGCCGTTCCAACAGCGACTGGGCCTCGCGGTTGAGTTGATCCAGATGGGGCTGTCGGACGCGGGCGATCCCGTTGATCTGGTTGGCGACCAACTGTGAGTCCGTGAAGAAGACCGACTTCTGGGGCATGTACTCCAGGGCGGCCTGGGCGGCGTCAATCAGCGCGCGGTACTCGGCGACGTTGTTCGTTGCGCGACCGATGTAGCGACCGATCTCCTCGATGACGTTGCCGTGCTCGTCGATCATTACCACCCCGATCGCCGCTTCGCCCGGGTTGCCCTGCGACGCGCCGTCGAGGTTGATCAAAAGCTTATCCATGAGCTGTCGTTGCCACCCGCCGTCCCCCTTGGGCCGTTGCTGTCAGCGGCATGCAACGGCGATCGCACTCGTCGCGCGAAGGGGTGGGCCCAGCAGGATTCGAACCTGCGACGGACCGGTTATGAGCCGGTTGCTCTGACCCCTGAGCTATGGGCCCCCGACAAACTCACTATAGCGGGGCCTCATGTGCTCGGTCAAGGTTTCCCGTCCCTGAGGGCCGCATGGCGCGCGCTCGATGGATGCGCCTCCGAGGGTGGGAGATCGGGGCGGCTGCGGGTCGTCAGCCAGTGCCGGGATCCTTGTCATCTGCGGCGTCGGGTGCCTATAATCGCGCCACCAGAGGAGGGATGCCCGTTGAGTCCAGAGAGCCACAAGGAACGCTGGGAGCGGGAGACGCTCCAGCCGTTTCTCGACAAGAGCGGCGAGCGCAAGGTCCGCTTCATCACGGTCTCCGACCAAGAGATTGACCGGCTCTACACGCCGGAGGCGACCGAGGATCTCGACTACGAGCGGGATCTCGGCAATCCGGGCGAGTATCCGTTTACGCGCGGAGTCTATCCGACGATGTATCGCGGTCGGCTCTGGACGATGCGCCAGTTTGCCGGCTACGGCGGCCCGGAAGAGACCAATCAGCGGTTCAAGTATCTGCTCGACGAGGGCCAGACCGGGCTGTCCACGGCGTTCGACATGCCGACGCTGATGGGGCTCGACTCCGACCACGGCCTGGCGGAAGGCGAGGTCGGCGTCGAAGGCGTCGCTGTGGACACCTTGGAGGACATGGAGATCCTCTTTGACGGCATTCCTCTGGGCGAGGTCAGCACGAGCTTCACCATCAACCCGAGCGCGGCGGTTATTTATGCCATGTACCTGGCGATCGCGGACAAGCAGGGCGTCCCTCGCGACAGGATCCGCGGCACGATCCAGAACGACATGCTCAAGGAGTTCATCGCGCAAAAGGAATGGGTCATTCCGCCCAAACCCTCCGTCGATCTCGTGACGGACTCCATCGAGTTCGGCGTCCGCGAGACCCCCAAGTTCAACATGATCAGCATCTCCGGCTACCACATTCGGGAAGCCGGCTCCACGGCCGTCCAGGAGCTGGCGTTCACGCTGGCGGACGGGATGGCTTACGTGGAAGCTGCCATGGAGCGCGGTCTGGACGTGGACGCTTTCGCGCCGCAGCTGTCGTTCTTTTTCAACTCGCACAACTCGCTGTTCGAGGAAATCGCCAAGTTCCGCGCCGCGCGGCGCATCTGGGCCCATCAGATGCGCGAGCGCTACGGCGCCGAGAACGAGCGGTCCTGGAAGCTCAAGTTCCACACGCAGACGGCCGGGGCCTCCCTGACCGAGCAGCAGCCGCTCAACAACATCGTCCGCGTGACCGTCCAGGCGCTTGCGGCGGTTCTCGGGGGCACCCAGTCGCTGCACACCAACTCCTACGACGAGGCGATGGCGTTGCCCACCGAACAAGCAGCCCGGATCGCGCTGCGCACCCAGCAGATCCTCGCCCACGAGAGCGGGGTCGCTGACACGATCGACCCGCTCGCGGGCAGCTACTTCATCGAGGACTTGACCGACACCGTCGAACAACAGGCCATGGCCTACATTCGCGAGATCGAGGAGATGGGCGACGGGGCCATCCTGAACGGCGTGCTGCGCGGCGTGGACGACGGCTTCTTCCAGAACGAGATCGCCCAGGCGGCCTACACGTACCAGAAGCAGGTCGAGTCGGGCGAGCAGACGATCGTGGGCGTCAACGCCTACGCCAGCGAGGACGAGGAAGAGATTCCCATTCTCCGCATCGATCCCGAGATCGAGCGCCGACAGAAGGAACGGACCGAGCGCGTCAAGGCCGACCGCGACGATCCCCTCGTCCGGCAACGCTTGGACGAGCTACAGGCCGCCGTCGAGAACGGCGACAATGCCATGGATCAGATCGTGGCGGCGGTTAAGGCCTACGCCAGCGTCGGCGAGATCATGGAGGTTTACAAGCAGGTCCACGGGGCTTATCAAGAGCCGGTGATGATCTAACATGGCCCAGACGGCAACGAGCAAGATTCGCGTCCTCATGGCCAAAGCCGGCCTCGACGGCCACGACCGAGGCGTCAAGGTCGTGGCGCGCGCGTTGCGTGACGCCGGCATGGAGGTCATCTACACCGGATTGCACAACACGCCCGAACAGGTCGTCCAAGCGGCCCTTCAGGAGGACGTCGACGTCATCGGGGTGTCGATCCTGTCGGGCGCGCACATGACGCTCTTCCCGCGCATCGTCGAGCAGATGGAGCAGTACGGCATGGACGACGTGGTGCTGTTGGGCGGCGGCATCGTACCCGAAGAGGACGAGGCCAAGCTGAAGGAGATCGGCGTCCAGGCGCTGTTCGGGCCCGGCGTGTCC
This sequence comes from uncultured Thermotogae bacterium, assembly GCA_964567595.1. Lineage (GTDB taxonomy): Bacteria > Bipolaricaulota > Bipolaricaulia > RBG-16-55-9 > RBG-16-55-9 > CAZMNF01. Next base: position 40,693 of record CAZMNF010000010.1, on the reverse strand, counting down.
ACGGACGAGATCATCGAGTTCATCAAGGAAAACGCCCAGCCCTAGGTGATCGAGCTACGCTTGCTCTTCCTGGAGCCGATCGAGCGTGTCGACGGCTCGCCGCAAGTGCGGGATGACGATCGATCCGCCGATGACCAGGGCAACGTTGAACGTCTCGAACAGCTCCTCGTTATTGGCGCCTTCCTCCAGCGCGTTCATGAGGTGGAACGTGATGCAGTCGTCGCAGCGCAGCACCATCGACGAGACCAGTCCCAATAGCTCCTTCGTCTTCACGTCAAGCGCGCCCTCGCGATAGGCTTGGTTGTCAAGGCTGAAAAAGCGGTTGATCTGCAGGTTGCCCTCGGTCTGGATCCGCTCGTGCATTCGGTCACGGAAAGCGTCAAAGTCCTCTAGGTCGATGCGCTGCTGGCTCATTCGGCCTCCCTCCCCATAGCTTCCGGTTCGCGCGTTTGCGCCTCGAGAAACGCCAACATCTCGGCAGTGGTCGGATCCCCGGGGTTGCCGATCTGCAGGACGATCGTCGCGTGCGTCCGTCCCCCGATCTCGCTGATCTCGGAGGCCACCCCCTGGGACCTCAGGCGATTGTGGAACTCCTGAGCTTGGCGGTCCAACGTGGGAAGGTCGAACCGGGCGTACATCAAGCGGAACGGCGGTTCCCCTTCGTTGACGTGGAAGATGGGCGAGGCGTCGCGCCGAGCTTCGTCGCTCGAGGTGAAGACGGGGCTGGACAGGATGCCCGGCGGGATCGAGGTGACGTCATAGACCCCGCTGACGCCGATGACGCCCTGAATCGCGCTCCCGTCGAGGTCGTGTTCGGCGAGATAGCGGTCGTTGACCGTCAGGAGCGAGACGAGATGGCCGCCGGCGGAGTGGCCGGACAGCACAATGCGCGTGGGATCGCCCCCGAATTGGGCGATGTTGGCGACCGTCCAGGCGTAAGCCCGGGCGACGTCGCGCACGTGAGCCGGGTGCTGCACGGCCGGGCTGAGGCGGTAGTTGGGGACCACCGTGACATAGCCCCGTTCGGCAAACGTCCGTCCGATGTAGCTGAAGATCCCCTTGTTGCCCGTTGACCAGCCGCCGCCGTGGACGAAGATCAATACGGGCGCGTCGTTCAAGCCGGCAGGTTGATACACGTCGAGCGCGTGGCGCCGAGGATTGAAGTCGGCCCCTCGATGGTAAGTGACATCGGTCTCAACGGCGACACGGTAGGTCGGCTCCGACTGGGCTAGCGTCGACGATGCCAAGGATAGCGACGTCAGGAATCCGAGCAGGCTTAGCAGTCCCCAGCGCATCATGCGTTGAAGCATCGTTCGGCTCCTTGAGTCCGCCGGGCTTAGATGGACCAGCAATGGAGGTCGTTGGCGAGCTCGACCTCGCCCCGATAGAAGGCCTGGATAGACGCGGTCATCTCGGCCTCGTTGCCGATGACCGAGGGATAGAAGTGCGTCAGCACGACGCGCTCGACGTCGCTGCCTGACAGCAACGATCCGAGATCGGCCGGCGTCGTATGGTGGCCGGGGTCGTGACCGTCGGGGAACGAGCACTCGTGGACCAGAAGATCGCAGTGTTGGCTGAACGTCGACATCTCTGGGATGGGCTCGGTGTCGCCGGAGATGGCCAGGCGCTCGTTGACCTTGTAGGCCCGCGACGGAATGCCGTGTTCGGTCTGGAGCGTGTCGACCTTGAATCCGTTGGTGTGGAACGATTCGTCCCCTTCGACCTCGACGATTGCCAACGAGACGTTCTTGTCGACGTAGTCGTAGTGTTTCAGGACTTGCCGGATCACGTCCTCGGTGTCAGGGGGGCCGTAGATTGTCGTGTTGGGACAGCCTGACAGCCATCGCGCCGTGATCAACGGAAGCAAATCGCTCATGTGATCGAGATGGCAGTGCGTCAGCAAGACCGTGTCCAGCTTGCCGATGTCGACGTTCGCTTCATCGAGGCGCATCAGAATGCCGCTGCCGCAGTCAACGAGCAACGCACGATTGTTGTCCTCAACGAGATGGCCGCTCTGGGCCCGGCCCGACGGCGAAAGCGCGCCGCCGGTGCCCAGGGTGGTCAGTTCCATGGCCATTATTGTTAGCACACTTGCCAGCCCTTCTCAAATCCATCGCTTGTGATCGCCCCCCTTAGCGAGTATCGTTGCCGCATCATGGCCTCCGCTTCGTTCAATGGCGTCTTCGGCCCATCGACCAAAGAGCCGGGCGCGTACGCGCTCATCGGGATCCCCGAGGATCGCGCAAGCTCGTTCCGCGCCGGCGCGCACCTCGGGCCGGAAGCGATCCGCGGGATGGCGGCGTCGCTCAATCCCTGCACCGAGCGCGGCACGGATCTGGCCCGTCTGGACGCCGTCGATCAGGGCGATCTCTCGCTGTCGCGCGATGCCGACTCGACCCGTCCCCAGATTGGGTCGACCGTGGGCCGCGCCATGGATGAGGGCACGGTGCCCATCGTGCTGGGCGGGGATCACAGCGTCACGGTGCCCAGCTTCAACGCGGCATTGGGCCGCTATCCCGACGTCCGGATGCTCTATCTGGACGCTCATCCCGATCTCTATGCCGAGTTTGAAGGCGACCCGTTTTCGCACGCCTGCGTGGTCGCTCGGATTCTCGACATGGACGGCATGGCGGGCGATCGGATTACCCAAGCAGGCGTGCGCGCCTGGACGCCGGATCAGCTCGAGACGGCCGAGAAACACGGAATCCAGACGCTGCCCATGGGGGAGATGGAGGGATTCGTCTACAAGACGCCGAAGCCGGTCTATCTCAGCCTGGATATCGACGTGCTCGATCCGGCGTTCGCGCCGGGGGTGGGGAATCCGGTGCCGGGTGGCCTCAGCTCGCGAGCCTTGATCAGCCTCATCCAGAGCCTGGATGCGAACGTCGTGGGCATGGATCTCGTGGAGGTCAACCCGCTGTTGGATCGCGCGAACGTCACAAGCGTCGCGGCGGCTCGGCTCGTTTTGGAGGCGCTCGGCAACATGGCTCAGCATCACGGAGCAGCTTAACGGCGACGTTGCCCATGGAACCCGACCCCGTCTTTCGCCACCGCGATCGCGTCCGCTGGGCCGACACCGACGCCTCGGGCCGGATCCACTTCACGGCGATGTTCCGGTGGTTCGAGTACGCCGAGCAGGAATTTCTCCGCTCGCACGGGCTGACGCTGAACGATCTTATGGACGAGCGGGTCAACCTCCCGCGCGTCCACGTCGAGGCCAACTATCGGGCTGCGCTGACCTACGACGATGCCGTCGAGATCCATGTCGGCGTCGAGCGGGTCGGACGCTCATCGGCGACGCTCCGCTTCGATGTGAGAAGGGGGGACGGGGCGTTGGCGGGAGACGGGCGCGTGACGTGGTGCGCCGTTGACCTCGCGAGCGAAGCGGCATGCCCGTTACCCGATGCGTTGCGACGGGCACTGGAATCCCCGTAAGGCGCGCGTCAATCCCACTCGCTGAAATCGGAACTCGCACGCCCTACATATGGATGACGCGCCCGTCGACGTCCAGGGCCGCTTCCTTGATGGCTTCAGGAAACGTAGGGTGCGCGTGGCAAGTGCGGGCGATGTCCTCGGCGCTGGCGCCGAACTCCATCGCCACGACGCACTCGGAGATGATGTCGGACGCTCGCGGACCGAGTACGCTGACGCCGAGGACTCGATCGGTCTCGGCGTCGGCGACGACCTTGACGAGGCCGGTCGACTCGCCGAACGCTTGGGCGCGTCCGTTGGCCTGGAAGGGAAATGTTCCGGTGTTGACCTCAACGCCCTCGTCCTCGCACTCCGCCGCGAACTTGCCGACCCAGGCCATTTCGGGGTTGGTGTAGACGGCGGCGGGAAGGGCGTCGTAGTTGACGTGGCCGGCTTGGCCGGCAATGCGCTCGGCGCAAGCGATGCCCTCTTCTTGAGCCACGTGGGCCAGCATGGGGCCCCGGTTGATGACGTCGCCGATCGCATGGACGCCCTCCACCGAGGTCCGATAGTGCGCGTCGACAACGATGTGGCCGTTGTCGTCGAGGTCGACGCCAACGTCATCCAGCCCAAGCCCGTCGGTGTGTGGCCTACGGCCGACCGCGACCAACACCTTGTCGACGGTCTCGGACTGAGATTCGCCATCCTCGGTTTCCAACGTCACCTCGACGCCCTCGTCGTGGACCGCGGCGTCGCTGGCTCGGGTGCCGAGTCGAATATCCAACCCCTGTTTCTTGAGCGCCTTGTGCAGCGGCCCCGTGAGGTCGGGGTCGACGCCGGGCAGGATCTGGTCCAGCATTTCCACCACGATCACGTCGCTGCCGAGCCTCGACCAGACCGAGCCCATCTCCAAGCCGATGTAGCCGCCGCCGATCACCAGCATCCGCTCCGGAACCTCGTCGAGCTCCAGGGCGTCCGCGGAGCTGATGACCCGATCGCCGTCGAAGGGCAGAATGCCCAGGTCAGCTGGGGACGATCCCGTGGCAACGAGGACGTGATCCGCCTCGACGGTTCCCGCGTCGTCGCCGTCGATGTCGACGGTATGGGGCCCCGTCAAGCGGGCCGTGCCGGTCAGGCGATCGACCTTGTGCTTTTTGAACAGCCCCGCGACCCCTTGGGTTAAGCCCTTGACGACCTTGTCCTTGCGCCGAATCATCGCCGGCACGTCGATCTCGAGCCCGTCGAGCTTGATGCCGTGATCGACGAATTGGTGCTGGGCCAGTGAGAAATACTCGCTGGAGTCGAGCAGGGCTTTGGAGGGGATACAGCCGACGCGCAAGCATGTGCCGCCGAGCGCTGCCTCCTGTTCGATGCAGGCCACGCTCATCCCGAGCTGAGCGGCGCGGATGGCGGCCACGTAGCCGCCCGGGCCGGCGCCAATGACGACCAGATCGTAACGTGGGTTCTCAGCCATGAATCGTTAAACCTCGATGACGAGCCGTCGGGGATCTTCGATGTATTCCTTGACGCGCCGCAGGAACGTCACGGACTCGCGGCCGTCGACGATGCGATGATCGTAGGAGAGCGCGATGTACATCATCGGCCGAACCTCGACTTGGCCGTTCACGGCGACGGGGCGCTCCTCGATGCGGTGCATGCCGAGGATGCCCGATTGGGGTGGGTTCAGTAAGGGCGTCGCCATCAGCGATCCGAAGACGCCGCCGTTGGTGATGGAGAAGGTCCCGCCGGACAGCTCATCCGGCGTGATCTTCTTATCGCGGGCTCGCTGGGCCAGCTCCCCGATCTGGGCTTCGAGCTCGTGGAACTTCAGTGTGTCGGCGTATTTGATAATCGGCACCAGCAATCCGCGATCCGTCGAGACGGCGATCCCCATGTGGACGTGCTTGTGGTAGACAATGTCGGTGCCATCCACGGATGCGTTCAGTTCGGGGACCTCTTCCAGCGCGAGAATGCAGGCCTTGGCGAAGAACGACATGAAGCCGAGCCGCACGCCGTAGCGCTCCTCAAACGAGTCGCGGTACTGCTTGCGCATCTCCATGATGTGGGACATGTCGACGTCGTTGAACGTCGTGAGGATGGCGGCCTCCTGCTGAGCCTGCACGAGCCGCTCGGCGACGCGCTGGCGCAGCCCGCTCATCGGCTCGCGCCGGGTCTCCTCGTCCTCGCTCGCCTCCGGGGGTGTCGGCGTCGAAGTCGTCGGCTCCGGCTCGCGCTCGGGAGCTTGTGTCGCTCCCGCCGCCTCCTCGGTCGACTGGCCGTCCGTCGACTCGAGGTGATCGAGCACGTCGGCCTTGGTGAGCCGGCCGCCCTTGCCCGTGCCTTCGATCTCGGACGCGTCGAGGTCGTGTTCCTCAATCAGCTTGCGGACCGCGGGGCTCATCGACGGCTGTTCGGAGGTCGCCTCGTCGGCGGATTCCATGGGCGCGGCGGCTTGTGCTGGTGCGCTGGATTGCTCGTCCGCGGATTCGGCCGTCGCTTCTGTTTGGCCGTCAGCCGAGGCGGGTTCATCGCTAGGCGCATCGGCGGCTTCGCCCGGATGGAGCTTGGCAACGACGTCGCCAACGGCAACCGATTCGCCTTCCTCGACGGCGATCTCCAGGCGCCCCCCGGCTTCCGCCGGAATCTCCATGACGGCCTTGTCCGTTTCGAGCTCTAACAACGCTTCGTCGGCCTGGACGACGTCGCCGTCGTCTTTGAGCCAGTTGGCGATGGTTCCCTCGCTGACGGATTCGCCCAGGTCGGGAATCGTGATCTCAACCGTCTCTGCCATGATCGCTCCTCATCGATCCGCGATGGCCGTTACGTGCTCTGGCCAGCCTTCGTGGAGGCTGCGTCGGTCGGTTCCTCTGGTGACGATCCGAGGTCGGCGAGCGCCTCGTCGATGAGGCGCTCCTCTTCGTGCTTGTGGGTCTTGAAGTTGCCGGTTGCGGGGCTGGCTGCCTCCGGGCGCCCAACGTAGCGGACGGGCCGATCGTCGCCGAGCACGAGCGGGAGTCGAGTCTGCATGTAGCGCCAGGCGCCCTGATTCTGCGGTTCCTCTTGCGCCCAGACGAGATCCACATTCTCCGAGTATCGCTCGAGCGCGGCCCGAAGCTCGCTGTCGGGGAACGGATACAGCTGCTCCACCCGCACCAACGCAACCCGATCGTCGAGTTCTCGCGCTTCACGGGCTTCCAGCAGGGTGTAATAAATCTTGCCGGAGCACAGGATGACCCGCTCGGGATCGGACGCGAAGTCCTCCGAAATGACCGACTGGAAATCCCGTTCCGAGAAGTCGTCCAACGATGACACAGCCCGCTTGTGCCGCAGCAGGCTCTTCGGCGTCATGACGATCAGGGGCTTGCGGAAGTCGCGATGCATCTGGCGCCGGAGCAGATGGAACATCTGGGCTGGGGTCGTCGGGTGAGCGACCTGGATGTTGTTCTGGCCCGCTAGTTGGAGGAATCGTTCCAATCGGGCGCTGGAATGCTCCGGACCCTGGCCCTCGTAGCCGTGCGGCAACAGCATGACGAGGCCGTTCTGGCGGCTCCACTTGGCTTCCCCGCTGGTGACGAACTGGTCGATAACGACTTGGGCCCCATTGGCGAAGTCGCCGTACTGGGCCTCCCAAATAACGAGTCGATAGGGATCGGCGCTGGCCATGCCGTACTCGAACCCGAGCACGCCCAGCTCGCTCAAGGGGCTGTTGACGACTTCGAACTGGGCTTGCGTTCCATCCAAGTGGTTGAGCGGCACGTAGCGGTTGGCGTTCTCCGCGTCGTAGAGGACGGCGTGTCGGTGGGAGAACGTCCCCCGCTCGCTGTCCTGGCCGCATAGCCGGATGGGAAAGTTCTCCAAAAGCAGGCTCCCGTAGGCCAGCGTCTCGCCGATGGCCCAATGGAGATTGTTGCCATCGTGAACGAGGTCCCGTATCTGATTGAACATCTTCGGGATGCGCCGATGGGGGGTGAAATCCTCGGGGAACTCGGGGAGCCGGTCGGCGATCCAGGTCAGGGTGTCGGCATCCACGCGGGTGCGGGCGCTCCAGTCGTCGCCCGCTGGGCCGAATTCCTCCCAAAAGCGACGGAAGGGAACGTCCTTGGTCTCCACACACGCTTCGTCCTTGGCGCACTCGAGGGCCTCATCGAGATCAGCCCGAACCTCGTCGCGCATCCGTTGCAGCTCGCCGTCGCCGATGATGCCCTCGCTCTGCAATCGCTCGCCGTAGATGTCAGTCACGTTGGGATGATTGCTGATCAAGTTGTACATCGCCGGTTGCGTGAATGCCGGGTCATCCAGCTCGTTGTGGCCGTATTGGCGATAGCAGACGAAGTCGATGACGACGTCGCTGCCAAAACGTTGGCGGTAGTCGAGCGCCAGCTCAGCGGCCCAGATGACGGCTTCGGGGTCGTCGGCGTTGACGTGGAACACCGGCGCGCCGACCATTTTGGCAATGTCGCTTGCGTAGCGAGTGGATCGCGCGTCCTCGGGACGCGTGGTGAAGCCGAGCTGGTTGTTGATGAGCACGTGGACGGTGCCCCCGGTCGTGAACCCGTCCAGCGCGGAGAGCTGGAGCGTCTCGTAGACGATCCCCTGCGCGGAAAACGACGCATCGCCGTGCATCAAGATCGGCATCACTTCGGCGTGCGTTCCGTCCTCGCGCATGCGCTGCTTGGCGCGAACCTGGCCAAGCACGACGGGATCGACGGCCTCCAGATGGCTCGGGTTGTGGGTCAGGGTCAGGTGCATCTGGTGGCCGCTGTCCGTCGTGTAGTCCCGCGAGTAGCCCATGTGGTACTTGACGTCCTCGTTCTCCTGGAGGCCCTCGAACTCGGCCAGAATGACTTCCTTCGGCTTGTGCAGCACATGGGCCAGGACCGTGAGGCGGCCCCGGTGGGGCATGCCCATGACCGCCTCCTGGACGCCCTGTGAGCCGGCGCGCTCCACGAGTGAATTCAGCAGGGGAATAAGGGCCTCGCCGCCCTCGCTGGAGAAGCGCTTGGCGCCGCGGTAGTGGGCATGCAGGAACCGTTCAAGCCCGTGGGCTTCCACGAGCTGGCGCAGGAGCCACTTCCGCTGCCCGTCCGAACGATGGGGGTGGTTGTACGTCGGCTCCATGTGCTCCAGGAGCCATTCGCGGCGCTCGGGGTCGCCGATGTGCATGAACTCCACGCCGAGCGACCGGCAGTAGGTCTTCTGCAGCGCGTCGTAGACCTCGCCCAGCGCGGCGACTTCCAGGCCGTAGAAGGGACTGGTGACCTCTCGCTCCAAGTCGTCCTCGCGAAGCCCGAACTCCTCGAGTCGCAACAGCGGATGCTCGCGCGAGCGACGCCCGAGCGGATCGATATCGGCGATCAGGTGCCCGAACTCGCGATACGAGTGCACGAGGTCAAGCACGCCCGGTGGGTTGCCATCCGTATCCGAACCGGTCGTCGGGGCTGACGCCTCCAGGCCGAACTCGTAGCCCTTGAAGACGAGCGCCCACGCCTCCGGCACGCTGGTGGGATCCTGCCGGAACTGTTGGTAAAGCTCTTCGACGTAAGTCGGATTGGATCGAGCGATTCGCTCTAACGAGTCAGTCATCGTCATCCCCCGCCGGTGCGACCCCTATTGTACGCACTGGGGACGGAATCTCAAAGGCCCGAAGATCACGCTCGTTCCCCATCGTCGGAGGAGCTCGCTTACGTCCGCTCGCGCGCGGGACGCTATTCGATCTGCGGCGGCGGCGAAGGCGCGCCCTCGACGCCTTCAACAAGTGGAGTGGATGAGCGCGCCGACGGCGCGTCCTTCGTTAAGGAGCTGATTGTAGCGCTCGACGGCGGCCTCGGTCGGCTCGACATGGACGTCGATGCCGTCGTCTTCGAGCGTCCGAATCGTGGCCGAACGGACCTGGAGCCGTTCGTAGACGCCTTGGGCGAGCACGACGACCTCGGCGCCGTGATCGATGAGCTCCCGGACGTCGGCGGGCTGGATCCCGGGCGAGTGGCGCGTGCCTGTCTCGGTCCAGTCCCACGCTCGCGAGCCGCCAGGGAAAAGCTTGGCGTCCTTGTAGATGGAGCCGTCGTCGAGGCGAATCCGTCCCCACGTGAGGTGCTCGATGCGCGGTGAGCGTTGGAGAACGTCTTTCATCCGAAGCGAACCTCCGTGGCGTTAGACGATCTCGGTGGTTGACATCGTGACATCGGGAAGGGCTTTGAGAGAGAGGGTCTCCCCGCTTTCCCGTTGTCGGACCTCTCCGTATCCGGATGGTGAAGGATCACGGTAGGTTTCGACACGGCCTTCGGCCAGGTCGATCAGCCAGACCTCAAGAACACCAGCTTGAGCATAGAGCGGCAGCTTGACCTGTCGGTCGAACTCCGCGGACGTTTCAGCGACCTCCACCACAAGGAGCACGTCGTCGGGTTCGGGATGGCGTTCGGCGTAAAAGTCATCCCGAGGAACAAGCAGTGCGAGATCCGGCTCGGGTTCGGAGTGCTCGCTCAAGCGAATCGGGTTTTGGACGCGGACGAGGGTGGCATTTCCCACCGTTTGACTCAGCTTTCGGTTGAGTCGATCCACACAGGCAGCGTGACGGCTTCCAATTGGCGACATCTCCACGATCTCTCCATTCAACAGTTCAACGCGGTCGTCCTCGGAGAGAATGCCGGCCTCGGCCATCGCGTAATACTCCTCAACGGTGAACGATCGTCGCTGAACGTCGACCGTGGCGGCCATAGTGCATCACCTGAGTTTCATTGTAGGCGTTCTGACGGCTCGCTCAAATCAGCGTTCGTCACGGCAAGCCGTTGCCCCTATCCGACGATCTCTCTCGCCCACTGTAGATAGCCCGCTCATCCGACGGACCGCCGGCTTAGTCCGTGTGGCGATCCTGGATTGACGTGACGTATGCCGTGGTCATCAGTAGTGCCCGAGCAGCCCGCGATCCCGGGCGACGTTCTCGAAATAGCTGAACACAAGCAGGCCCAACGCGAAGTAGAATGCCGAGTTGCCGACCAGGAACAGCAGGTCCCCGGCTGGCATCTGAACGATCGATTGGCCGCCGATCATCACTCGCGAGATCAGCTCTGTTCCCCATGAAAGCGGGAGAAACTTCAAAAGGGGGAACGATTCGATCGGTGCGGCGATCAGTCCGACGAACACGAACTGCAGGATTTGGAACGTCTCCTGGATGCGCTTAAACACGAGCGCCAGGCCGCCCATGATGAAGCCGACCCCGAAGACGCTCGCGATCGTGACGAGCAGCAGCGGCAGGACGCTGACGAGATCGAGGTTCAGCCAATGGCCGGTGGTTGCCATCATCAGCAGCAAGAGGATCGCCGTGACGCCCAATTGGAAAAGCAGCGCTCCGCCCAATCGTCCCAACAGAACGCTTTTCAAACCCAATGGCGACATCGTGAGCTGTTCCAGCGTTCCCTGTTGGGCCTCGGTCATGAGCGAGAACGCCATCTCGGAGTAGGCGAAGACGGCCAGGAACCAGATCATAAACCCGACGACGAGCCCTTCAGCTGTGCTGCCGAACTCCGCCGGACCGCCCGCCAACGATTGGCCGCCGAAGAAGATCGCGACGAAGAGGAGGTAGATGCTGGCGACGAGCGACGCCGTGTTGAGGTAATAGCGCTGTAGCTCGATGCGATAGCGCTTGACCATCGCCTTGAGCATGACGAGCGTCGCCATCAGCGTTCCTCCCTCACGAGCTGCAAGAAAATCTCCTCCAAGTTCGGGTCACGGCGGTCGATGGACTCGATCATGCTGCCGTCCTGGCGCAGAATGTCGATGAGGTCGTAAAAGCGTTGCCCGTCCATGAGCTCGACGCGGATGGAACTGCGATGGGTGTCCGGCTCAATCTCGATCATCTCAAACTGCTCGTTCAAGCGACGCGTCTGAGTCGCGCTCAGATGGCCGCTGACCGAAAACTCGTAGGCCTTGGCACGGAACAACTCCAGAAGGTTGGCTACCCGATCGTCGGTGACGATGTGTCCGTTGTTGATCACGATGACGCGATCGCAGATGTCCTGGACGACGTGCATGTCGTGACTGGAGAGCAGGATGGTCCGCTCGCCACGGTGGGCCATGTCCTTGAGGATCTGCCGGAGTTCGTAGGAGGTCTCGACGTCGAGGCCGAGCGTCGGCTCGTCCAGCAACAGGACCTCCGTCTGCTTGACCATGGCGCAGGCCAACGCCAGCTTCTGCTGCATGCCCCGCGAGAGCATCCGCGCGGGCGTTTTCCGTTTGTCGCCGAGGTCGAACAGCTCGATGAGGTTGTTGATTAAGGGCCGTGCTCGACGCATGGGAATCCCTTGGATGCCGGCGAAAAATTCCAAATTTTCCACGGGATTGAGACGCCAGTAGACGTTGCGATTGCCCTCCAGGACGGCCGCGATCGCGCGGAGCGCGGGGTGCGGATCGGCCTGCACATCCACGCCGTTGACCCTGATGCGTCCCGACGTGGGCATCAATAACGTGCAGAGGCACTTGATTGTCGTCGTCTTGCCCGCGCCGTTCGGCCCAAGAAGCCCGACGACCTCGTTCGGCGCCACGGCGAAACTGACGTCGTCAACGGCCGTGGTGCTGCCGCGGCGCCGGCTGCGGTAGACCTTGCACAGATGCTCGACCGACAGCATGGCTCCCATCATCATGCAAGAACGATATGAGAAAACTTACATCTGCTCCGACTCTGCGACCTTGGCTTCCTCATGGACGCGAACCTCGTCCTCGTATTCCACGCGTTCGATCTCGCAGCCGGGCCCAATCAGGACCCGCTTCCCCCGAACGATCTTTGCCATGGTCGACTCCAGATAGATCTCGTCGCCCTCGATGGACTCGGCTCGCAGCGTTCCGTGGCCGCCGATGCCCGTCATCGATAGCCCGAGGTTGCCGAGCTTGGATCCAAGCTTGCCCATTCCGCGCGCCATCCTGCGCAAGTCAATGTCGACGCCGAGGCTCCTCTCAAGGAACGTCCAGCGATCATCTCGAGCGCGGTGCTCGGTTCGCTCGGCGACCGCGTCCAAGTCGAAGCTCCGGTGCGCGCCGCTGCGCACCTCGATCTGCTCGCCGCCGATCTCTGCGGCCTGACACGTACCGCCCAATTGGACGGCAATCTCGTCGCCGGATAACAACCCATCGACCTTGAACGAGCCCTCGGAGACGAACTCGTCGCTCTCGAGGTTGCCGTTCGCCCGGATGGTGCCGTTGACCTTGACGTAGCCGGCATTGACGTTGTCGTCGACGCGCTGCGACCCGGAGCACTTGAGGGTGGCGACTGAAACGGCGCCGTCGATCGCGCAGGAGCCCGTCGTGCGCAGTTTCTCGGCGCGCACCTCGCCCTTGACGCGGCATGAGCCGGCGGTCTTGATCTCGTCGGCCTTGGCGCTGCCCTTGATCTTGCCGGATCCGGCCACGACGATCGTCTCGGCCGAGACGTCACCGTCAACGACGCCGGCCCCGGACACCTCAACGCTGTGATACCTCCCGCCGCTGACGCGGCCCGATCCGGCGATCGTGACGCGCTCTGCACGGTCGTTCGATTCCGTCCGTTCCTTCACCATCGCGGCCTCCTTCCCGTCAGGCGGTGTCCGTAACGCCGCCACCAACGGTAGCCCAGATAGAGGGCACCAACTCCGAACAATACGGGCACGAGCAAGCCCAGCAAGACGACCGCAAGCTTCAGGATGCCGACCGTGATCAGCAGCCCGACGAACACGAACGCTCCCGCGATCAAGAGTCGCCCCAAATCCCGAAGCACGATCATCGCGCCTCCCATCGTTGGCTGAGTCGCCGTCGAGTTCGCTCCAAGACCGTCCCCATGGCGATTCGGGTTCTCACGGTGGCCATGGGCTCGACGTGGATTTCTCCTCCCGGCGACAGGCACCCGAGCCTCTCGCCCCCGCGGGTTTCCAACAGACACACCGTCCAGTCTGCGCCCTCGGTGCCGACGTCGATGCGACTGTGCCAGACCGTGGCAACCATCCGGTCGACCGACGTCCGTTCCAGGCCGTAGTCCTGCTCCAATGCGTCGATCAGCTCCATGAGCACGAGGTCGCGGAAGCGGTACGGCCCGGCTTCGCCGGTGAGCGCGCGATAGCGATCCAGCGTGGCGGGGCGGACCCAGCCCTGTTGGCGCAGCTCGTCACCGCGGAACGTCCGCTTGGCGGGTTCCGGCGACAGCAGCTCCGCGATCTCCTCCAGGCTGTGGTCGTCCTTGAGCGCCTTGATCGCCTCGATGCGGTCCAGAACCAACCCGCGCGGCAGGAACGTTTCCTGACCGGTGAACGTGCTTTTGCGCATGAACCAGCTTTCCGGAATCAGCCCCTTCCGCTTCCAGCGGTAGAACTGCCCGTAGGAGATGCCCATGAGCTCCAGAACGTCCTTCTTGGCGATGAGGGAATCGTTTGCGGTTGAATCGTTCTGCTCAGCGGTCATGGCCGTCTCCTCGTGCCCCCGTGCTCAACTGGGTTGTCACGCGACACGCCGACAAGAAGGCGGTCGGGAACGACTCGCCGAAGGGATTCACTTGCCGGTCGCGGCCGACGAGGGGCGATGGGCGTCGGTCAACGCGTTGGCGTCCGAGGCGGGCACCCGCTTGAGTCGGCACCCGAACCGGATGAGCAGGTTGCCCCGTCGATCGCCGACGCGCTGTCGCTGGCTCGCTTGACCGCGCAGGCGCTGCATCGTCCGATCAACCTCCGCGTCGTGCCACAACAACGGATACCGCTCGCCATGGCGTTCCAGATTCGGTTTTCCCGGCTTGGGAATGTAGAACAGTGGCAACATGGATCATCACCCCGACGACGTGACCATAACATAACACTGTTACGGTAGCAAGCGGGAAACGCACAAGGGCGCTGCCCGCTTGCCACAACATGGACGGGGCAACGGGCTCTTTACGCGACCTGCTCGCCGGAGAGGAACCAGTGCAACGCGTCCGCGATCACGATGTCGGTCGGTCGTTGCTCCTCGTGGGCTCGTCGAGCGGCGGTGAGGAAGACCATGTCGTCGACCGGGACTTCGCGTTTGGGCGCGTCGGTGGGAACCACGGCCAGTCGGTCGCACCGGCACAGGAAATAGCTACCGAGCGCCTCCTTGATCGTCTCCGCCGGGTCGCTGGACGCCTGCAGCAGCGCCCAGAGGTCGTCGGTCAGTCGGATCTCGGTTGGCCGCATGGTCTCCTCCTTCCGATTCTCGAACGGCATCGTTCCTCGCTTCGGAACAGCTCGACGCCCTCATCTACGATCGTGGCACGGGCGAGGTTTCGCGCAACCGTCTACTGTCCCCGCAAAGCGTCCGCCCTGCTCGATCCAGGATAGACACCTTTCGCTGGGTTGCGATACGGCTCGTGGACGCCATCCGTCGCTGCGCTTATCATCGGGTCCCGTCGCGCGCGTGTTCCTTAGAATCGAGAGCCGAAAGGATCTTCCCATGAGCGACCCGCAGAGCCAACTGAGCGCGACGGTACGCCTGCTCGGCGATATGCTCGGCGAGACGATCATCGCCCAAGAGGGCCGGGATCTCTTCGACCTTATTGAGGAGATCCGCAGCACCACCAAGTCGCTTCGCGCGGGCGACGCCGAAGCCGAAGCCCACATGGCCGAGCACATGGCTGAACTGGTGCACGATCTGGCGCAGACGCGCTCGGTGCTGAAGGCGTTTACCGTCTATTTCCAGCTCATCAACCTGGCCGAGGAGAATCACCGCGTTCGCGTGCTCCGCCATCGCCTGTCCGAGGCACACGAAGACGGCGAGCCGATGCGCGAGACCGTCGACGACGCGGTTGCGCGGTTAAAACGGGCCGGCGCCTCGGCCGAGGCGGTTCGAGATCGTCTGGCGCACCTGCTCATCAAGCCCGTCTTCACGGCGCATCCGACCGAGGCCAAGCGACGGACCATCCTGGAAAAACAGCGGGCTATCGGCGACATCCTCGACGAGCGGGACCGCACGGCGCTGACGCCGCCCGAAGTCGCTGAACGCAAGCATCGACTGCGCGAGCTCATCACGGCGCTGTGGCAGACCGACGAGACGCGCGATCGTCGACCCACGGTTTGGGACGAGGTCCACAACGGGCTCTACTTCTTCGACACGACGCTGTTCGACGTCGTGCCGCGCATTTACCACGAGCTCGAGTCGGCCCTGGCGCGTCACTATCCCGACGCGTCCTTCGAGGTGGGGCCCGTGTTGCGCTTCGGCTCGTGGATCGGCGGCGATCGCGACGGGAACCCGAACGTCGACGCGGCCACCACGGAAGCCACGCTGCGGATGCACCAGGAGCTTGCGCTCGCGCGCTACGCCGACGATCTCGACGCCTTGGGGCACGACCTCAGCATGGCCCGCACTTACGTCACGATCTCCGAGGAGCTGGACGCCAGCATCGACGCGGATCGTGAAAGGCTCGGCGAGCGTGGCGAGGCGATCTGTGAGCGCTTCCAGCTCGAGCCGTATCGGCAGAAAGTCACCCTAATGGCCGAGCGCATCGCGGCGACGCAACGGCACGTCGCGCACCCCTTGGCCGAACGCGGACCGGATCCGGCGGCCTATGCGAACGCCCAGGCGTTCTTGGCCGACCTCGAGCTGGTCCGGGAGAGCTTGAGCGGCCATCAGGCGACCGCCTTGGCCGAAGGGGCCGTCGCTCGGCTGATCCGACGGGTCCAGGCCTTCGGCTTCCACGTGGCAGAGCTGGATCTGCGACAGCATGCCCATCGCCATCACGACGCCGTCGCCGAAATCTTGGAATATTATGAATTGATCGACGATTATACCGCCCAATCCGTTGAGGATCGTGTGGAGCTGCTCCGTCGTGAGATCGCGAGCCCCCGTCCCCTGACCGCCGAGTTGCACTTCAGCGACGGGACCAACGATTTGGTGAGGCTCGTGCGGTTGGCGCGCCATGCCAAGGATCGAATTGCGCCTCACGCCATCGGGAGCTATGTCATCAGCATGACCGAGGACACGAGCGACGTGCTCGAGATCCTCTTGTTGGCCTCGGACGCGGCGCTGTTCGGCCGGCTGGATATCGCCCCGTTGTTCGAGACGATCGAGGATTTGAGCCATGCGCCGCAGGTGCTCGACGCGCTCTTCCGGATCCCCGAATACCGCGACCACTTGGCGAAGCGCGGCGACCACCAGGAAGTCATGATCGGCTACAGCGACTCCAACAAGGACGGCGGCTACCTGGAAGCGAACTGGGCGCTCTATCGGGCTCAGCAGGAGATCGCCCGCGTCTGCGAGCGTCACGACGTCGAGCTGACGCTGTTCCACGGTCGGGGCGGCTCGGTCGGCCGCGGCGGCGGCCCGGCCAATCGGGCCATTCGCGCGCAGCCCGCGGAGTCGCTGCAGGGCCGTTTGAAGCTGACCGAGCAGGGCGAGGTTATCAGCGATCGCTACGCGGACGCGGAGATCGCCCATCGCCACCTGGAGCAGATCGTGCACGCCGTGCTGCTGTCGGGGCAGGAGGAGCCCGAATCCGACCAATTGGCGGCATGGCTCCCCAGACTGGAAGCGCTCGCCAATCGGGCTTACGACGCCTATCGCGATCTCGTGGATCGGCCCGAGTTCGTCGAGGCGTTCCATCGGTTGACTCCGATCGACCACATCGACGAGCTCAACATCGGCTCCCGCCCGTCGCGTCGCAAGGGGAGCGAGCGCATCGAGGATCTGCGCGCGATCCCCTGGGTCTTCGCCTGGACGCAAGCTCGCGTGGGGCTGCCCGGCTGGTACGGGGTCGGGCACGCGCTCCAGAGCGAGTTACAGGGCCGCTCCACCGACGGGTCCGAGCAGCTGGAACGGATGTATGCGGAGTGGCCCTTCTTCCGCACGCTCATCGACAACGCGCAGCTCAGCCTCTGCCAAGCCGACCTGACCATCATGCGGCGCTACGCCACGCTGGCTCGTGACGAGGAGGCTCCGGTGATTGACGCGATCGAAGCCGAGTATCGCCGGACGGAGGACGCGATCTTGACAATTACGGGCCAGTCGGCGCTGCTCGACAACGAAGCCTGGCTGCAGCACAGCATCCGGCGCCGCAATCCCTACATCGACCCGCTCAACTTCCTGCAGGTTGAGCTGATGAAGCGGCTCCAGTCGGCAGCGACCTCGTCGGACGTCGACGCCGAGCTGCGCGGTGCCGTTCTCCTGTCGCTCAACGGCATTGCGGCCGGGCTGCGCAATACGGGTTAGCGATGCCGACATACGCCCCCGAGCGGGCGGACAGCCTTCGGCGACGCAAGGCCTCTGGGGGCTATACTGGGACATCCAGGGGGGATGTTCGCGATGGAGACGACGTTCGACGGCGTCCGCATTGAGTTGATCCAGGGTGACATCGCCAATCAGCCGGACGTCGAGGCGGTTGTCAATGCAGCCAATGCGCAGTTGGAGATAGGGGGCGGCGTCGCCGGCGCCATCCATCGCGCAGCCGGCCCGGAACTGGCCGAGGAGTGCCGTCCGCTGGCCCCCATCGGGCCGGGCGAGGCGGTCATCACGAGCGGCCAGAACTTGCCGAATCCCCACGTCATCCACTGCCTTGGCCCGGTCTACGGGCGCGACGAGCCGGCCGACGAGCTGTTGGCCAACTGCTATCGACGGGCCCTCGAACTGGCCGAGCAGAACGGGCTCTCCTCGATCGCATTTCCGGCAATCTCCACGGGCGCGTTCGACTATCCCACGCCGGATGCGGCTCGCATCGCGTTCGCCACGATCCGGGAGATGGCCCCTTCGCTTGCAAGCGTGCAGTTCGTCCGATTTGTCCTCTTTTCGGCTCAAGATTTGGAAATCCACGAGCAACTGCTCCGCGAAGCGATGGAATAGCGGGCCAACATTCCGCGTCGAATCCAGTGTCGTCTGGATTTGTCCCGAGCTACCAATGCGCCGGACCTCTGATTGATTCCGACGTTTTGCTGCGATCGGCTCCCTCGAGCCTGATAACGGACCGTCTGAAGCGTCCGAGAGCCGAGGGAACGGCTCCCGGCAATTCGACGAGCGACGCCAGCTTTACTGACCGCTGCGAAAGAAGGGTTAAGCGTTGGCTGCGACGTGGGGGAAACTTGCGGACATTGAGTCACCCTACTTGTGCAGTGGTCAATAGCCACCTCGGATGAGACTCTCATCGATCGTACGGATGTGACGGATGACGCCGCGCTATGCGTGGTCTAGAATGGCGTTCGGAGGTGGATTCCCGTGAGCAAACGACGTGTCATGATTGCGCTGTTGGCGTTCGGGTTGGCCGTCAGTGGGGCGAGCGAGCTCGGACAAGCCCAGCCGGTCAGCCCGGTCTACACCACCACGAGCAAGGACGGTCGGCTCGTCGGCCTCGATACGGACCTGCCCGCCATCAACGACCTGTGGAAGCCGCGGGCGGCGGCGGCTTACGGCATCGAAAGCGGACGCATCCGCTACCAGGCCGGGTTGGAAGTGACAACCGGCCTTACGATCCCGGTGATCGATCAACGCGTCGGCAACCCGAGCTTGGCGGTCGTCGACTGGCCCAGCAGCCCCATTCTCGGGCGCGAGGGGCAACGCGGCGTCGAGCTCGGCCTCAGCTTCGGCGAGACGCGAGCGTTGGGCTTTTTCGGCTCGCTCTGGGGCCGAGACGATCACCCCGATCGCGACGTCGGCTACGTTCGGCTGGATTCGGGGACCTCGTTCGACTTGGCCCACGGCGTCCGAGTCCGCACGAGTTCGGTCATGACCGTCGGGGCGCTCATGGACGGGGCCACCCCCGGGCAGACGTTCCAGTCCAACACGGGCTCGGTCGGCCTGTCGCTCGATGGCTTCAATGCCGACGTCCGCTACGGCTCGCTCACCAACGCGGCGGACCTCGCCGGATTCGAGTTCACCACCGGCGTCCCCGGTCTTGGGGGGCCGCTCACGGGGCAGCGCTATTGGCAGCTGACGTTGAGCCGCTCCTTTCCCATGTACGAGACGGCCATCCCGCTCCCGTTGCCGCAAGGGCTGTCGAGTGCCGTGCCGACCGAGATGCCGCTGACGCTGCGCGGCGACGTCGGCGTCCACGTCGCCAACGCGGACCAACGATCGGAAGCCGAGGGCGAATCGCCCAACGGGTCCTCGGAAACGACGGGCGCGCAACAAGCGGATCCACCGGGCGATGTCGAGACGGAGTGGACCTCGGAGATGGGCTTCAGTTGGACCGCGTCGCTCACGTTAAGCGTGCAGAACGTCTCCGTGAAGGCCCAACTCGTGGTGCCTCAGGACGGCTCAACGCGGTTCAACCTGAACTTCTGAGGGGCTCGCTCGTCAACGACGAGCCCTCCCGACGTCGCGAGCTCAACGTTATCTCACGACTAGGCTGAGAACATGAACAACCAGAGGAGGGAATGATGGCTCCGATGTGGCATCGACAATGCCTAGGCGCGATCCTGATTGCCGCCATCTGCGCGGTGGCATTCGGCTCGGCCGCCTCGGCCCAAATTGGCCCGGCCAGCTTGGACTTCGACGCCGATCTCGAGTGGCGGACGCTGACGACGGAACACTTCCGGATTCACTTCCACAACGGCCTCGAGGGCGTCGCCCGCCAGGTCTCGTCCTTGGCGGAAGACGCCTACACCCGACTGCGGGACGAGTTCGGCGAGGCGCCCGCGACGATCGATCTAGTGTTGACCGATCCGTTCGACTTCCCCAACGGTTTCAGCAACCCCGTCTCGGATCAGGTGGCGATTTTCGCCTCGCATCGCGAACTCTCGGAGATTTTCAACGTCCGACCCGAGTTCTTGTGGACGACGCTGGTCACCCACGAGCTCGTCCACGCGGTTGAACAGCGGCAGACCCGCGGCATTCACGATCTGCTCGAGCGGTTGTTCGGCAACATCATTACGCCGAACGCCGTCAAACCGATTCCGTTCGTGGAAGGGCTTGCGGTCTACGAAAAGCACGAGATCGTCGAGGAGTCACGCCTGAACGACAGCCGCACGCGCATGATGATCCGCCAGATGGTGCTGGACAACGACTTCCCCACGTGGGCGGAAATTCGAGGGTTCAACGCGCGGAACGAGTGGCCGTCGCTCGGCCAGCTCGTCTACAACTACAGTGCCTGGCTGATGGCATACCTCGAGGAGACGCACGGCGACGACGCGCTGCAGCGATTTACCGACGCGAACGCGGACAAGCCGCTGCAAATCTCCGCCCTGTTCGGCATGGGGCCGAAGTTCAGCGAGATCACCCAAGAGGCCTTCGGCGTCTCCCCCGAAACGATGTACGCCAACTTTACGGACTGGCTCCGCACGCAGTTTGTGCCCGAGATCCGATCGATCCGGGAAGCGGGCGTGCTCACGGGTCGCAGCCTTACCGATCACGGATTCTCCACGGATGATCCGGCTTGGTCGTCGCAGGACCTGATCGCCTACACGCACAGCGACCCGAGCCGCAACGGCCTGCGCGTCGTGCGGTCGGACGGGACGCACGACACGGAAATCGTCGCCGGGGCGGCGAGCGACCCGGCCTGGTCGCCCGACGGCCAGACGCTCGTCTTCTCCCGGCGTGAACCCGTCGACCGGCGTTCCATTCGTAGCGACCTCTATCGGGTGAGCGTGCAGACGGACGGCGCCGAGATCGAGTCATCCGAGCCCGAGCGTCTGACCCACGGCGAACGCGCTTACAGTCCGGCGTTCTCGCCCGATGGGGAGACGCTCTACTACGCCAAACAAGCCAACCATGCCGGCCAGAGCGCACTCATGGCTCGCGACATGGCCTCCGGCGAGACCCGAACGGTCCGGAACTTCGCCGACATGGGCGCGGTGATCCAGTCGCTGTCGGTCTCCCCCGATGGCGAGCGGATCGCGCTGGCGCTCTGGCGCCCCGGCGGCTATCAGGACATCTACACCATGCCCGCCGACGGCGGCGAGTTGACGGCGCTGACCCAGAACGCGAACGAGGACAGCGATCCGGCCTGGTCGCCCGAGGGGCAGTACGTCGTGTTCAATTCCGATCTGGAGCGCCGCGACGACCTGTTCGCGATTGATGTTGACAGCGGCGAGAGCTTCCGGATCACCAACGCGATGAGCGGCGCGTTCGCGCCGACGGTCTCGCCCGATGGGCGGTCGCTGGCGTACCTCGGCTACGACGGCGATGGCTACGACGTTGCGCGACTCCCGCTCCAGCCCGAGCAATGGCGGCCCGTCGAGCTGCCCCAGACCGACGTTCCGGCCTGGGATGGCTATCCCACGCACGGCGGCGAGCCCCAGCCCTACGATCCGATTCCGCTGATGACCCCGAAGCTCTGGATACCGACGCCCCTCCAAGGCGGGTTCGGCGTCATGACGATGGGGACCGATCCGCTCTTGACTCATGCCTACAGCGCGACCCTCGGGTGGGATCTCCAGTCGGAACGACCGGTCTACGCGCTCAGCTATCAGAACAACGGCTCGCTGCCGCTAACGGTCAGCGCCAGCGGGAATCGCGCGCGGACGTCGGTCGGGCTTGACGCCACGGTGCCGTTGGAGGTGTCCTCGGATCGCAATCAGACCGTGAACCTCGGGTACCGACGCCTCGTCAAGCGAGCGGCCTCCACCAATGGAGGCTCATCGGGCGAAAGTTCATCCGAGGCCGATTCGTCACCGAATAGATCGTCAGAGAACGGGGCTGACGCGTCCACGTCGTCCTCGACTCGCACGACGACCACGCTGTCCGGCCAGTACATCTACGATGCGGCCCATCGGAGCGAGCGGTTTGCTCACAGTTCGAACGTGTCGATCTCGGGTGAGTTGATCAACGTGGAGACGCTCGGCGAATGGTACCAGCGCCTGACGTTGAGTTGGAGCGAGGCCGTTCGACTTCCCCTCGCCGAGACGCACCGCGTGTCGTTGGACGTGCGCGGCGGCTGGACGGACAGCCCGCACGACGCCGAACGTTTCGCCCTTGGTGGCCCGACGTTGGCGGCCCCCATGACCGGCGGTGGCTTCACCGTTCGCGGATTCGGCCCGTCGGTCGCCCAGGGCCAACAGGCCGTGACGGCCAGCGTCCAATACGACTTCCCGCTGTTCCAGGTGGACCGAACCGTGAACAGCCGCCCCGTGCTCGTGGATGAGGTCGGCGGCGGCGTCTTTGTCGACGCCGGCATGGCCGGCGACACGCTCAACCCGAAGGACGTCCGGATCGGCTACGGCGCGCAGCTGCAGGTGTCGCTGACGCTCGGGTATCGCTCCTCGGTTGCCCTTGTCGGCGGCATCGGCCAAGGCCTCGGCGAGGACCGACCGCGGGCGTATCTGGACGTCCAGCTGCCGCAGCTGTTCTAAGGGGTTGTCGGAATAGCTCCTTTGGCGATCAAGGAACCCAAACGGAATCAGCATGACGACCCGGACATGGCGACAAATGGGCCAGCCGTGAGCGCGGAAGACGACGCCTGAATGGCTCGCGTCTCCACCGAGCAGATCCTGCACGGGCCGCTGGTGCGCACCATGGTGCGCCTCGGCTGGCCCGCCATGGTCACGAGCCTGCTCCAAGCGCTCTACAACCTGGCCGATGCCTTCTGGATCGGCCACCTGCCCCCGGAGACGAGCGGGCCATCGGTCGCCGCCATTCAGGTCTCCTGGCCGGTCGTCTGGCTGCTGATCTCGTTCGTGGCCGGGCTGAGCGGCGCGGCGGCCAGCGCGCTCATCGGCCAGTACACGGGCGCGCAGCGCCACGACGAGGCCAACGTTGCCCTGACCCAGATCTTTGCGTTTCTGGTCACGGCGGGCGTCGCCATGGCCGCGGCCGGCTTCGTGCTTGCGCCCAAGCTGCTGCCGCTGCTCGTGACCGAGGGGGCCGTCACGGATCAGGCCTCGCTCTACATCCGGGTCATCTTCCTCGGCCTGCCGCTGTTGGGCGTGCCGTTTCTGTTCCAGTTCTCGCTGTCGGCCTACGGCGACACCGTCACGCCGATGCTCGTCAACAGCACGGGCGTTGCGCTCAATCTCCTTCTCGATCCCGCGCTCATCTTCGGCCTCGGCCCCTTCCCGTCGCTCGGGCTTTTGGGCGCTGCCATTGCGACCGTGACGAGCCAGGGAACGGCCGCGGTGCTTGCGTTGGGCCTGTTGGTGCGCGGGACCAAGGGGATCCGCCTCATCCCGACACAAGTCCGCCCCCAATGGAAGTGGTTCCGCAAGATCACCTCGATCGGCCTGCCGGCCGCCGTGGGGCAATCGGGAACGGCCTTCGGCTTCGTCGTGCTCATGGCGATCATCGGCCGGGTGCCGAACGCGACGGTCGCGCTGGCGGCCTACGGGATCGGCGACCGCATCTTCGGGCTGCTCTTCATCGCGATGCACGGGCTCGGCGTCGGGCTGACGACGATCTTGGGCCAGAGCCTGGGCGCCGACATGCTCGAGCGGGCCTGGACGGCCGTTAGGCGGGGCATGGCGTTTATGTTCGGGCTGTTGGCGGTCGAGGCGACGATCATCTGGCTCCTCCGCGCCCCGCTCATGGCGGCCTTTATTCCGGGGCGCGAGGACGTCATTGCCGCGGGCGTGGAGTTCATGGGGATCTTCGCCTGGGGACTGCCGTTCTTCGGCGTCTTTGTCGCCATTGAAGCCGTGTTTCGCGGGTCTGGGCACAACGTCCCGACCATGATCATGGGCCTTACTCGACTGTGGGCACTGCGCGTCCCGTTGTGCGCGCTGTTTGCGCTGGTCTGGGAAATGGGCGCCACGGGCGTCTGGTACGGCATGATGGCGAGCAACGTGGCCGCGGCCGCCATCGCCTTGGGCCTGTTCGCCACGGGGTCGTGGCAGCGCAAGGTCATCGATTGAGGGGAATCGCCTGTTTACATCGGAGACGCTGGGAGCTACACTGGCGCCATCATGCGCTTAACCCTGGCCAGCGGAATCACGCTGATGCGATTGGCGTTCATGCCGCCGGTCATTTGGGCCCTCCTCAGCGGAGAGCGTCTGCTCGCGTTCGGGCTGGTGCTCGTCGCGCAAGCCGCCGACATGCTGGATGGCGTCGTCGCGCGACTCCGCCGCGAGGAGACGCCGCTCGGCCAGCTCCTTGACCCCGTCATCGACAAGTTCGTCTTTCTCGTGCTGTGCGCGACGCTGGTCGCCATTGGCGACCTGCCTTGGCCGACGATCGCTTTCCTCGTCGTCATTGAGGGCGGCATGGCGATCGGCGCGTCCATCTGGATGCGCCGCGTTTCCGACCCGCCACCCGCGCGGCCCCTGGGCAAGACGGCGTCGTTCGTGCTCTCGGTTGCGCTCCTGGCGGAGCTGCTCAACCTGCCCTACGAGCCCTACGACACCTACCTCGTCTACGGCGCGCTCGGGTTGGTCCTGTTGGCGGGGGGCGACTACCTGCGCAACTTCACTCGGATGCTTCGGGCGGACGTGCCCACGCCGTCAGCTCGAGCTCCGCGAGCCCCTCAGCGACGCTCCGGAATCGGGGCGGAAGAGCGGCCGTAAACGCCATCCGCTCGCCCGTCGCCGGATGATCCAGGGCCAGTTTCCAGGCGTGCAACATCAGCGACTCGGCATCGGCCCCCTGGCCGTATAGCGTGTCGCCCACCACGGGATGCCCGATGGCCGCCATGTGGACCCGGATCTGGTGCGTCCGGCCCGTCCGAGGAAAGGCCGCCAATAACGTCCGATCCTCCCAAGCGCGTAGCACGCGGAAATCCGTGAGCGCGGCCTTGCCGCCGTCGGCGCGCACGGCCTGCTCCCGAGCGTGCTTCGGATGGCGCCCGATCGGCGCGTCGATGCGCCCGTCCGCGTCGGCCAAGACGCCGTGGACCAGCGCGACGTACGTCTTCGCCACGGAGCGGGCCTTGAACTGCTCAACGAGGCTCGCGGACGCGCGCTCGCTCTTGGCAACGACGATGGCGCCGCTGGTCGCCTTGTCCAGCCGGTGGACGATGCCGGGGCGGCTCGGGTCGTTGCCTGGGGCCAGCGTGCGCTCGTGCAACAGCCCGTTGACGAGCGTGCCGCGCTCGTGGCCGGCGGCCGGGTGGACGACCAGCCCAGAGGGCTTGTTGACGACGACGATGTCGTCGTCCTCGTGGAGGATGGCCAGATCCATCGGTTCGGGCGCCACGGCCGCAAGCGGGTCGGGCGGCACCTCGATCGTCACCCGCGCGCCGGACGTCAACCGCGTGCTCGGCTTGGCACCTCCGCCGTCAAGTTGCACGAACCCTCCACGAATGAGCGTCTGAATTCGGGCTCGCGACAGCTCCGGCATCTGAACGACGAGCCAACGATCCAGACGCTTGCCTTCGGCCTCGGCGGGCACGGTCCAGGCGTATGACATGGTCTCTCCCCGGTGCCGTTATACCCTTCTGGCGGGGAGCATGCATCCGCCAATTGATCCGCAGGCGCTTTCCCGTATAATGGGGGTTGCGATGAGCAAGCGAGACGAGTTGAGTGAGATCGCGGCGTCGATCGCGGAAACGGAGGGCGTGGAGCTCTATTGGCTCGAACTGCGCCAGACGCCCGGCCGTTGGCTGCTCCAGGTGATGATCGACAAGGCAGGCGGCGTGACGCTGGACGACTGCGAGCGCGTCAGCCGGGCACTGGAGGATCCGTTTGACGAGGCCGTCGATCAAGGGTACGAGCTGGAGGTCTCCTCGCCGGGCCTGGATCGGCCCCTGCGAACCGAAGGGCACTTCCATCGGGCCATCGGCGAGGCGATTCGGGTCAAGACGTACGCCCCCATTGCGGGCCAGCGCAACTGGACGGGGACGCTGCAGACGGTCGACAGCGAGACGGTGGCGCTGGAGACCGACAACGGCGAGCTGGAGATTCCCCTCGGCCAGTTGGCCGACGCCCGCGTCTGTCCCCCGTTCGATCCCGCCTAACCGACGTCCAGAGCGAGGAGCTGTGATGCGACGATGAACGTCGAGTTTTTAGAGGCCTTGGAAGAGATGGCGAAGGAGGAGGGCCTGGAGCGCGAGGAGCTCTACGATGCCGTCCGCAAGGGACTGGCCATGGCCTACCGTGAGCAGTTCGGCACCGCCGATGAAGTTGACGTGGAGGTTGATCGCAGCTCCGGGGACATCACGATCGTCGACAAGGGCGAATCGATCGAGTTCGACGTGACGCAGCTGGGCCGCATCGCCACGCGCCGTGCCGAGGAGACGATCCGCCAGGAGATTCTGAAGCGCCGTCGCCAGATGGTCTTTGAGCGCTTCCACGCCCGCGTCGGCGAACTGATCAACGGCAGCGTCCATCGCTTCGAGGGGCGCGACGTCTGGCTCAACCTCGGGCAAGCCGAAGCCCTCATGCCCGACAGTGAGCGCATCCCCGGCGAACACTACCGCCCGGGCCAGACGCTGCGGACGTATCTCTACCGCGTGGAGGAGACTCAGGGCGATCCGCGCGTGCTCGTCTCCCGCGGGCACCCGGACTTCGTGCGACGCTTGATGGAACTGGAGGTTCCCGAGGTCGAGCAGGGGCTCGTGGAGGTCGTGGCCGTGGCTCGTGAGCCGGGCGTGCGCAGCAAGGCGGCCGTGCGCGCGAGAGTTCCCGAGATTGAGCCCGTCGGCACCTGCGTCGGATCGTCGGGGGCCCGTGTCCGACAAATCGTGCGCGAGCTGTCGGGCGAAAAGATCGACGTCATCCGCTGGAGCGAAAACCTCCAGGAGCTCATCCAGAACAGCCTCGAGCCAGCAACCGTCATGCGCATTCAACTGGATGAGGACGAAAAGCACGCCACGGTCGTCGTCCCCGACGGCGAACTGAGCTTGGCGATCGGCAAGGGCGGGCAGAACGTCCGTCTCACTGCGAAGTTGACCGGCTGGCACATCGACGCCACGAGCCCCGACGAGATTGCCAAGGAACTCCAAGGCGACGAGGAGACCGAGGAGCGGGACGCCCAACCGGCCGAGGAGCCAGAGGCGACTGACGCCGAGGCATAAGGCGTAGGCATGCGGCCGATGCACGCCCTCTTTGCCTCCATCCGCCGGGTTGCCGGCGTCCTCCTGCTGATCGCCCTCGGCTTGGCAGCGGCGTCGGTTCTCGACCTGCAAACCCTGCCCGTCGACAGCACGTTCAACAATCTTCTGCCCCAGGACGATCCGTTGCTGGAGCGCGTGGAGCGCTACCAGAATCTGCTGGAGAGCGAGGTCAACCAGGACGCCGTCCTGTTGCGCCTCGAGTCGCCCGATGCCCTGTCCCGGGGCGAGCGGGTCCAGACGCTCCTGGCGGCGGGCCGCCAGGTCGAGGACGCCGTTGAAGCCCACGCGGAGGTCGAGCAGGCAAGCTTCGAGCGCGACCAGCCCCAGGCGCTCAACGTCGACCCGCTCGTGCTTGACCAGGCCGCCATCGACGAGATCGAGGCGCGCATCGACGAGCTCCGCCAGGCCGTCGACCACGACGGCGCGCTGCCGAACGCCGAAACGTCGCTCGCGGACGTCTACGCCGACACGGCCGACGCCCTCGAACAGCTCATGAGCGGGTTCGCCATCCTCGATCCCAACGAGCTGACCGCTACGATCAAGGACCTGAGCAACCAGCTGAACAAGCTGACGGATCTCAACGAGGCGGTGCTGGCTGGGCTCGCTGAGCTGCCCGATCGGTTGGAGACGCTCGAGGACGGCGTCGGCACGTTCCGGTCCGAACTGTCGTCGCTGCAGAGCACCCTCCAACCCGTGTCCACGGAGGCCAGCCCCTACTGGCTCTCCACGGACGCGACCGCGCTCATGGTCCAATTCCAGCTGGATCAGCCGGCCTCGCAGAGCTTGGCCTACAACCGCCGCGTCGTCCATCGCGTCGAGAGCGACCTGCGCTCGCTCGATTTGCAGTCCCAAGGCATCACCTGGGGGATCAAGGGACCGCACGTCTTCTCCGTCCAGTCGGACGAGATGCTGCGCACCGACATGAACCGGACGGCGTTGATCACCGTCGTCGGTGTGCTCATGCTGTTCATCCTCGTCCTGCGGCGGTTCCTCTACCCCATCATCGCGACGATCCCCGTCTCGCTCGCGCTGTTGTTGACGTTGGCGATCGCCAAGCACCTCTTCGGCGGGCTCAACCTCTTGACGGCCTTCCTGCCGGCGATCGTGTTGGGTCTCGGCATCGACTACGGCATCCAGTTCATCACCCATTACCTGGAGGTTCGCCAGGGCTCTCGACGGATCGTGCCCGCCTTGCGGCACGCGGTCACCGTCAAGGGCAAGGCGATGATCACGGCGGCGACGGCGACGTCGTTGGTGCTCTTTGCCGTGGGCCTCGTCTCCCAGACGACGGGACTGTCCGAGATGGGCTTCATCCTGGGATTCGGGGTGCTGTTGTCCTGCCTGCTGACGCTCGTCGTGCTCTCCTCGCTGTTGGTCGTGGGGCAGCGAGCCGTCGGTCGGCGCCAACGCGGCCGGCCGCCGAGGCCGTGGAACTTGGAGCCGTTCGCACAAGCTATTACCAGACGCCGCTGGGTCGTGGTGGTGCTGGTCATGGCCGGCACGGCGGCCATCGCCTGGCCAGCCAGCCGGATCGACTTTACGTTCATCTCCGAGGGCGTGAGCCAACGGAACCTGCCCAGCCAGGACGTGGCACGTTACATCAACGACAATTTTGAAACGGGTGAGCAAATCGCCGATCCGGAAAACTACTTCTTCTTTTTCGTTGAGCCCTCGCTGGAGCGCGTCCGCGAGGTCAGCAACCAGCTCTATCGGATGCCGGAGGTCAACCGTCGCCCCTTGAGCTATTACAGCGCGATCGGCATCGAGAAGCCGGAGGAGCGCGCTCGCTTCAAGCGGCTGCTGAGCCAGCTGCGAGCTCTGGACCCTGTCGAGCCCCTGCAACGAGCCTCCGAGCAACTCGCCGCCCTGCGCCAGCCCTTCAACGACCCGGAGGAGCTCGTCGACGCCCTCCGCAAGCTGAGCAATCAGCTCCAATCCAGCGCCAATTCCGTGGTCCAGTCCACGGGCAATCGCGAATTGGAGGAGCGCTTCCTGGAGATCAAACGCCGAACTGATCGCATCCGCGAACGGTTCCAGGGACTTGTCGACAAGAACATGGGGGACCGCATCTTCGCCCTCCGGCAGAGCATCGACTCGCTCATCGAGCGCGTCCAGTCGCTCCAGGCGCAGCTGCCCACGCCGGAGCGCATCGATCAGTTGATCAACAACCCGCCGGAACAGTACCGGAAACTCGGCTTCGCTCCCAACGGCGACGCCATCGTGGCTGCCCGCGTCCAGGAGGACGTGATCTGGAACAGCGACCAATATAACGCCTTCATCGACAAGGCAAGCCAAATATCGGACGACTTCTTCGGCGTGCCCATGACCCGATCTCGGCTGGAGACCTACATGCGCCAGGACTTCGCCTACTCCACGGCCGCCGCCGTGGTCATCATCATGGGCGTCCTCCGGCTCAGCCTGCGACGGTCGCGCGTGCGAGGCGGAACGTGGCTATCGCTCGTCACGCTCGGGCTGGGATATCTGTGGATGCTCGGCGCGCTCTATCTGTTCGACATCGACTTCAACGTGGCCAACATCCTCATCTCGCCCCTGTTGATCGGCCTCGGCGTGGACAACTGCGTCTACCTGCTCGCCCGCTTCCGCGATTTGGGCGCCCAGAGCATCAAGGACGCGATGGCCTCAACGGCCTTGCCCATATTGGCCAATACGTTCGCGACGATGATCGGCTTCGGCAGCCTCATCTTTGCCCGGACCCCCATTCTCGAGGTGCTCGGCCAGTCGGCCGTGCTCGGCATCGGGTTCATGACGCTCTTCGGCCTGACGTTCCTCCCGGCCGTGATTGCCATCCGACGTTGATCACCGTTGCAGCTCACCGCTATAATCCGGGTTTGGCAATGGCTAACGCACAGAACCATCTGAATCCGCATGCCGATCCCCGTGAGAGGTGTGTCGACCTCGGGCCACGTCTGAGCCTGGGGGCGCTAATGGTCTGGTTATCGACCTCGACGGGGATTCGCCGCGAAGCCATCGCCCGGCTGAATCGACCAAAGGAGTGTGCCCACGATGGATCCCGTGATAATGATTGCTTTGGGCGGAGTGGGAGTTCTCCTCCTGGTTCTGGGTTACGTGATCGGAGCTCGACGCTTCGCCCAGGCGTTGGCCGAGGCGCGACAGCGCGCCGACGAAGCGCAGGCGAGTCTCGAGCAAGTCAAACGCGACGTCGAAACCGAGCGCAGCCAGTGGCAGGAGACGGAACGCCGTCTCAACCGCCAGATCGAAGAGGAAGCCGAGGCCCGCGAGACGCAGCGCCGCCAGCACGCGGAGTGGGCCCAGCAGCTCGAGGAGCGCGAAGGCCGCCTCAAGAGTCGCGAGGAGAAGCTGGAACAGTTCGAGTCGCGGCTGTTGAAGCGCGAGGAGCGCATCGAGCGCCAGGCCTCGGAGCTGCAGCAGCTTGAGCAGGACCTGAACGAGGACCTCGAGCGCGTTTCCGGCTACATTGAAGAGGGCCAGTCCCTCATCGAGGGCGAACAGCAGCGCCTCGAGGAGATCTCCGGGCTGACGCAGGAAGAGGCCCAGGAGGAGCTGCTGCGCCGCGTCCGCGAGGACGCGGAACGCCACTACGCCAAGACGGTCCGCGAGATCAAGGAACGCTACGAGCAGGAGGCCGAACAGGAAGCCCGCAAGATCATCGCGACGGCCATTCAGCGCTACGCGGCCGAGGAGGTCGAACTCTCCACCGTCAGCCTCGTGCCCCTGCCGGACAACGACTTCAAAGGCCGTGTCATCGGCCGCGAAGGCCGCAACATCCGGAC
This sequence comes from uncultured Thermotogae bacterium, assembly GCA_964567595.1. GTDB lineage: Bacteria > Bipolaricaulota > Bipolaricaulia > RBG-16-55-9 > RBG-16-55-9 > CAZMNF01. Next base: position 9,649 of record CAZMNF010000010.1, on the reverse strand, counting down.
GTTCGAGGCGTTGACGGGCGTCGACGTCCTGGTCGACGACACGCCCGACACCGTGGTGCTGTCGTGCTTCAACCCCGTCCGGCGCGAGATCGCCCGAGTCGCCATGGCCAAGCTCGTCGAGGACGGGCGCATCCATCCCGCGCAAATCAAAAAGCAAGTTGACACCGCCCAAGAGCGTGTCGCCCAGCTCATCAAGGAAGAGGGCGAACAGGCGGCCTTTGACGTCGGGCTCGAGGGCCTCCACCAAGAGCTGATCAAGATGGTCGGTCGGCTCAAGTTCCGCACGAGTTACGGCCAAAACCAACTCCAACACACCCTGGAGGTCAGCTTCATTGCCGGCGCGCTTGCCGGCGAGTTGGGCATCGATCCGAAGGCCGCCCGTCGCGCGGGCCTGCTGCACGACATCGGCAAAGGTGTCGATCACAAGGTGGAGGGGCCGCACTCGCTCATCAGTGCCGAGTTGGCGTGGCGCTACGGCGAGAGCGAGGAGGTTGTCCACGCTGTCGCGGCGCACAACAACGAGGTGGAGCCCCAGTCCGCCATGGCGGTGCTGTTGCAGGCGGCGGATGCCCTGTCGGCAGCTCGGCCGGGCGCGCGGCAGGAGACGTTTGAGGCCTACATCCAGCGGCTGCAGGCGCTGGAGGACCTCTGCAACAGCTTCGACGGCGTCCAGGAGGCCTACGCCATCCAGGCCGGCCGCGAGGTGCGCATCATGGTCCAGCCGACCGCGATCGACGACGACATGACGGCCAAGCTCTCCTACGAGGTGGCGCGCACCATCGAGGCGGAGCTCGACTACCCCGGCGAGATCAAGGTCCAGGTGATCCGGACGGTCCAGTTCACCGAGCGAGCGCGCTGACGGACGACAAGCTTGGGTCTTGTCTGTGGGAGACACCTCGATTATACTGGAATGCGAGTACCCGTTAGGGAGGGGGAGAGGGAGCCATGGAAACCCTCAAAGTCTCTGCTCAGTCCGATGCGTCTGCCACGGCCGGCGCGCTCGCCAACACGATCCGCGAATCCGGCGAGGCAGAACTCCAAGGAATCGGCCCCAAAGCGATCAATCAAGCCGTCAAGGCCATCGCCATCGCGCGGAGCTATCTCGCCTCAAGCGGGGTCGACCTGGTCTCCATGCCGAGCTTCGTCGACGTCGAGATCGACGGCGAGCAGCGCACGGCGTTGCGCTTTACGATCGCGCCACGCCATCGGCTCCACCAGCCCCACGAGAATGGAGTCCCAGCCGGCGACAGCGAGGAGCCCCATCACGAGGGGCGTGAAGAGGCTTGGCAGCCCGAGGCCGAAGCTCCCTCGGAGGTCCAGTCGGACGAGGAATTGACGTCGCGACCGACGTCGTTGTCGGAGGCCATCACCGGGCGTCCGGCCTCCGAGCTGACCGACTCAACCGAGGAGCAGCCCTCAGCCGAAACCTCCGAGGCGGAGCCCGACGATCAAGCCGACCGGGAGGTCGGAACCGAGCGTCGATCGTCGTTCTTCGGGCGGCCGCGGCGATCCGGGTTTGACACCGATCGGGACGTCTCCTAAACTCGCATCAGTCCGCAGAGACGCGATCGTCTATAGGGATGAGCAGGGCGCCGCGGCTCGGCGTCCAATGTTTATTAATCGCCCCATGACGAGTTGGGACTGATGCAGGCATTCTCCACAACCCGTCCGCGTGTATCTGGAGCTCACCGCACGGCGTTATCATGGCGATTGTCCAGGAAATGGCACGTGAGACGAAAACCAAGAGGAAGGGATTGACCATATGAACCGGGGGCAGAAACTCTGGGTAACCGTAACGCTTTGGGTCGTTATTATCGGATTCGGGGCTGGCGGGGTGCTGTTCTTCACACCCGGCGGTCCGCAAGGGCTCTTTGGGAACATGTCGGATCAGCAACAACAGGAGCAACAACCGGCGATCGTCGTCAACGGCGAAGAGATTCCCACGTCGGAACTGGACACGCGACATCAACAGACCATCCAGCGCTATCAGCAACTGTATTCGCAGTTCGGCGGCAACTTCGAACAGCGGCTGCAGGGTGCCAGTGGCGCCCACTATCGGCTGCAGTTGCGGAACGAAGCGGCCAACCAGCTGATCCGAAACGCGCTCATCTCGCAGCGGGCAGAGGAGCGTGGCCTGTCGGTGCCGCAGACCGAGGTCGATGAGCGCTTCAAGCAGCAGTACGACCAGTTCCTGCAACAGAATGGCGTGACTGAAGACCGCTTGCGCACGCTGTTGGAGAACAACCCGCAAGTCCGCCAACGGTTTGCCCAGGCGTTCAATCTCTCCACGGGCTCCATCTCCGAGTTCAAGAACTATCTCCGCGGCCAGGCCCGCCAAGAGCTCAAGCGGGAGCGACTCCAAGACCAAGTCGTCGGCGAGATCGACCCGGCAACGGACGACCTGCTGTCGTACATGGAGGAGAACAAACAGCAGTTCGTCTCGCAGGTCGTCGAGCCCGTCGTCCCGACAGACGAGAATTTGCGGGCCTACTTCGAGGAGAACCAGGACCAGTACGGCTCGGAGGAGGTCCACGCGCGCCATATTCTGATCGAGCTGCCAGAGGACGCCTCCGACGCTCAAGTGCAATCCGCCGAGCAGCAGATCGCCGAGATCCAACAGCAACTTGACGAGGGCGCCGACTTCGCCCAGATGGCTCGACAGCATTCCGACGGGCCCAGCGGGTCGGACGGCGGTGACCTCGGCTGGTTCGGCAAGGGGCAAATGGCGGCGCCGTTCGAGGAGGCCGCGTTCGAGCTCGACGAGGGCGAGATTTCCGATCCGGTCCGGACCCAGTTCGGGCTCCACCTGATCAAGCTGGAGGGCAAGCGCTCGTCCGGCTTTGACCAGGCCCGCGACCAGATTCGCCAGGACTACGTCTCGAACGTCCAAGACGAGCGTTTCCAGAGTTGGCTCGAGTCCGCTCGCGAAAACGGCGAGTTCCCCAAGCAACCCGAGGTTGACGCTCGGCAGATCCAGATCAGCCTGCCGTCGGATGCGCCGGACGAGCAAGTCCAGTCGGCGCAGCGCCAGATCCAGAGCGTCTACAACCAGCTCCAGTCCGGCGACGCCGACTTCGCCTCGCTGGCCCAACAACACTCGGACGGCGACAACGCCAGCAACGGCGGCAGCTTGGGCTGGATCGGCTACAATGCCAGTCAACCGGACCGGCTCGTAGCCAAGGCGTTCGACCTCGAGCCCGGCCAGGTGAGCGAACCGTTCCGCACCGATGCCGGCTTCCACGTCCTCAAAATCGAGGAGACTCGGACCACCGACTCGCTCAAGCAGCAGGTCACGGACGCCTACAAACAACAGGAACGCCAGAACCGCTTCGACGAGTGGATCCAAGAGCAGCGGGACGAGTCCGAGATCGTCATCGAGGAGCAGCTGCTCGAGGCATATCGGCTCGAGGACGAGGCCGATCAGGCCGAGGACAATGAGCGCAAGCTCGAGTTGTTGGATGAAGCCATTGCGGCCTACGACGAGGCGAGCTCCTCCGCGGCGAACGATCCGAACATCGGGTACTATCAGAGCCAGCTGTATCAGAACAAGGCCGAAGTCCTGCAGTCACAGCTCGACAACCTCGGCGAGGACGCCTCGGAAGAGGAGCGCCAGTCACTGCAGGAGCGCCTCCGTCAGGCGAAACAGAACGCCGCGGACGCGTTCCTGGCCAGCGTCGGCAACTTCGGGCCGAGCGACGAGTCCGAATACCAGTCCGTCGTGGAGCTGGCCTCGGAGAACGCCGAACTGCGCTACTACTACGCTCGGTTTTTGAACAACAAGGTCGACAATCCCGATCGCGCCCTGACCCAGATCAACCGCGCCTTGGAGATCGATTCGGACTACGCCGATGCCCAGACCCTCGCGGCCGACATCCAGCGGAACCGCGGCAACCACGCTGAGGCCGTGGAGCATCTGAACAGCGCGGCTGGCATGGTCGAGCAGGGCTCGTCAAGCTGGCGCGACATTCGCATCAACCTGGCCCAGACCTATCTCGATCAGGCCGAGGCGACCGGCAACGACGAGCCGATCGCCCAGGCTCGCGAGGTCCTGACGGACTTGCGCGACGAGCTTGCCTCCACGGATCGGCGGTTGGGCGAGGTACAGAAGCTGCTCGGCGACCTGCACCTGGATCAGGGCGCCTACGCGGACGCGATCGAGGCCTACGATGCGGCCCTGGAGGCCGGGGTCGAAAGTCCCGTCGACGTTGAGATCCAGCTCGGTCAGGCCCAGCTGGAGGCCGGCCAGGTTGAGGACGCCGTCGCCACGCTGGAGGGCGTCGTGGATCGATCGGCGGGCCAGTACTCCGCCGCCGCGCACGCCACGCTGGGCGACGCGTATCGGGCGCAGGGCAACGCCGAGGACGCCGTGTCCGAGTACCGCCGGGCGTTGGAGCTACGGGCCGATCAGTCGACGCAGATCGAGGTGGCCCGGAAAATCCTCGAGCTGGAGCCGGACGACCAGGACACCCGCTTCCAACTCGCCTCGCTCTACCGGGACGCCGAGCAACACAGCAACGCCATCGAGCAGTACCGGACGGTCCTGGAGGGCTCGCCGGACAACTGGCGTGCCCATCAGGGCATCGGCGAAGCGCAGCTCGCGCTCGATCGGCCGGAGCAAGCTAAGGACCATCTGAAATCCGCCGTGCTGCAGGACCCGTCGGCCCCGGAACAGATGGGAATCTATCAGTCGCTGTTGGAGGCTGACCGCGCGATCCACGGCGAGGGCTCGCTCAGTGAGGACGGCAAGGACGCGCTCGTCCAGCTCGCCAGCCTCTATCTCGATCAGGGCCAGCCCAGCCAGGCGCAACAGCCGCTGCAGACGCTGCAGGAGACCTATCCGGACTATCGGCCCGATCGGGTGGCCGAGCTCCAGAGCCAGATGGAGTCGCAGATGTCGCAACAGGGCCAAGGGAGCGGGCCGGCTTCGACGTCACCGAGCGGCGGCAATCAGGACGGCGAGATGGGCGACGGCCAATAGCGCTGTCGCACAGGCCGATCCGTGGGAAGACGACATGCGTCACTGGTCGTGCCGTCAGTGGGCTTCGGCGAAAGGCCGCCCCACAGCGGTATAGCCGCCCTCAGCGAGGGCGGGCCGATGCCGCGTCCTCACGGAGGGGTGACGCCTCGACGTTGATCGCGGCAGATGGGAGCGAAAAGCATGAGCGACGGATCCGTGATGGGCGATACGATCGCGCTCTACGTCCAGATGGCCGAGCGCGACATCTACTTCCTGGAGACGATCATCGAAGCCTATGACGGGATCGCCCAGGTGCGTCGGGATTGGCACATGGCCGATGGCCAACGCTACGTCAAGATCCTGACCTCGCCCGAGTTTGGCGACGAGGTCCGGCGCGTCCTCGACAACGTGGCTCGCCACATCCCTATCGGCGAGGTTCGCTCATCGCTGTCATGATCCCCCGTCTGACGCCTCATCAGCATCTGAGGTCGGTTTTCGAACTCGACCTCGACGGGCTCCGAGCTCGCGGCATCCGCGGGGTGATCTTTGACTTGGACAATACGCTGGGCCCGTGGGGCTTCACCGAGTGGGATGAGCGCATCCTGCACTGGTTGGCCGAGGTGGAAGCGGCCGGGTTCAAGGTGGCGTTTCTGAGCAACGATGAGGGGATCGACCGCGAGGCGGTCCGAGCCAAGCTCAGCGATCGCCCGCTCCGGTTCAACGCCGGTAAGCCGGGCACGCATGCCTTTCACCAGATGCTGGGCGCGTTGGCCATGGACGCCGACGACGTCGCGATGGTCGGCGACCAGATTTTCACCGACGTGCTGGGGGCTCGCCGCGTCGGGCTCCACACCGTGCTCGTCCGCCCGTTCGCCCCCGAAACCGAGACCTCATCCACCCGGGGGCGTCGTTGGCTCGAGCGCCAAATCCTGCGCCTCAGCGGCCAGTGGACCCCCGAAGCGCGCGCGTCGACGCTCGACCCGCCAACCGATTATCGAGCAACGGAGGAGGTGTTGAGCCATGACCAGAACGTTGAGCATTGACGGCATGAGCTGCGAGCACTGCGTCAGCCACGTCCAGAGCGCCCTGCAGGGCGTCAGCGGCGTCGAGTCGGCCGATGTCTCGCTCGAAGGCGGCACGGCCCACGTCGAACTCGCTTCCGACGTCGCCACCGACGCGCTCGTTCGGGCCGTCCAAGAGGCCGGCTACGAGGCCGTGGCATCTGACTGAGCTATTGATCAAGATCATGGACTGAATCGGTCCCGATTTATACACTCCCCGTATGTCGGAAACGCCAGGGCCTGACGCCGAGACCGAACCGCGGAAGCTGCGCACGTTGAAGTACGCCGCCATTGCGGCCACGGCGCTCGCCGGCGTGGGCATTCTCGCCCTTGTGGCGTACGCGTACTTCGCGCTGGAGCCGGGCGCGAAGCGGCCGGAAATCGCCGAAATCGACACGAGCCAGATGGTCGCGCGCAGCAACAATGGCGAGTTTCTGGACCAGGAGGCCTCCGTCCGCGCCGACCAGACGGCGGCCGAGCTGGGCCATCGAGCGCCGAACATCGCGCTGAGCGACTTCAAAGGCAACGACGTCTCGCTCCGCCAGTTCCGCGGGACGCCCGTGCTGCTCAACTTCTGGGGAACGTGGTGTGCGCCCTGTCGGGCCGAAATGCCGGCCCTGCAGAACTTCCACGAGCAGTATGGGGATCGCGTCGCCGTGGTCGGGGTCAACTGGGACCACTCCATATCCGAGGCCCGGTCGTTCATGGACCGACTGGGCATCACCTATCCCAACCTGATCGACCGCCAGGGGAAAGCTTTCGTGCAGTACGGCCTGACCGCGCTGCCGACCTCGTTCTGGATCGACGAGCGCGGTGTCATCATGGGCTATTGGAACGGCGCCATGGATGAGGAGACCATGCTGCAAGGCTTCCAGAAGACGACGGACGCGCTGGACGAGGTGAGCTCGCCGCAGCCATGATCCGGCAGATGGCTCAAGATATTGAGGCCGTCTTTACCGCCCGCTGGACCGTCTACGGGCTGCTGGCGATCGGGCTCGTCGGTTCGATCGTCTCGCTCAGCGAGCCCGAATTGTTCCCGCCGACGGTGGCGTTTGCCGGTGCCTGGCCGACCCTGCTGTTCTGGCTGGTGCTCGGCTTCAGCCTAGCCCTGACGTTTGTGAAGTGGCTGCGCGGCACGATCCATGAAGCCCGACGGCGCGGGGTCGGCCGAACGTCGACCCGCGTGCTCACCTCCATTCCGCTGGGGGTCGCGCTGATCGCGCTGTTGGTGCTGATCGGCCTGATCCAGACGCTGGTGCCCCAGCTCGACTTCAACCGCCGCGTCGACTTGGTGGCCCAATACGGCCCGGACAACTTCGAGGTCCTCAACTCGATGGGCCTGTTCCAGATCTTCGGGGCCTGGTACACCTACGCCATTCTGGGCTTGTTCCTGATCAACATGACCGCCTGCACGGTCAAGCGGCTCCAGGCGTCGCGCAACTACGTGCAGCGCCCGATGGCGCGCAAGAAGCCGAAGGCGCTGCCCAACATGCCCTGCAGTGCGACGATTGACGCGCCCGACCAGCCGCCCGAGACCATCCGGGAACGCGTCAAGAGCGCCCTTCGCGCGCGCCACTACAAGGTAGGCGAGGACGACGGCCAGATTCTGGCCGAGCGGCGCCGCTGGGAGCGCTACGCCATCGACGTCTTCCACGTGGCGCTGATCGTCGCGATCATCGGCCTCGGCGTGACCAACTTCTTCGGCTACACCGAGATGAACCTCGCCCACGAGGGCGACGTCATCGAGGTTCCGAACCGGGATTTCCGGGTCCGCGTGGACGAGTTCTGGAGCGAGAACTACCGAGGCACCGAGCGCATCATGGACTGGAAGACGCGGCTGACCGTCATCGACGAGGCGGGCAACGAGGTCCAAAGCGGCCTCACCGAGGTCAATCACCCGTTTACGTACGGCGGCATCAGCCTGTTCCAGACGGCCATGGGCGAGGACTGGATGAACGCGGCGACGGCGACGTTCCGCATCGCGGACGCGCAAGGCGAATCGATCGGCGAGTTCCAAGCCACCGTTGGTGAGACGTTCCGCGTCCCCAGCCAGGATCTCGAGGTCGAGTTCAACGCGTTCCTGCCGGACTTTGCGCTCTCCGAGGGCGTGGCGTACAGCAAGACACAGAGCCTCAACAACCCCGCAGCGTTCGTGATCGTGCGCAACGCTCAGACGGGTGAGCGGGTGCTGCGCACCTGGGCCTTCTCCCGGATGCCGCAGATGCAGAACGCTGTGGACAGCGACTACAAGATCTATCTGGAGGGTTTCAAGGCGCCGCAGTTTACGGGCCTGGAGATGAGCTGGGACCCCGGCGTTCCGGTGGCCTACTCGGCGTTCGCCCTCATGATCGTCATGCTGGTCGGCAACCTCCTGTTCAGCCACCAGTCGGTCTGGGTGCACGTGGACGAGGCGACGGGCCAGATCCTTGTGGGCGGCCGGAGCCGCAAGGGCGACTTCACTCCCGAGTTCCATCACATCACGGAGCGCATTCAGCAGGAATTAGAGCGCGTGCCCGCTGGGGATGAAGGCAACGCGCTAGCGACGGCCTCCAAAGGAGGATCTTCATGAGTTTCGACAGTACTTTTTTCTTCTTCCTCGCAACGCCGGCGTACTTTCTCGCGTTTTTCGGCTACTTCCTCGGGGCCGTACTGGGCAATCTGGGCAATCGGGAGCCGAACGACGGGGCAGCCGAGCGGTCCTCGCAGGCAGTGGGCATCGCCGCCAGCCCGGCCATGCCGCGGACGTTGAGCTGGTTCCGCTGGGCGACGACGCTGACCGTGGTCGGCGTCGGCTTCGGCACGATCGGCGTCGTGCTGCGCTCCATCGAGCTCGGCCAGGCATCCGATTGGGCCATCAGCGTCTTTCTCCCCATCACGACAACCTACGAGACGCTGACGTTCATGGCTTGGCTCATTCCGCTGGCGTATTTGATCTTCGAGCGCCGTTACCGCTTCCCCGGCGTCGGCGCCATCGTCACCGGCATCGCCTTCACCATGCTGGCGCTGTCGGCCTCGCCGACGATCGCTCCCCGAGCCGTGGCGCCCGTGGTGCCTGCGTTGCAGAGCTATTGGCTCGTCATTCACGTCATCTTCATGATCATCGGCATCGCGCTCTTCACGACGGGCTTCGGCGCAAGCCTGTTGCTGCTGTGGCGCCGCTTCCGCGGCCAGTCGCCCGAGGCGCTCAAGAAGCTGGAGGAGCTCAGCTACAAGGCCAACGCGATCGGCTTCCCCTTCTACGGGATCGGCGGCATCGTCTTCGGCGGCATCTGGGCCAAGCAGGCCTGGGGCGCCTACTGGGAATGGGATCCCAAGGAGACGGCCATGCTCATCGCTTGGCTCGCGTACGCCGTCTACCTCCATCTGCGCCTGCACTTCGGCTGGCGCGACATCAAGGTTGCCTGGGCGTCGGTAGCGGCCTACGGGGTTGTGCTCTACGCCTGGATCGGCATCAACTACTTCGTCGCCAGCCTGCACAGCTTCACGTGAGCTACGCCCAGCGGGGCAGGCGCTCCTGTGACCCTGATTGCACGTTCATTGGCAGGATGGGGAAGCGCGTCAGAAGACGCCCGGCTGCTCGATCTCGACGTTCACGTCGTCGACGTAGTAGACGACCTGCGTCTCCCAGACG
>CAZMNF010000009.1:50212-56992 GCA_964567595.1 uncultured Thermotogae bacterium | reverse complement strand
CAGCCGGTGAGCACCACCAGCATCAACGAAGCGAGTGCTAGACCTCCTAAAAATTTTGGACGGTGCATCCCTCTCGGACCTCCTTTTGTGATGTCCACGGTTTCGCTTGGCCCTGAACCTAAGAGCCGCTCCCTCAATGTAGCATCGAGCGTCAACATTTCGGTTCAGGTCGGCTCCCTGAACGGAGAAAGGGGGGTTGACACCCCAATACGTCGTGTTCGCGGCGGCGGCTCGACCACCTCCCTTGAGGCGAGGCGCCGTGGCGATGCCTCGACTCCCTATGGGCTTGTGGGAGACTTCGTTGGTTTTTGGCTACTCGAACCTTAAACGATTTCACGCGTCGCTGTCAACAGCCACGTCAGGAATCTCACAAGCCATCGGACCGGGCGCGGGCCAGGCCGCGGCCCGTCGGCGGGCGAGGCTGTCGCCGCAGCGGACGGAGCCCGTGAACCCGCAAAGGCCGCCGTTGACACGGCTGAGCCCACGGACTATAATCGCTCTCACGGTCAGGAGGGGCTTTTACCGATGACGTCGGAGTTTGCGCCGATCCTCGTCTACATGCTGATCGCCGCCGGCATCACAGCCTTCGTGGTAACCTCCAACAAGCTGCTCAGCTTCCGGCGGCCGTCGACCAACAAGGAAGCCCCCTACGAGTCCGGCATTCGCCCTCTCGGCGACGCCCGCGGCCGGCTCCGCATTTCCTTCTACCTCATCGCCATGACGTTCCTCGTGTTCGACCTGGAGATCGCGTTCGTCTACCCCTGGGCGGTCGTCTATGAAAACTTCGGCTGGGGCGGCTTTACGGCGATGAGCCTGTTTCTGATGATCATCTTCGTCGGCTACATCTACGAGTGGAAGCGAGGTGCCCTGGATTGGCAGTAGAGATGGACGACAGCAGCCCCGTGATGACCACGACGCTGGACAAGATCGAGGAGGCCATCACCTGGGGCCGCAAGAACGCCGTCTGGCCCATGCAGTTTGGTTTGGCCTGCTGCGCGATCGAGATGATGGGCATGGCCGCGACGCGCTTCGACGTGTCGCGCTTCGGGGCCGAGCTGCTGCGGGCCTCGCCCCGTCAATCCGACCTGCTGATCGTCTCCGGGCGGCCGTGCCAGAAGATGGCCCCGGTGATCCGCAACCTCTACGATCAGATGCTGGAGCCGAACTACGTCATCGCCATGGGCGACTGCGCGTCGGTGGGCGGGCTGTTCAACAACTACGCCCATCTGCAGGGCGTGGACAAGATCATCCCCGTTGACGTCTACGTCCCCGGCTGTCCGCCGACGCCGGAGGCGCTCATCCAGGGGATCCTCATGCTGCGGGAGCAGATCGGCCGCGAGAAGCCGCTGCGCGAGACGACGTACAACCCCATGGAGGAGCTGGAGCAGCGACTGGAGGAGCTGAAGGCGAACTGACCATGGGCGAGACGCCGCTGTGGGCTTGGATCCTCGTCACGGCCATCAAGTCGCTCGTCGTGGCCATCGCGCTGCTGACGGGCTTTGCGTACATGACCTGGCTCGAGCGCCGCGTGCTCGCCCGGCTCAATGCCCGCGTCGGCCCCAACCGCACCGGCCCGTTCGGGCTGTTGCAGCCGCTGGCCGACGGCATCAAGCTCTTCTTCAAGGAGGACTTCCAACCCCGGGGCGCGGAGCATTGGATGTATCTCATCGCCCCCGGCATCACGATGTTCGCGGCGCTTCTGGCCTTTGCGGTCATTCCCTTCGGGCCGCCGCAGGCGAAGCTCTGGGGGGTGCCGCTGTTCCAGATCGCCGACCCGAACGCCGGCATCTTGGTGTTGTTGGCCGTCACCGCCGTGGGCGTCTACGGGATCATCCTGGGCGGCTGGGCGTCCAACAATAAGTATTCGCTGCTCGGGTCGCTGCGCTCCTCCGCGCAGATCATCAGCTACGAGCTGACGGTCGGCTTGGCGCTGGTGGGCGTCATCCTCGTGTCGGGGACGCTGCAGCTGACCGACATCGTCGCCCAGCAACAGGGCACCTGGTTCGGGGTTCTCCCCCAGTGGAACATTTTTATCCAGCCGCTCGGATTTCTCCTGTTTCTGATCGGCGCGAACGCCGAGACCAACCGGGCCCCGTTCGACCTCCCCGAAGCCGAGCAAGAGCTCGTTGCCGGGTACCATACCGAATATGGGGGCATGAAATTTGCCGGGTTCTTCGTCGGCGAATACATCAACATCATCGTGGCCAGCTCGGTCGCCGTGACGCTGTTCCTCGGCGGCTGGGGCGGGCCGTTTGTGGAGCAGGTTCCCGTGCTGGGCGTGCTCTGGTTCATTGTGAAAATCTTTGCGTTTGCGTTCTTGTTTATCTGGCTGCGCGCGTCGGTGCCGCGGATCCGCTACGACCAGCTGATGACGATCGGCTGGAAGGTGCTGTTGATCCTGGCGCTGGTCAACGTTTACGTTACGGCCATGGGCGTGATGGCGTTCGGAGGTGGGCCATGATCGAGACGATCCTCTTTATCGTCTTCGCCATCACGGCCGTCGGGTCGAGCATCCTCATGATCACGCGGACCAAGCCCGTCCATGCGGCCGTCTCGTTTCTGGGGACGCTCGTCAGCCTGGCGGGGTTGTTCCTATTGATGTTTGCCCCGTTCGTCGCCGTGCTGCAGATCATCGTCTATGCGGGAGCCATTCTCGTGCTGTTCCTGTTCGTGGTCATGATGCTCCACGTCCGATCGGGCGAAGGCCCCGACGTCAAGCTGAGATTCCAGCGCCCCCTGGCGCTCGCGTTGGCGACGCTCTTGGGCCTCGGGCTGATCTACGTCGTCGCCGCGACCGACCTGAGCGGCGCCCGGGAGCTGCCCGAGGGCATGGGGTCCGTGGAGGCGATCGGCGAGGCGCTGTTCACGTCGTACCTCTTGCCGTTTGAGGTGGCCGCGATCCTCTTGTTGATCGGCATGTTGGGCGCCGTCGCGCTGTCGAGCAAGGACGACGGGGGGGCCTCATCGTGAGCGTGAGCGCCTACGTGATCCTGAGCGCGGTGCTCTTTGCCGTTGGGGCGCTGGGCGTGCTCTCGCGCCGCAACGCGCTCGTGGTCTTCATGTCGATCGAGCTGATGTTCAACGCCGTCAACCTGGCGTTCGTCGGCTTCGCCCGTTACTGGGGCGACATCGCGGGCCACGTGCTCGTGCTGTTCGTGCTCGCGTTCGCGGCCGCGGAGGTGGTCGTCGGGCTGGCGATCATCGTCAACATCTTCCGCCGCCGCGACACCGTCGACATCGACGACATCGACTTGCTGAGGGGGTAACGCCAACGTGAACTGGGTCTGGCTCGTGCTCGCCTTGCCGCTCGTGGGAGCGCTCTACAACGGGCTCCGCGGCGCTCGGGCGAGCAAACGGACCGTGGGCGCCGTGGCTTGTGGGAGCGTCGGGCTGGCGTTTCTCGTGGGCATCTACGTCCTGGTGAGCCTGCTGGGGCATCCGGCGGAGGAACGCCAGTTCACCCAGACGCTGTTCGACTGGATCTCGATCGGGAGCTTCGACGTGGCGTTCAGCTTCCTCGTCGACCCGCTCTCGGTGCTGATGATCCTCGTCGTCACGGGCGTCGGGTTCTTGATCCACGTTTACTCCATCGGCTACATGGGCGAGGACGAGGCTTATTCGCGCTACTTTGCCTGGTTGAACCTGTTCACGTTCTCCATGCTGTTGCTCGTGCTGGCCGACAATTTCCTCCTGATGTTCATGGGCTGGGAGCTCGTCGGCCTCTGTTCCTATCTGCTCATCGGGTTCTGGTTCACCCGCCCCAGCGCCGCCCAGGCCGCCAAGAAGGCCTTCGTCGTCAACCGCGTCGGCGACCTCGGCTTCATGATCGGGCTGTTCGTTCTCTTCGCCACGTTCGGGACGTTCGATTACCTGACGATTTTCCAACAGGCGCCCGAGACGCTCGCGCTCGGCGGCGGGCTCGTCACGGCCATCACGCTGTTGTGGTTTGTCGGGGCCGCGGGCAAGTCGGCCCAGATTCCGCTCTACGTCTGGCTGCCCGACGCCATGGAGGGCCCGACGCCCGTCTCGGCCCTCATCCACGCGGCCACCATGGTGACCGCCGGCGTCTACATGGTCGTGCGGGCCAACGTGCTCTATCAGCTGGCGCCGGTCACACTGGGCGTGATTGCCGCCATCGGGGCCGTCACCGCCCTCTTTGCCGCGACAATCGCGCTGGTCAACAACGACATCAAGCGGGTGTTGGCCTACTCGACGGTTTCCCAATTGGGCTACATGTTCCTGGCCACGGGCGTCGGCGCGTTCGCGGTCGGGATGTATCACCTGACGAGCCACGCGTTCATGAAGGCGCTGTTGTTCCTCGGCGCGGGCTCGGTCATGCACGCCATGGCCGACCGGACCGACATGCGCGAGATGGGCGGGCTGCGCCAAAAAATCCCCTGGACCGCGATCGTCTTCCTCATTGGGGCATTGGGGCTGTCCGGCATTCCGCCCTTTGTGGGATTTTTCAGCAAGGACTTGATATTGGAGGAGACGTTCGCGACGGGCCACATCGTCCTCTGGCTCGTCGGCGTCGGGACGGCCCTGCTGACCGCTTTCTACATGCTGCGGGCGTACTTCATGACGTTTGAGGGCGAGCCGCGCTACAACGAGAGCGACGTCCACCCACACGAGTCCCCGCACGTGATGCTCGGGCCGCTGGGCGGCCTGGCCGCGCTGTCGACCGTCGGCGGCGCGCTCTGGATCTCGCTGGCCGGCTTTGCGCCCCTGGAGCACTTCCTCGAGCCCGCCATCGCAACGGAGGTCGGGGCCACGTTCTCGCACGCGTATCCCATCGGCCCGGCGCTGCTCGCGTTCATCTCCGTAGTGGTGGCGCTCGCGGGCGCCGGCCTCGCCTGGATGGTCTACGTGCGCGGCTGGCAGCCGAGCGAGGGGCTGCGCCGCTCCTTGCGGCCCGTTTACGGCCTCCTGGCGGGCAAGTATTACGTCGACGAGTTCTACCATTTGGCCATTGTCCGTCCCGGCCAAGCCATAGCGGCGTTCTTGGCCGGGGCGTTCGATCGCGGATTTCTCGACGGGATCGTCAACGGGGTGGGCCGCGTCGTCAACTGGGCCGGGGGCGCTCTGCGCCCCGTGGAGAGCGGCTACGCGCGCAGCTACGCCTCGTGGATGCTGCTCGGAGCGATCGTGCTGTTGATCTACTGGATGGTGGCCTGATGGCGCCCCCGGGAGTGAGCCCGTGATCTAAATGTTTTTGACGATCGTGACGTTTTTGCCGGCACTGGGCGCGTTGATCCTGGCGCTGCGGCGCACGGACGACGCGGGCGTGATCCGCGGGACCGCGCTCACGTGGAGCCTCTTGACGCTCGGCTTCGCCGTGGCGCTTGCGCTGACGTTCAACCCGGCCAGCGGCGAGATCCAGCGCGAGATCGCGGTCGACTGGATTGCCGAGGCCGGCGTGGGCTACCACCTGGGCGTGGACGGCATCTCGCTTTTCCTCGTGCTGTTGACGACGCTCTTGGTGCCGCTGTTGCTCTGGGCCCCCTGGGACCGGGCGCGCGAGCGCTACAAGGCGTTCGCCATCATGGTGCTCTTGTTGGAGACGGCGCTCATCGGCGTCTTCCTCGCGCTCGATCTGGTGCTGTACTACGTCTTCTGGGAGGCGATGCTCATCCCGATGTACTTCCTGATCGGGATCTGGGGCGGCGAGCGGCGCGGCTACGCCGCGATCAAGTTCTTCCTCTACACGATGGCCACGAGCGTGTTGATGCTGGTCGCCATCATCGCCCTCTACGTGTCGACGGGGACGTTCGACTGGACGGCGCTCAGTTCCGAATCCGCGAGCCTCAGCCCGACGTTACAGTTCTGGGCCTATCTGGCGTTTGTCGCTGCGTTTGCGGTCAAGGTGCCCATCTGGCCGCTCCACAGCTGGCTCCCCGACGCCTACAGCGAAGCCCCGATCACGGGGACGATTCTCTTGTCGGCGCTCATGTCCAAGGCCGGCTTGTACGGGCTGATCCGCTTCGGCCCGTCGATCTTCCCCGACGCGGCCGCGACGCTGGCGCCCTATCTATTGGTGCTGGCCCTGGTCGGCGTCGTCTACGGGGCGTTCGTGGCCATGGCCCAGCGCGACCTGAAGCGCCTCATTGCTTACTCCAGCGTCAGCCACCTGGGCCTGGTCGCCGTGGGGATCTTCGCCTTCGGGACGCTCAGCACGGCGGGCAGCGTCCTCCAGATGGTCAATCACGGCATCTACATCGCGGCGCTCTTCCTCGTGATCGCGATTTTGATGAACCGCTTCGGCAGTCGTTCACTGGACGAGATGGAAGGAGTCGCGAGCGTGATGCCCAAGTTCGCCGCGTTCTTTCTGATCATTCTCTTTGCCTCCGTGGCCCTGCCGGGCACGAACGGCTTCGTCGGCGAGTTCCTCATCCTCGTCGGCACGTATGTCGGCCAGTTCCCCGTCTACGCCATCGTTGGGGCGTCGATCGCGGTGCTGTCGGCCATCTACATGCTCTACATGGCGCGCCGGGTCTTCCACGGGCCGGTCGCCGAGCGCGTCCGGACGGGCACGAGCGACCTGTCCCGCGCCGAAACGGGCCTGCTCGTTCCCTTGGTGGTTCTCATCCTCTGGATCGGCCTCTATCCGTCGCCGTTTTTGAACCGCATCGAGCCGGCCGTGCAGTCGACGGTCGAGCAGGTGCAGGCCCGTCGTGACGCTCCCGACGCCCGGACGGCAAGCGCCGCATCGAGGGCGCGTTGGGTCATGCCCTGGGACGCAGCTACGGATGCCATCAATGCCGAGACCGACACCGAGACCGA
>CAZMNF010000009.1:42777-50112 GCA_964567595.1 uncultured Thermotogae bacterium | reverse complement strand
CCGAGACCGACACCGAGACCGATACCGAGGACGCCGGAGGTCGCCCATGACGTTCACGCTCAACGATTTCCTTGCCCTGCTGCCCGAAGCCATTCTCGCGACGATGGCCCTCGTCGTGCTGTTGGTCGGCCTGTTCCTGCGGGTCGAGCAGCGACGTTGGCTGGCGTGGCTCAGCCTGTTGAGCGTGGCCGGGGCGCTGGTCGCGACGCTGACGGCCCCGACGTCGAGCGAGCCGATGGTCCAGGGGATGCTGCGCGTCGACGTGCTGGCCAAGTTCCTGAACGTCGTCTTTCTGTTGGGCGGGGGCTTTACGCTGATGCTGTCCGCGGACTATCTGGAGCGCCAAGGGGCGGCCAGCGGCGAATACTACGCCCTGATTCTGTTCGCCACGCTCGGCGCGATGCTCATGGGCTCGGGCGCCGATCTCTTGATGATCTTCCTCGGGCTGGAGACGCTGTCCATCCCGCTCTACATCCTGTCGTCGTTCTTCCGCCATCAGACCGCCTCCCAGGAGGCCGGCTTCAAGTACTTCCTGTTGGGGTCGTTCTCCAGCGCGCTGTTGCTCTACGGGGTCGCGCTCGTCTACGGCGCGACCGGAACCACCCAACTTGGCGCTCTCGCCGGGGCCGTCTCGGGCGCGTTGGCGGCCAAGCCGCTGTTGCTCTACGCGGGCGCGGGGCTGTTGCTGGTGGGGCTCAGCTTCAAGTCCGCCGCTGTGCCCTTCCATACGTGGGCCCCGGACGTCTATGAGGGCGCGCCGACGTCCACGACGGCGTTCATGGCCGTGGCCGCCAAGGCCGGGGCGTTTGCCGCGTTCATCCGGATCTTTGCCGACCCCTTCGTGGAATTCGCCGGCAGCTGGGCGATCCTCGTCGGCGTCATCGCGGCGCTGACGATGACGTTGGGCAACCTCGTCGCCCTGGTGCAGACGAACCTCAAGCGGCTCTTGGCGTACTCGAGCATCGCGCATGCCGGCTACCTGCTGATCGGCGTGGCGGCGGCGCAGACGCCGGAGCTGGCCGCGAACGCCACCTCGGGGCTGGGGTTCTATCTCCTCGTCTACACGCTCATGACGCTCGGCGCCTTCGGCGTCGTCATGCTCGCCGAGGGCCGGGGGGAGAACCTGTCACTGGAGGACGTGGCCGGGTTCGCCTGGCGCGCGCCGGGCCTCGGAACGGTCATGGCGATCTTCATGATCTCGCTGGCCGGCTTGCCGCCGACGGCCGGGTTCTTCGGCAAGTTCTACGTCTTTCAAGCCGCGATTCAGGCGGATCTATTGTGGCTGGCGATCGTCGGCGTCGTCACGAGCGTCGTCTCGGTCTACTACTACCTCCGCGTCGTCTACACCATGGTCATGCGCCCGGCGGCGACCGATCGTACCGCGTTCCACTCCCGGCTCGCCTGGGTCGGGTTGACGATCATGGCGATCGGGATTCTGCTGCTCGGCCTCTATCCGACGTTGGCCTACGGCTGGCTCGGGCAGCTGACGACCATCGCGGCAGCGCCTTGAGGCCCTGACAAGCCCGACGCTCGGCGCGCGGGCATCCGAGGGTCCCTAGTCTCGGGAGGGGGAGATGGAAGCGCGCGACATCATGGAGCCGGCGCCCATCTGGGTCCGAGCGGACGAGTCCCTCTTGGACGCCGCCCAGCACATGCTCGACAATCCCTTCAGCACCTTGCCCGTCGTGGGTGACAACGAGGGCGAGCTCATCGGGACGTTGGCCATGGACGACTTGCTCCCCCGCCTGGAGGCGGTGCCCTTTTCCGAGGTGGAGGCGCTGCGCCTGTTTGACAACTGGCTCGACGAGAACAACTACGACAAGTTCGGGCCACGCTACCGGGAACAGACCGTGGCGGATCACATGCGCAAGGACGTCCAGGCGGTGACCCCGGAGGCGCACGTGTGCGACGCGCTGCGCATGATCGTCAGCAGCAGCGATCACCAGGTGTTCGTCGTAAATGAGGACAGGCGCCTGCTCGGCGTCATCGGGCGCAACGACGTGCTGTCCGTTCTCACCTCGGAAACCTAATGCACGGCACCGAGCACCTCCTGGAGATCTTCGCCCTGTTGGCGGCGGCCCAGCTGTTCGGTCGTCTCTTCCAGCGGTTCGGCCAGCCCGCGGTGATCGGCCAGCTGCTGGCGGGCATCGTCGTGGGGCCATCGCTGCTTGGGCTGGCCCATGAGGGCGAGATCATGGCGTTTTTGGCGGAGCTCGGCGCCATCTTTTTGCTGTTCATGGTCGGGCTCGAGGTTCGCCTGCGCGACATCGCCTCGGTGGGCAAGGAGGCCGTGGCCGTTGCGATCATCGGCGTGGCGTTCCCCTTTGCAGCCGGGTACGCCTACGGGCTGTTCATCGGCTTTGAGCAGCTCCCGGCCCTCTTTCTCGGGACGGCGTTGGTGGCGACGAGCGTGGGCATCACGGCGGCGGTCCTGCAGGAGATCGGCGTGCTGTCGCGAACCTACAGTCGCATCATTCTGGGCGCCGCGGTCATCGACGACGTGCTCGGGCTGATCGTGCTCGCGGTCGTCTCCGGCATCGCCCAGACCGGCAGCGTGGAGCCCGGCTCGATCGTGCAGCTCAGCCTGTTGTCGTTGGCGTTCGTGGCCGGGGCTATGCTCCTGGTGCCGGTCGTTCGGCGTATCCCTCTGGACAAGCTCCCCTTCGGCGGCCCGTTCAGCGTGGCGCTGACGCTGGCCATGGGGCTGTCGGGCTTGGCCACCGCCATCGGGTTGGCGCCCATCGTCGGCGCGTTCTTCGCGGGGATGCTCCTGGCGGAGGTCCAGGAGGCGTACGACCTGACGGGCCCGACCCAGGCGTTGGAGCTGTTCTTGACGCCCATCTTCTTCGCCATGATCGGCGTCCGCCTTGAGCTGGGCTCGCTGATCGAGCCGACGACGCTGGCGGTCGGCGGCGTGGCGAGCGCGATCGCCATCGTCTGCAAGCTGGTCGGCGGCGTCGGGGCGCTCACGCGGGGGGCTCGACAGGCCGTGTTGGTGGGGGTCGGGATGGTGCCGCGCGGCGAAGTCGGCCTCATCGTGGCCGCGATCGGGCTGTCCGCCGGCGCCGTCGATCAGCGCGAGTACGCCGTCGTGCTGGTGGTCGTGCTGGTGACGACGCTCGTGGTGCCGTTTGCGCTGCGCCCGTTGGTCAATTGGGCCGAAACATCCCGGGGGCCGGACTCGGCCGACACTGCAGATGCCGAAGCCGCGGGCGAACGGACAGACGTCACCGCTGACCGCTGATCTGCGACTGCTGACCTGCCGTCATTCCGCACAATGCGCGCGGAACAAACAAACGGGCCGAAGCGTGCGCTTCGGCCCGTCCCTGAGCGTTGTCAACGTTGTGTTGGGCGGCAGGCGGCGCGACGGTCGAGTTGGGAACCTCAGCCGATATCGACTTCGCGCTGCTCGCGGCCGTAGGCTCGGAACGAGAGCCCCAGGCTGTGCAGCTCCTTGACGAACACGCGGAACGACTCCGGCAGGCCGGGGTCGGGGTAATCCTCGCCCTTGAGAATCGACTTGTAGAGCCGCACGCGGCCCTGCGGATCGTCGCTTTTGAGCGTGAGCATCTCCTGGAGCGTGTGCGCCGCCCCGTAAGCTTCGAGCGCCCAGACCTCCATTTCGCCCAGGCGCTGGCCGCCCAAGCGGGCTTTGCCGCCGAGCGGCTGTTGGGTGATCAAGGAGTACGGCCCCGTCGAGCGGGCGTGGACCTTCTCGTCGGCGATGTGCTCCAGCTTCAGGATTTGCATGGTGCCCACAGTGACCGGATGATCGTACGGCTCGCCCGTGCGCCCGTCGCGGAGCGTTACCTTGCCGTTGGGGGCACCCTCCGGGTTGCCGGCGCCGTCGCCGTCGGCCAGGCCCCGTTCCTCACGGATCTCGTGGAGCTCGTTCATGACCCGGCTCTCGTCAGCGCCGTCGAAGATGGGCGACGCCATGGTCTCGTCCGCCAAGTGGGCGAGCCACCCCAGATGGGTCTCGAAGACCTGGCCCAAGTTCATGCGGGACGGGACGCTGAGCGGGTTCAGGACGAGATCGACGGGCGTGCCGTCCGGCAGGTACGGCATGTCCTCATCGGCCAGGATGCGGGCGATAACGCCCTTGTTGCCGTGACGACCGGCCAGCTTGTCGCCGACGGCGATCTTCTTGCGCTGGGCGATGTAGACCTTGACGAGCTCGTTGACGCCGGCCTCGAGCTCGTCGCCCTCGTCTCGGGAGAACTTCTTGACGCGGATCACCTTGCAGCCCTCGCTGGAGGGCGGCAGCGTCTTGGAGGTGTTCTTCACCGCGCGCGTCTTCTCCCCGAAGATGGAGCGGAAGATGCGCTCCTCGGGCGTCGGCTCGCTCTCGCCGCGCGGGGTCAGCTTGCCCACGAGCACGTCGCCCGTGCGGACCTCGGTGCCTTCCCGGATGACGCCCGTGTCGTCGAGGTTGCGCAGCTCCTCGCGACTGATGTCGGGAATGTCGTTGGTGATCTCCTCCGGGCCCAGTTTGGTCTCCTCAGCTCGGACCTCGAACTCCTGAATATGGACGGAGTCGAGGACGTCCTCCTTGACCATGCTTTCGGAGATGACGATGGCGTCCTCGTAGTTGTAGCCCTCGAAGGGCAAAAACGCCACGAGGCAGTTGGTGCCGAGCGCCAGTTCGCCCTGATCGGTGCTTTCGGCGTCGGCCAGCGTGTCGCCCTTGTGGACCGTCTGGCCCTTCTCCACGATGGGCCGCTGGTGCAGGATGGTGTCCTGGTTGGAGTTCTCGAACGTGCGCAGCTCGTAGCTGTGCTCCTTCTTGCCGCTTTCGACGACGACCTTGGACGCATCCACGAACGACACGACGCCGTCCTCCTGGGCCAGCACGAGCCGTCCGGAGTCTCGGGCCGCGGCCCGCTCCATGCCCGTGCCGACGTCCGGCGCCTCCGGCTTGAGCACCGGGACCGACTGGCGCTGCATGTTGGCGCCCATGAGCGCGCGGTTGGCGTCGTCTCGCTCCAGGAACGGGATCAACGACGCCGACACGCCCACCAGCGCCGCGGGCGAAACCTCGACGTAGTCGACGTCTTCGGGCGGGATCTCCTTCAGTTCCTCCTCGCCCGTCCGGATCTCCACGGTCTCGCCCGTGAACGCGCCGTTGTCGTCCATGGGCGTCGTGGCGGGGGCGATGGTGTACTTCTGCTCCTCGTCGGCCATGAGCCAGTCGACCTCGTCCGTGACGACGCCATCCGCGGCGCGCCAGTAAGGGGCTTCCAGGAAGCCGTGCTGGTTGACGCGGGCGTAGGTCGCCATGGACGTGATCAGGCCGATGTTCTGGCCTTCGGGCGTCTCAATGGGGCAGATGCGCCCGTAGTGGGACGTGTGGACGTCGCGAATCTCCAGTTTGGCGCGCTGCTTGCTGAGGCCGCCCCCCAGTGCCGACAAACGACGCTTGTGCGTCAGCTCGGAAAGCGGGTTCGTCTGTTCCAGGTACTGCGACATCCGCCCCGTGTAGAAGAGCTTGTTGATGCCGCCCTGAACGACCCGGGACATGACGAGGTTCCGCAGTGGCTCCTCGTCGTCCAGGTTGTATTTGTTGAGGCGATCGGCGGTGATGCGCGCCATGCGGCGCAATCCCGCTCGGAGCGCGTCGGAGGTCGTCTCGCCCGGCGTTTTGACCCGCTTGTTGGCGAGATGGTCCTTGTCATCCAGGACGTCGGGATGCTCGGGGGCCTGCAGGAGATAGTCCACCATGAGCCCGATCTCGTCGCCATGGAGGACGGTATCGTCCTCGTCGTAGGCCATGCCGAGCTTCTTGTTGACCATGAAGCGCCCCACGGAGGAGAGGTTATAGCTGGCCGGGTCGCCGTAGAGGCTCTGGAAGTACTCCTGCATCGTCTTGAGCGTCGCCCGATCGGTGGAGCGCATCTTGCGATAGATGGCCTGAAGCGCGCCCTTTTGATCGACCGCTTTGTCCTCTTCGAGGCTCGTCTGGATGAACTTCCGAATCAGCGAGATCTGCTCCACCTGGGCGTCCTCGAGCGCGGCGATCGTGTCGGGCTGAATCTCCTCGCCCGCTTTGAGGATCGTCTCGCCGTTGCTCTCCACCGCTTCGCTCAGCCGGTACCCGGTGTAGGGCTCCAGGCCTGCCGAGTTGACCGCCTGGACCGTGAAGCTGAAGCCTTCCATGATGTCGGTGGTGGCGTAGCCGAGGGCCTTGAGCAGCGTTGTGACCGGAACGTTGGCCTTGCGATCCAGATGGGCGGTAAGGCGCTCGCGTTTGATGTCGAGCACCAGCTCCAACCACGAGCCGGCCTCCGGGCGGACCTGAGCTCGGTATTCCGTCGCGTCCTCCTGCGTGAAGTAGACGCCCGGCGCGATCGTCAGCTGGTTGACGAGCACGTTCTCGCTGCCGTTGATGACGAACGTGCCGCGGTCGGTCATGAGCGGCACGTCGGCGAGATAAATGTCGTCCTCCTTGACGAGTTGATCGGCCTTGTACAGCCGCCCGGTCACGCGCAAGGGAGCTTGATACGAGAGGTTCTTGTCCTTGCACTCGCGCTCGGAGTGGTGCGGCTCGCGGATGGCGGGGTTGATCAGCTCCAGACGCAGGTCGTCCTTGCCCTCGCTCTCAATGGGCGAGATCTCCTCGAACAGATCGTCGAGGCCGTCCTCCACGAGCCAATCGAACGACTCCCGCTGATCCTCCAACAGATAGGGAAGTTCGTACGTTCGGTTCACACGGCCGTAGGATCGTCGCTCCCTCACTGGCACAGAGTCCCTCCTCGGAAATATACGCGGGCGATCGGCAGGGTTTCCCGCGCCGTCACCCCATAGAGCGGAGCCGCTCGACCCGTCTCCGCGCGTCGAACGACGCCCACATCGATCTGCTCACCAACGGAATCCGAGAGGCGCAACTAGCTGATGTCGACCTCCGCGCCGTACTCCTCGAGCTGTTCGCGGACGCTTTGCGCTTCGTCCTCGTCGACGCCTTCCTTGATGGTCGCCGGGAGGTCGTCCGCAAGCTCCTTGCACTCCTTGAGGCCCTTGCCGGTGATCTCCTTGATCTTCTTGATGAGCTGAACCTTCTGCTGGCCGGCGTTGGTCAGTTTGACGTCGACGGTGGACGCCGCGGCTTCCGCTTCGCCGCCCTCGGCTGCCGCGCCACCGCCGGCGGCCGGCGCAGCGGCCACGGCGGCCTGGGCGCTCACGTCGTACTTCTCCTCAAGGTCCTTCACGAGCGCGTGGAGGTCCTTGACGGTCATCTCGTCAATGGCTTCAAGGATGTCGTCCTTGCTCATCGTCGCCATTATGTCGTCTCCCCTTTCTCTGTCTCGGAATCGTCAGCGTCGTCCGATGCGTCATCCG
>CAZMNF010000009.1:0-42677 GCA_964567595.1 uncultured Thermotogae bacterium | reverse complement strand
GTCGTCTCCCCTTTCTCTGTCTCGGAATCGTCAGCGTCGTCCGATGCGTCATCCGTATCCGCCTCGGCATCAGCGTCGGCCTCGGCATCGTCGGCCGCCTCGGCCGCAGTTGAGTCGTCGGTGCCCTCGTCACCCGCGTCCGCCTCGGCGGCTTCGTCCGAGCTTTCGCTGGCCGTGTCCGCCGACCCAGCAGCGGCTGTCTCGGCGGCGTCTGCTTCTGACTCCGGCTTGACCTTGGCGACCTCGTTGAGGCCGATCACCAGTTGGCGGACCACGCCGTCGAGCGCCATGGCCAAGTTGCGGATCGGGCCCTGGAACGTGCCGGCCAGTTGCGTCAGCAGTTCCTCATGCGACGGGAGCTCGGCCAGTTCCTTGACGCCCTCGGCGTCGAGCAGCTGGCCCTCGCTGATGCCGCCCTTGATGGTGTAGTTGGGAAATTCCTTCGTCAGCGTCATCGAGTGCTTGAACGCGTCGATCGGGTCGTCGTAGCCGAAACAGATCGCGGTCGGGCCCTCGAGGACGCCGTCGAACGACAGCCCGGCGGCCTCGGCCGCTTGCTGGGCCAGTCGGTTCTTGACCACGCGATACTCCAGGTTCTGCCCTCGCAGCTTCTGGCGCAGCTCGACCATCTGGTTGGCGTCCAGCCCGCGGAAGTCGGTAAAGACGAGCGCCTGCGCCTCGCGGAATCGCTCTTCCAGCTCCTGGACCGCCTGTTCCTTCTCCGGCCTGACCATGAGCTAGAGCCTCCTCTCCTCGACGCGGCGCGCCACCTCGTCCGGGTCGACCTTGATGCCCGGTCCCATCGTCGACGAGACGTTGACACGGCGCAGGAACCGCCCGTGCACGTCGGTGGGCTGCTCGTCGACGACCGCGGTGGCCAGCGCGAGGAAGTTCTCCACCAGCTGATCCGTCTCGAACGAGACGCGGCCGATCAGCTGATGGATCTGGCCGAAGTCGTCGATGCGGAACTCCATCTTACCGGCCTTGAGCTCCTCGACGGCCGATCCGATCTCTTGGGTAACCGTGCCCGTCTTGGGCGAGGGCATCAAGCCACGCGGCCCCAAGACACGGCCGAGTCGGCCGACCACGCTCATCATGTCGGGCGTGGCCACGACGCGGTCGAACTCGAACCAATCCTCGTTCTCGATCTTGTCCACGAGGTCCTCGCCGCCGACGTGGTCCGCCCCGGCGTCCTCGGCTGCCTGTTGGGCCTCGCCCTTGGCGAACGCCAACACGCGCACGCTCTTGCCCGTGCCGTGCGGGAGCACGACCGTGCTGCGAATGCGGTGCTCGTTCTTGCGCGGGTTGATGTTCAGCCGGAAGGCCGCCTCGGCCGCCTCGTCGAAGTTGGCCGTGGCGGTCTCCTGGAGAAGCTCGATGGCCTCCTCGACCTTGTAGAACCGCGCTCGGTCGACCTTTTGGGCGACGTCCTCGTAGCGCTTGCTGGCTGCTTTCACCGCCATGGATCCATCACACGCTTTCCACGACCTCGAGGCCCATGTTCCGCGCGGTCCCTTCGATGACCCGCGAGGCGGCCTCGACGGTGTCGGTGTTCAAGTCGGGCATCTTCATCTCGGCGATCTTGGTCAGCTGATCGCGCGTGATGCGCCCGACCTTTTGGCTGTTCGGAATGCCCGATCCCTTCTGAATGCCGGCGGCGCGCTTCAGCAGCTCCGACGCCGGCGGCTTCTTCAGGTCGAAGTCGAAGCTCTTGTCCGGGTAGACGTAGATCTGAACCGGAATGATCATGCCCTGCTCCTCGTCCTGGGTGGCCTCGTTGAACTTCTGGCAGAAGTCCATGATGTTGACCTTGTGCTCACCCAGGGCGGGGCCCACCGGCGGCGCGGGCGTCGCTCCGCCGGCCGGGATCTGGAGCTTAATCTCGGCGTCAACGCGTTTGCCGGGTGCGGGTCCTGCCATGAAATGCTCTCCTCGCTTACAGTTTTTCGATGCCTTCGAAGCCCAACCGAACGGGCGTCTCCCGCCCGAAGATCTTGACCATCACGGTGACTTCCTCGTTCTCCTTGTCGATGTCGGTGATCTCGCCCGTGAAGTCGGCGAACGGGCCTTCGACGATCTCGACGACCTCGCCCTGCTCGAAGTCGACCTCGATGACCGGGCCTTCGCGCTCCGGCATCTCCAACAGGCCGGCCTTGCGCTTGATCACCTTCATTTCGTCCTCGGGCATCGGCAGCGGCGGATCGCCGACGAACCGTGCCTTGAGGCCCTCGACCAGTTCCTTGGTGTCTTCGTCGAGGTCCATCTTGCCGAAGACGTAGCCGGGGAACAGTCGGCGCTTTTCGATCCGCTGCACCGTCAGGACGCGCTTGTCCTTGTATTCCTTGACCTTGATCATGCCGGACGTGCGCGAATGGATGCGATCTTCCTTTTCCAACAGATCGCCCTGGCGCAGCGTCTGGCCCTCCTTGAGCTTGACGAGGTAACGGTTGGGAATCTCTTCCACGACGGGCTCGCCGGCTTCGTCCAGCCGATCGAACGTCACCCGACGGATGCGGGACCGATCGACGACCTTCCCCTTGACCTTGGTGAAGAACTGCGGATCGCGATCGCTCGTCAGCGGCACGTTGGCCGGCACCTTTTCGCCGACGCGAATGTCGCGACGAATCCGTTTCTCGTCGGGGATCTTGTAGACCTCTTCGTTGCGGTTGGTCAGCTCAATGATGACGCGCTGCAGCGTCTCAATGGAGATCACGTCGGCGTCGTAAGGGACGCGGCGTTCCGGCTTGAGCGCCAGAAGCTCACCGCGGCTGATGCGCTGGTTCGGCTCGACTTGGAGCTCGTACTCGTAGGGGATGCGGTACTCGGCCGCCGGGCCCGTGCGGGTCTTGGAGGTGATGACCTCCTCGACGGGCGCGAGAAACCGGGCCTCCTCGCCGTCGAGCTGGAAGCTTTGGACCTTTTGCTCCAAGCCCAGCTCGTGCACTCGCCTCTCGAGCTCCTCCTTGACCTTCAGTTCAGACCCGGCGTAGGTCTGGATGCCATACCAGCGCTTCATAATGGATATTCCACCCCGAAAATCAGCCCTATTGGCAGCGACGACCGTTAGCGCAACTCGAGCAGCGCGTCGATCAGTCGTGAAAAGACGGCGTCGTACGCGAAGATGACGAACGTCAGCACGATGATCATCGCGATAACCAGGATCGTGAACCCGACCGTCTCCATGCGGCTGGGCCAGCTGATCTTGTCGAATTCCGACCGGACTTCTCGGGCGTACTTCGTCACTCGTTCGATCATCAGTGGCAGGCCCGGGAGGACTCGAACCCCCAACCTGCGGATTTGGAGTCCGCTGCTCTGCCAATTAAGCTACGGGCCTAGGGTATCCCCCAGAATACGGAGCTGTCGCCCGATCTGCAAACACTCAACGATCGGGCGACGCTCGTCGGGCTACACTTCGCGGTGCGGCTTGTGCGTGCGGCACCACCGGCAGAACTTGTTCAGTTCCAGCTTGCCGCGCGCGTTCTTCGTGTTCTTGGTCGTGTGATAGTTGCGACGGCGGCACTCCGTGCACGCCAGCGTCACATGCTCTACCTGCTCAGACGGCATGGCTCGGCCTCAATTCGCGATTTTGGGCGGTCTGGCTCTTATTCGATAACCTGCGAGACCACGCCGGCGCCGACGGTGCGGCCGCCCTCGCGGATGGCGAAGCGGACGCCCTCGTCCATGGCGATGTGCTTGATGAGATCGGCCGTGATCTTGACGTTGTCGCCCGGCATCACCATCTCCACGCCCTCGGGCAGGTGGACCGAGCCCGTGACGTCGGTGGTGCGGAAGTAGAACTGGGGCCGGTACCCGTCGAAGAACGGCGTGTGTCGACCGCCTTCGTCCTTGCCGAGGACGTAGACCTCGCCCTCGAACTTGGTGTGGGGCGTGATCGAGCCGGGAGCGGCCAGCACCATGCCGCGCTCGACCTCGTCCTTGTCGATGCCGCGCAACAGCACGCCGACGTTGTCGCCGGCCAGGACGCTGTCCAGCGTCTTGTTGAACATCTCCAGGCTGGTGGCGACCGTCTTCATCGGCTCGTCCATCAGACCGACGATCTCGATCTCCTCGCCCGGCGTCAGCTGCCCGCGCTCGACCTTGCCCGTGACGACCGTGCCGCGGCCCTTGATGGAGAAGACGTCCTCGATCGGCATCAGGAACGGGCGATCGGTGTCGCGCTCCGGCTCCGGGAGGTAGTCATCAAGGGCCTGGACGAGGTCGAAGATCGGCTGGGTCGCCTCCTCGTCCTCCGGGTTCTCCAGCGCCTGGAGCGAGGACCCGTGGACCACGGGGACTTCGTCTCCGGGGAAGTCGTACTTGGACAGCAGCTCGCGGACCTCCATCTCCACAAGCTCGACGAGCTCGGCGTCATCCACCAAGTCGACCTTGTTGAGGAAGACGACGATGTAGGGGACGTTCACCTGACGGGCAAGCAGCACGTGCTCGCGCGTCTGCGGCATCGGCCCCTCGTCGGCGGCAACCACCAAGATGGATCCGTCCATCTGGGCCGCCCCGGTGATCATGTTCTTGACGTAGTCGGCGTGGCCGGGGCAGTCGATGTGGGCGTAGTGGCGCGTCTCCGACTCGTACTCGATGTGGGAGACCTGGACGGTCAGAATCTTCGATTCGTCGCGGACGACGCCGCCCTTGGCGATCTCGGCGTAGTCGCGGTACTCGGCCATGCCGTGCACGGACAGCACGTAGGTCATGGCGGCGGTCAACGTCGTCTTGCCATGGTCAATGTGGCCGATGGTGCCGACGTTGACGTGAGTTTTGGTTCGCTCAAACTTCTCTTTGGACATGAGCCGCACCCTCCTTGGTCAGTGAAGTAGATAGAAAGCACGACGCGACGGGCGTCGCGCAGCTGCGCCGCGTTGGCCTGCTCGCCCCGTGGAGCCCGCGGCCGGGGTCGAACCGGCGGCCTCTACCTTACCAAGGTAGCGCTCTACCACTGAGCTACGCGGGCACAAGGGCCTGTATTATAGCTCATGGCTTAGGCCGCGGCAAACCGGGTGGAGGGGGAGGGATTCGAACCCTCGAAGGCAGAGCCAACGGATTTACAGTCCGCCCCGTTTGTCCGCTTCGGTACCCCTCCCAATCTCTCAATTGCGGGGATGGGAGCCGGCGGAGGGATTCGAACCCCCGACCTGCGGTTTACAAAACCGCTGCTCTCCCGACTGAGCTACGCCGGCGCAGCCTTCCCTTATGCTAAACTGTGCCCAGACGGGTTGCAAGGCGGTCAGTCCCCGTTGTCCTTGGTCACCCCGCGTGCCACGAACGCGAGGATGGCACGGACGGCCAGATCGTCGACCGAGCGGTCCCGATCCGTGGCCAGCTCGACCAGTAGCTCAATCGGTTCATGGGCATCTGCGGATCAGCGGGTCCGTCGGAATCGCTCAGCTGACGCGGTTCTGGAGACGCTCCAGCGCCTCCCAGTAGCTTTGCGTTCCTTGGCCGCTTATTTGGGCAATGCACACGTCCTTCAGGACGGACACGCGCCGAAAGGGCTCACGGCGATGAATGTCGCTCAAGTGGACTTCGACGGTCGGACGTCCCATCGCCTCAACCGCGTCGCGCAGGGCGTAGCTGTAGTGGGTCAGCGCCCCCGGATTGATGACCACGCCCGAGGCCCAATGGCGCTCTCGATGGAGGCAGTCGATCAGCTCGCCCTCGTGGTTCGACTGGAAAAAGCGCACCTCAAGGCCCATGTCGTTGGCACGATCGGCGAGGCGGGCGTTGAGTTGCGCCAGCGTCGTCGAGCCGTAGACGTCGGGGTCCCGCTCACCCAGCAGGTTGAGGTTGGGCCCGTGGACGATCAGGATTCGTGTCATCGTGAGCGCGGCGGCCGTTGGGCAATGTGGTCGAGGGCCTGTCTGGTCTCGGCCTCGTCGATCTCGGCCAATCGGGCCTCGCCGGGCGCGTCGAGCAGGACGCACCGGATTCGGCTGGCGTCGGCCTTTTTGTCTCGGCGAACGTACGCCGCCATCTGGTCGATGTCAAGATCGTCGGGCAACGGGGGCACGGCAAACCTGTCCAACAGTCGCTCGATGCGCTCGAACGCGTCGACCGAGAGTCGGTTCCGCTGGCAAGCGATCCAAGCCTCGCCGCGCATCCCCCAGACGACGGCCTCGCCGTGCAGGAAGGGCCCATAGTCGGTCGCCGCTTCGAGGGCATGGCCCAGCGTGTGGCCGAAGTTGAGCAGCGCGCGCTCGCCGTTGGCTTCGCGCTCGTCGCGGGCGACGATCCCGCTCTTGATGGCAACCGAGCGCTCGATCAGCGGTGCCAGAACCTCCGCCTCCGAGAGGCGTTCAGCTTGCAGTGCGCGCTCGGCGGCGGCCAACAACGTCGGGTCGGCGATCAGCCCATACTTGACGACCTCGGCGAAGCCGTTGGCGAGCTGGCGCTTGTCGAGCGTCGCCAACAGCTCGGGGTCGGCCACAACCGCCCGCGGCTGATGGAACGCGCCCACGAGGTTCTTCCCGAGGCGATGGTTGATGCCCGTCTTGCCGCCGATGGCGGCGTCGACTTGGGCCAACAGCGTCGTGGGAACGGCGATCCAGTCGATCCCGCGCATGTAGGTCGCGGCCACGAAGCCGGCCAAGTCGCCGACGACGCCGCCGCCCAACGCCACAACGGTAGCCCCGCGGTCGAACGCCGCCCAGCCGAGTCGCGTGTAAAGCCGATCCGCCCACTGCCAGGACTTGCTCGACTCGCCCGGCGGTACGGGGATCAACTGGGCGTCGACGCCCGCGGCGCGGAGCGCCTCCAGGACGCGGCTCCCGTGGTGCTTCTCCACCGTCCTGTCGGTGATGATCGCCGCGCTCGATCCGAGATGTTGTTCCGTCCAGATCGTGCCGAGCCGCTCGATCGCGCCGCGCTCAACGTGGACGGGATACCCCCGCTCGGCGAGCTCAACCGGGATCGTCGCCATGGTCGAGCCAGCCCCCGCGGCTCAGCGCATCCAAAAGCCTTCGGAGTGTGTCGTTCGGGTCGCCCTCGTTGTCGATGGCCACGTCGGCGATCGCCTCGTAGCCCGGCTCGCGTCGGGCCAGGAGCTCTTGCAGCGTCGATTGGGGATCGTCAGCGTCGCGCAGCAGCGGTCGATCGGCTCCATCGGCCACTCGACCCGCAAGCGTTGCCGGGCGAGCCCGGAGATAGACGACGCAGCCGTGTTGGCGCAGCATGCGGCGGTTCGCGGCGCGCTCGGTCGTGCCCCCGCCGAGGGCAACGACCGAGGGACGTTCCGCGCTCAACTCGGCGAGCGTGGCGGATTCGAGGTCACGAAAGTAGGTCTCGCCGTAGCGTTCGAAGATGTCGGGAATGTCAAACCCCGCGCGCCGCTCGATCCGCCCGTCAAGGTCGACGAACGGCCGATGGAGTTCCCGGGCGAGCGCCCGTCCCAGCGTCGACTTCCCCGACCCCATCATGCCCATGAGGTAGATCGTGGGCGGCGGGTCATCAGCGGGCGGGTGCCCCATGATTCGAACGCGTGCCCGCCTTGAGGTCCTCAACAAAACGCTGCACGGACTCGGGCGCGTCGCCGTTGGCGACCCGGGAGACGATGGCGCTGCCGACGATGGCGCCTTGCGCGCCGGCTCGGATGACGTCGCGGACGTGGGCGGGCTCGGAGAGCCCGAAGCCGACCGCGATGGGCAACTCCGTGGGAACGTGCTCGCGCGTCTGCTCGATCAGCTTGGCGATATGGGTGTCGAGCTGCGCGCGCGCGCCCGTGACGCCGTAGCGGCCGACGAGATAGAGAAAGCCGCTCGTCTCCGCTGCGATGCGCGCGAGGCGCGCTTCGTCCGTCTCGGGGGTGGCGAGGAAGACGGTGTCCAGTCGGGATGCTTGGGCGGCCCGCAACCAAGATGTGGCTTCTTCGACGGGCAAATCGGGGACGATAACGCCGTCGACGCCGACCTGTTGGGCACGGCGGGCGAACGCCTCCTCGCCCATGGCGAAGATCGGCGTGTAGTACGTCATGAGCACGATCGGCACCGACGAGCCGAGGTCGGAGCCTCGCAGGCGCCCGACCAGCTCGAAGATCGTCTCCGGCGTCGTGGATGCCGCTAGGGCCCGCACGTCGGCGGCCTGGATCGTCGGGCCGTCGGCGATCGGATCGGAGAACGGCACGCCGAGCTCCAGCACGTCGACGCCGCCCGCCACCAACGCCTCGGCGTAGCGGGCGCTCCGTTCCAACGACGGGTCCCCGGCCATGAGATAGCCGACCAGGGCCCCGTCTTCGGCTTGGGCAAGCGCCTCGAACGTCCTACGGATGCGCGTCATCGTATTGGCGAACCGTGTCGAGATCCTTGTCGCCTCGGCCGGACAGCGTCAGCACGACCAACCCGTCTCGGCCCAACTGCTTGGCCTTGTCGATGACGACCGGAACGGCGTGGGCCGGCTCCAGCGCGGGCAGCATGCCCTCCAGTTCCGACAGCCGCCGGAACCCCGACATGGCGTCCTCGTCGTCGGCCGCGACGTAGTGGACGCGGCCCGAATCGCGGTAGAACGCGTGCTCGGGCCCGACGGAGGGGTAGTCAAGACCGGCGGAGACGCTGTGAGTTTCCTGGATTTGGCCCCACTCGTCCTGCATGACGTAGCTCTTGGCCCCATGGAGAACGCCGACGCGCCCGTGGGCCAGCGGCGCGGCATGGCCCTCGTCAGAGCCGCCCGCCTCCACGCCCAGGAGCTGGACGTCGTCGTCGTCGACGAACGGGTAGAATGTCCCCAGGGCGTTGCTGCCGCCGCCGACGCAGGCGACGACCAGATCGGGCAGGCGGCGCTCCTGGCGCAGCATTTGTCCCTTGATCTCGTCGCCGATGACGCGCTGGAACTCGCGCACGATCCAGGGGAACGGATACGGGCCGACCACCGAGCCAATGATGTAGTGGGCCTCGCGGACGTTGGTGGCCCAGTCGCGCATGGCTTCGTTGATGGCGTCCTTGAGCGTGCCCGTGCCGCCGTCCACGGGACGCACGTTCGCGCCCATGAGCTCCATGCGGTAGACGTTGGGCCGCTGGCGTTCCATGTCCGTGCGGCCCATGAAGACGTCGACGGACATGCCGAGCGCGGCCCCGACCATCGCGGTCGCCACGCCGTGCTGGCCCGCGCCGGTCTCGGCGATCAAGCGTGATTTGCCCATGTGTCGGGCTAAAAGCGCCTGGCCGAGCGCGTTGTTCAGCTTGTGGGCGCCGCCGTGGAGCAGGTCCTCGCGCTTGAGATAGACCCGCGCGCCCCCCGCATGCTCCGAGAGCCGCTTGGCGTGATACAGCGGCGTCGGCCGGCCGGCAAAGTCGGCAAGGTAGCGCCGCAGCTCGCTCTGGAAGCGATCCGAGGCTTGGGCATCTTGGAAGGCCTCCTCCAGCTGACCCAGTGCCGGCACCAGAATCTCCGGCGCGAAGCGGCCGCCGAAGCGGCCGAAGTGGCCGTCCTGGGGCCAGGCGCTCAGCCGCTGCGGCGCCTCAGATGCTGGCGATGCTTGACGTTCGGTGACCACCGCTCACCTCCTGCAAAAACGCGTCGACGCGGTCGAGGGCCTTGCGGCCGTCCGCCTCCACGCCGGAGCTCACGTCGACGCCGTAGGGGCGCACGACCTCGATCGCCTCGCGGACGTTGTCGGGGGTCAGCCCGCCCGCCAGAATGAGCGGACAGGGCGAAATCGCGTCCCGGATGCGACGAGTGACGGTCCAGTCGTGGCGCACGCCCGTTCCCCCGCTCTGTCCGTCGACGTTCGTGTCCACGAGCAAGGCGTCAATCGGCGCCTCGGCCCGAGACGCGGCCTGACGAACCGCTCGGGATCCCGCATCCTCAGCAAGCCCCAACACGCCGATCAGGCGGACGCCGAGCGGCAACATCGCCCGGATGCAGCCCAAATCCTCGGGCGAGGCGTCGGCGTGGATCTGGACGGCGTCCGGCTCCGTGGCCTCGGCGAGCTCGGCGACCTCGTGCGGATCCGTCGTTGTCGTGACCAGAACCGCCGACGTAAAGGGCGCCACACAGTCCATGAGCGCCCGGGCGCATTCCGGTTCGAGGTTGCGCGGTGAGGACGGGACGCCGACGACGAAGCCTTGGGCGTCGGCGCCGCCGGTCGCCGCGAGGTCCTCGGGCGTTCGGTTGCCGCAGAGTTTCGTTCGCGTCATGGGTTCACACGTTCCCTCCCCAGAAATGTCATCTTAGGTCGCGTCGCGTCCCGAATCAACGGATTCGGGGTTGGCCGGTTGGGCATGAAGCTTTACCCTCACAGTGGCATGAACGCCGAGATCCGTCAACTGGCCGAGCGGCTACGTGACGCCCAGGACGCCGTCGCGCTGACCGGCGCCGGCGTCTCGACCGACTCCGGCATTCCCGACTTCCGCAGTCCGGACAGCGGGCTGTGGACACACGTTGATCCCGAGACCGTCGCCTCGGTCGAGGGATTTCGCCATGATCCCGAAGCGTTCTACGAGTTCTGGACGTGGCGCTTCCACAAGCTCACCGACGCCCAGCCGAACGCCACACATCGTCTGTTGGCCGAGCTGGAACGGCAGGGGACGATCCGGTCCGTGATCACCCAGAACATCGACGGGCTCCATCGCGATGCGGGCTCTGAGACCGTTCGTGAGGTCCATGGAACGTATCGTCGGGGCGTCTGTGTCGAGTGCGGGCACGCGGTCCCGATCGAGACGGTTTTCCAGCAAGTCGAGGCCCAAGGATTGCCGCACTGTGAGCGCTGCGGTGGGCTGTTCAAGCCGGACGTCGTGCTCTTCGGCGAGATGCTTCCCGAGGCGTTCCTGGATGCCCAAGCCGATGCCGAGCGCGCCGATCTCATGCTGGCGCTCGGGTCGTCGTTGGAAGTCCATCCGGTGGCCGGGCTCGTCCCGCGCGCCAAGCACAACGGCGCGCGGGTCGCGGTCGTCAACCGCGACCCGACGCCGTACGACGATCTGGCTGATTGGACCATTCACGCCGATCTCGGTTCGGCCGTTCGCGCGTTGGCCGACGAACTGGACGTCCACCTCCCGCGCGTGTGATCTTGGTGATTGCGGTCAGTTCGAGGCCTGTCGCTCCGTGCCGAGCTGTTCCATGAGCGAATCCAGCTCCGTGATGTTGAACAGACGGAGGTACTCCGAGTCCGACGACATGACCACCCGGCTGCCGTTGTCCTCGTCGAAGGTGTTCCGATAGGACTCCAGCGTGCGCCAGAAGCGATAGAACTCGGGATCCTGGCTGTAGGTCTCGGAGTAGATCCGCAGCGCCTCCGCGTCGGCCTCGCCGCGGATCACCTCCGCCTCCCGCTCAGCCTCCGAGATGAGCTCGGTGACGCGACGATCGGCTTGGGCCCGAATGCGGGTCGCTTCCTCCTCGCCCTCGGCGCGCAGCTCAGAGGCTTGTTGCTCGCGCTCGGCGCTCATGCGGCTGTAGACGGCCTCTTCGTTGGCCTGGGGCAGGTCGGCACGGCGGATGCGCACGTCGAGCACGTCGATGCCGATATCGTCCAACTGTTGGGCGGAGTTGTCGGTAATGGTGTCCATGTAGGACTGGCGTCGTTCGGAGACGGTGTCGTCGAACGTGTTGTCGGCCAGGACGTTGCGCAGGTTGGAGAAGACGATGTCGTCGATGCGGCTCTGGGCCTGACTGAAGTTGCCGCGTACCGTTTCCCGAAACACCCGCGGGTCGGTGACGCGCCAGATGGCGTAGTTGTCCACGACGAGCTTGCGCTGGTCCGAGGTGATGATCTCGTCCGGTTCGATGTCGTTCAGTTGGAGCCGCCCGTCGTAGAGGTCGACGTTCTGGATGAAGGGCTTTTTGACGTGCAGGCCCGGCGTGGTGACGACGCCGGTGATCTCGCCGAACTCCAGCACGACCGCGACCTGCGTCTCGTCGACCTGGAAGGTGAACTGGTTGAACGCCACGAGCCCCAGGACGACGATCACGACAAAAACAATGAGCGTCCTCATTGCGAGCTGCCTCCTCCCGAGGTTCCTTCCTGTTCCGAAATGAACCGCGACAGGTCCATCAGGTTGAGCGTTCCGCCGGACGAGGTGATCCCTTCGGTGACGATAAGCGGCTTCAGGTTCGGCACGATCTCCTCCATCGCTTCAATGTAGAGGCGTTCGATGGTGACCGACTTGTCGCCGGTCTTGTATTCCTGCACAACGTTGTCGAAGCGCGCCACGCCACCTTCGGCCTGGTTGACGGTTTGGGCGCGATAGGCTTCGGCCTGCTCGAGGATCTCGGCGGCGTCGCCGCGCGCTCGCGGGACGCGGTCGTTGCGGTAGGCTTGCGCCTCGTTGATGACGGTCTCCTTGTCCTGTCGGGCGCTGTTGACGTCGTCGAACGCGGCGCGGACCTCCTCGGGCGGCTTGACGTCCTGGAGCTTGACGGTCACAACCCGGATGCCGGTGTTGTAGTTGTCCAAGATCTCTTTCAGTTGCTGTTCCACGTCTTGGGCCATGACGTCGCGCTCGGTGGTCAGGATCGGGTCGAGATCCCGCTGGGCGGCCTGTTCGCGCAGGATCGCCTCCACGGCGTTGCGCACGACCAGGCTCGGATCGCGGACGTTGAACGCAAACTTGACCGGATCGGCCACTTCGTACTGGACGACGGAGTCAATCCAGACGATGTTGCCGTCGCCCGTGAGCATCAGCGCCTCGTCCGGGACCGACTGGTATTGCGGGTTGGGCGGTGGACTGATCGTTCGGAAGCCGATGTTCTCCGTGCGCCGGGTGAGGACGTCGACGGTCGTCACGCTCTCGACCGGCCAGGGCAAGTGCCAATGGATTCCCGGATCCATCGTGCCGACCTGGGCGCCGAAGCGCTTGACCAGGCCGACTTCCGAGGGGCCGATCTGGGTGAAGCCGCTGAAAAGCCAAATACCGATGATCACGGCGATGGCCAACCATCCGGTCCAACTTCCGAACTGACTGAGCTTTCGTCCCCAATTTTTCCATTCGTCCCATTGTTGTCGTTCGTCGCCGAACTCGTCTTCAAAATCGAACGGGCTGCGCATGGAACCTCCCTCAACGTTGATCGGGGCTCATTTGAGCCCACAGTGGAGCCATGCTAGCCGTCGATTCCCCGATGCTTCAACGAAGTTGCATTCTGAACGGGGCTCGCTTACCCTGGCAGAATGACGGAGGATCCCGCCGTGAGCGACGATCGCGTGCTCATCGTCGACTTCGGATCGCAATACACGCGCCTGATTGCTCGCCTCATCCGGGAGCTGGGCGTCTACGCCGACGTGGTCGCGCCCGAGGTCGATGCGGGCGACATCCGGCGAAACCCGCCGTCCGCCCTTGTGCTCTCCGGCGGACCGGCCAGCGTTTATGACGCCGACGCGCCGTTGGTTCCCGACGCGATGTTCCAGCTCGGCGTGCCGACGTTGGGAATCTGCTACGGGACCCAACTGTTGGCCCACCAACGGGGTGGCCGCGTCGAGCGGGTCCAGCCGGAGTACGGGACCGCCACGGTCGAGATCGACCGTCAACACCCGGTCCTCGCGGGCCTGGATAGCGAGGAGCGCGTCTGGATGAGCCACGGCGACGTTATCACCGAACTGCCCGACGGCTTCCGGGTTCTGGCTCGATCCCGCGAGGTCGGCGGCAAGGACGCGTTGATCGCGGCCATCGGCACCGACGACGGCTCGACGATCGGCCTCCAGTTCCATCCCGAAGTGCAGCACACGCCCAGTGGCCGACAGATTCTCTGGAACTGGCTGTTCGACGTTTGCGGCCTGCACGGCGGCTGGGCGCCGGCCGATCAAGGGGATCATCTGATCGAGCGGACCTCCCATGCTGTGGGCGACGGGCGCGCGCTCATCGCCGTTTCGGGCGGCGTCGATTCGAGCACGGCGGCGGTTTTGGCCCATCGGGCGCTCGGCGAGCGTCTGTTGCCCGTCTTCGTCGATACGGGGCTGTTGCGCGAGAGCGAACCCGATCGCGTCCGCGACGTCTTCCATCAACTGGGGTTGGACGTGGATTTCGTCGACGCCAAGGAGCGCTTCTATGGGCAGTTGGATGGCGTCGCCGATCCGGAGGAAAAACGTCGGATCATCGGGGAGACGTTCATTCGAGTCTTCGAAGAGGAGGCCAAGCGGCTGCAAGCGCGCGTCGGCCCCATCGATGTGCTCATCCAGGGGACGATCTACAGCGACGTCATCGAAAGCGGCGGCACGGCCCAATCGGCCCGCATCAAGAGCCATCACAACGTCGGCGGGCTCCCCGAACGACTGGGATTCCGGGTCGTTGAGCCGCTGCGCGATCTGTTCAAGGACGAGGTGCGCGAGGTCGGCCGCGCCCTCGGCCTGCCCGAGAGCATCGTCGACGAGCCGCCCTTCCCGGGGCCCGGCTTAGCCGTGAGGATCTTGGGCGAGGTGCACCCGGAGCAGGTCGAGGTTCTGCAACGGGCCGACGCGGTCCTGCGCCATGAGATCGCCCGCGCGGGGCTGCGCTACGACATCTGGCAGTATTTTGCCGTTCTCTTGCCCCAGCGTAGCGTCGCGGTCCGCGGCGACGAGCGGGGATACGGGCACGTCGTGGCGTTGCGGGCCGTCGATTCGCGCGACGGCATGACGGCGGACTGGTATCGCCTCCCCCATGAGCTCTTGGCGACGGTCTCCAGCCGCATAACGAACGAGATCCCCGAGGTCACGCGCGTCGTCTACGACGTGACCTCGAAGCCGCCCGGGACCATCGAGTGGGAGTAGCGTAAACGACCAGAATGGCGCGAATATGCCTCTATCTCGAGGCCGCTGAGGCCATCGAGCGATCCGGCTTCCGGAAAGCGTTCGACCGCCAGATCCGGGCGCTCCGGCTGAATGGAGCTGAGGTCACCACCGATCCGAACGATCAGCCTTACGACCTCTTGCACCTTCACGCGTTCGGGCCGAAGTCGCTCTACTGGCTCAAGGGCGCACAGCGGCATGGAATCCCCGTCGTGGTCCACGCACACAGCGTCGGCGCCTACGACTTCCGAGACAGCTTTACGCTCTCCAACGCGCTTGCGCCGCTGTACGAGCGCTACGTTCGCTTCGTCTACAATCGAGCCGACGCGGTGTTCACGCCGACGCCCTTCGCCAAGCGAGAGCTGGAACGGGTGGGCGTCCGACGCCCCATCGCGACCGTGAGCAATGGCGTCGATCGCGAGCGCTTCATGGCCGCGGGCGCCGAGCGTGACCGCCGACGGCGCGACTGGGGACGGGATGCCTTCACGGCGTTCTGCGCGGGCAACGTCATACCGCGCAAGGGGGTTCGCGACTTCCTCGTCACAGCCGAGCAATTGCCCGAGGTCGCGTTCCGCTGGTTCGGCCATCGCTGGAACCGCGCGGCGGCGTACTGGCCGGACATGGAGGCGTGGCTCGATCGCGTGCCCGGCAACGTCGAGTTTCCCGGCTACGTCCGCGACACGCCCGGCGCGTTCGCCGCAGCGGACGTCTGCTTTTTCCCCTCGAAGTCCGAAACGCAGGGATTGGTGCTGCTCGAGGCCGCGTCCTTGGGCAAGCCGCTCGTGGTACGCGACTTGGACGTCTATCGCGACTGGCTGGTCCACGGCGAGAACTGCCTCAAGGGCCGAACCGCGGCCGAGTTTGCGCGCCATATCGACGCCCTTGCCCGCGACGCCGAGCTCTACGAGCGCTTGGCCCAAGCCGCGGCGTCGCTGGCCGAGGCGCACCGGCTCGAGCACGTGGGCGCCCACCTCTGTCGGCTGTACGACGAGATCCTGACCGGTGACGCGCAGGAGGCGGTGCCGTGATCTCCGTGGTGGTGCCCGTTCACAACGAGCGCGAGGTGATCGCCGAGTGCCTTGACGCGTTCCGGTACCAGACGTACAGCGGGGCCTTTGAGATCGTCGTCGTCGACAACGACTCGGCCGATGACACGGTCGAGGTCGTTCGGACGTTTGCGGCCGAATATCCCGAATTGCCCGTGCGGGACGTCCATGAGCCACGGCCCGGCGTCGCGGCCGCCTGCCAGATGGGCTTCGACGCTGCCCAATACGGGATCGTTGCGCGGACCGACGCGGACACGCTCGTGGATGCGGGCTGGCTCGACGCCATCGCCACCCGCTTCAGCGACGAGCGAGTGGCTGCGCTCTGCGGCCACGTGGGCTTTCGCGACCGACAGCCCCTGCAACGCTGGCTCCAGCTTGAGCGCCTCATCGGCCTGCACCAACGAGCTCACATTCGCCTGGGCAAGCC
The DNA here is from genome assembly GCA_964567595.1 of uncultured Thermotogae bacterium. GTDB lineage: Bacteria > Bipolaricaulota > Bipolaricaulia > RBG-16-55-9 > RBG-16-55-9 > CAZMNF01. The sequence goes on along the minus strand of CAZMNF010000009.1, from coordinate 26,503 downwards.
CCACTTTTGGGGCTTCAACTTTGCGGTGCGTCGGGACGCGTTCCGGCGAGCCGGCGGGTTCGACACCCGGCTCAAGCTGGCCGAGGATCTCGATCTCGGCCTGCGCCTCCAGGGCGCATTGGGCCGCGACGAGCGCATCGTCTACGCGCCCGAGATGCGCGTGTTCAGCTCGAGCCGGCGGTATCGCTTGAATCGCGATTGGCTGCGGTATACGCTCGATGGATATCGTGCCTATGTCGCCCGGGCATGGCTCGGTCGAACCCCGGCTTGGATGTGCACGGATCCGCCGAGCATGTCCGGCCACGACGAGACCCGACGTTGGCAGACGCCGAGTCGGGATTGACCCGTCACTCTGGAGTGGAGACAGACGCCAACAAACTCGCCCCATAAGGATGAACTGCCTGTGAGTTCCAAACTCGCGATCTTTGCCCTCGACGGCGCGTCGCCGGAGTTGATCCAACAGTGGGCCGACGAAGGCCGACTGCCAACCCTCGCATCGTTGATGGACCGCGGCGCTTTTGGCCCCTTGCGGAGCACGATTCCGCCTGTGACTGGGGCCGCCTGGGGCTCGTTCTTGAGCGGGGTCACGCCGGGCCGCCATGGGATCTTCGAATGGCTCGATCGGCGGGACACCAACTACGGGATGAGGCTAACCGACGGTCGGCTGTTGCCGTCCAATCTGCTCTTTGAGCATCTCAGTCATCATGACAAACGCGTCGGCGTGATGAGCGTGCCGTTGGTCGATCGGGACCGCGACCTGAACGGGTTTCTCATTACCGATCTCTTGACGCCCCCGGATCGACCCTACGCCAAGCCGACGGAGTTCCAGTCGCGGTTGGAGCGCGCGATCGGCGGGCCGTATCCCGTCGCACCGCCGCTGTGGCCGGGGCGCTATCGGGCCGAGCGCTGGGTTCGCGACCTGAAGGCGTCATTGGAGGCGCGCATGCGCGGCGCGCAATATGCGCTGCAGAACGAGCCTTGGGACATTTTCATGCTCCACGTCATGGAGACCGACTCGGTCCAACACCAGATGTGGCACGTTCTCGACGGGATCGAGCGGCCGCGCTACCGCGTCGACGTGGACGGCAACCCCGTGCTGGAGGTTTACCAACAGGCCGATGCGTGGATTGGGCGCTGCCTGGAGGATCTGGACGAGGACACGACGGTCATGGTTATCTCGGACCACGGCTTCGGCACGCACCAGTACAATCTCCACACCAATGTCTGGCTGCTGCAGCAGGGGTTCCTGAAGCTGCGCCGAAGCGTTCCGACGTGGCTGAAACGCTTGATGTTCCGCGCGGGGCTCACGCCGGAGAATCTGTATCCGACGCAGGAGTGGCTCCGGTTGCTCGGACAGGTCGGCGGCGATGACGCGTATCGCCTGTTGGCGCGCACGCACCTGTCCACGCAGAACATCGACTGGGGGCGCACGGTCGCATTCTCCTACGGCAACATCGGCCAGGTGACGCTCAACATGGCCGGCCGGGAGCCCGAGGGCATCGTCACCGAGGGCCAGCGCGAGGGGGTCCTGAGCGAGATTGAGGACGCCTTACGGGAGTGGCGCAACCCGGAAACGGGCGAGCGGGTGGTCGACACCGATCACGTCTATCGGCGCGAGGAACTCTACGCCGAACCGACCCTGCCCCACGTGCCCGACCTGCACTATCTGCCGTCGCCGGGTTACACGCCCATCGGCCTGACGGAGTTCCTCGCCAATCGGCCGATCACGCATCCCGTGGCGCATTCCGGCTGGCACCGGCTCGACGGGGTCTTCGTCGGGGCGGGGCCAGGCATCGCGTCCGGCCGGCCGACCGACCTTCGGCTGCTGGACATGTACCCGACGATCTGCGCCTTGCTCGGGTTGCCGTGCCCGGAGGGCCTGGACGGGCGCGTCATGACCTCGACGCTCACCTCCGAGGTGATCCAGCGCCAGCCGAGCGCGTCGGCGGCAGAACCGGCCGATGGGGGCGATCAGGACGCCGAGGCGTCGGACGGAGCTTCGGCCGAGGATTCGTCGGGCGACGGCGCTCTGACGCCCGAGGAGGAAGCGGAGATCCGTGAGCGGCTCAAGGGTTTGGGGTACCTCTGAACGGGGGCGCTCAGTCCGCCGATCCCGCTGAAGACGAGCCCGAAAACCAACCCGAGAATCAGTCCCCGCAACCCGAACGTGACCAGCGGATCATCCAGCGTGGGAGCCAAGGCGTTGAGCGCCTCGTCCCCGTGGAAGATCGGCGCGGCCAACGTCAGGGCCAGCAACGCCAGGACGGCGGTCGCTCCGTAGAGCGCGCCCAACAGAACGAAGGGGACGCGCAGCGTGCTCGGCGGAGCGCCGGCCATGTGCAACAGGTCGATCGGGCCTGCGTAGTCCGCACGCGCCTCGCGCACAGCGCCGTAGAGACAGCCGAGCGTCAAAAGCGTGAGCGCCGCGAGGGCCAGACCGATGAGGGCGCCGTTGTTCGAGAGCCAGACGCGCGCCGCATTCGGCGAGCGTTCCGGTTGTTGGACGGTCTGGATCTCGCTCCAGTCCTGCAGGCGCTGCAGCGCGGCGTCGACGTTGGCGCCGGCATCCAAGGCCAGGACGAAGTGGCCGTCCGTATCGCTGTCCGGAGCGGTGGGCGGGGGCCCGAAGCGGTAGTTGGCCTGGGCCACGTCCGGGTCTGTGCGGAGCAGTTCGTAGAGCTCCCCGATCTGTTCTTGCGAAAGCTCGGGATTTGGAACAGCGTAGGTGGTCGTCTGAACGGGCGAGGTTGCCGGATCCGTGATCACGGAAACGGAAACCATCGCAACCACCGTCAACGTCGTGAGCAGAATCGCCAACGCCGCCAGCCCCCACGACCGGGCCGTCATGGATCGGAGCAGTTCGCCAAACGCGATCGTTGGCGGGCTCATGCCTCGGCCTCCCCTTCGGACGCGCCGGCAGCAGCCAGCGCCGATTCGGAGAGCGGATGGAGCTTGCCGTTCTGTAGACGATACGTCGATGCCGTGGCGTCGTGGACCGCGTCCGCCTCCCCTGTGGTCATCAAGATGCTGAGGCGCCGGCGCAGGTGCAGGCGTTCCACCAACTGGAGATGGCGACGCCGTTGCGGATCGTCCAGCCCGCTGAGCGGGTCATCAAGCAGCAACAGCACGGGATCGTGGCTGAGGGCCAAAGCCAAGTGGAAGCGCTGCCGCTCCGGCTCGTCCAGCTCGTCGACGGGGCGATCGGCGAGGTCGGCCAGCTCGACGAGCGAGAGCACCTCTTGGGCTTTCATCGCCGCGTCGGAGGGACTGGCGCCGAGCGCGCGACGGACGAACACGAGCGCCCCGACGAGCGTCTGGCGTCGCAACGTGGGCGGATTGCGCGGAACGATGCCGATGCGTTGGCGCAGATCGCGGAGCCGATCCGGGTGAATGCGGCTGATGTTGCGATCGTCGACCAGGATTTGGCCGTGGTTCGGGCTTATCTCGCCGCAGATCACTTGCAAGAGCGATGTCTTGCCGACGCCGTCCGGCCCGGTCACGGTGGCCCACTCACCCCGATGGAGGCGGAAGTGCAGGTCCTCGAAGATCGGCTGTCGGTCCTCGTCCAGCAGCGTCAACTCCGAGATCTGCACCATGATCGCCATTGCAATCGCCTCCGGTCAGCCCTCGGCTTGGGCCCTGACGAAGCGCGGCCGCTCCGCTCGGTCCGAGCGGATGTCCCACGTCGCGATGCCGTCCGCCCGATCCAACATGGCGGCCACCGCCTCGCGCTGGGCCGCGCCGATCTCCAAATAGAGCCATCCGCCGGGCACGAGCAGCCGTGGAGCGTCCTCGACGAGCCGCTCGAGCGCACGCGTCCCCTGAGGCCCGCCGTCGAGCGCGACCGCGGGCTCGTAATCCCGCACGTCCGTGGGCAGCTCGGTCCAGGCTTCGGAGGCCACGTAGGGCGGATTGGCGACGATCAGCTCCACTTGGCCACGCAGGGGGGTTCCCCAGTCGGCACAGACGAACCGAATACGCTCGGTGACGCCGTTGTCGTGCGCGTTCGCCCGGGCCAAGGCCAACGCTTCGGGCGAGCGATCCACGGCAACGACCGTCGTTGTGGCCCACGCTCGTGCCAGGGCCACCGCGATGGCGCCCGACCCGGTCCCGAAATCGATCACCCGCTCGGGGACGATCGACGACGTCGATGCGTCCCGAATGACCGTTTCGACGAGCTCCTCGGTCTCCGGACGGGGGATCAGGACATCCGGTGTCACGCGCAGCGACGCGTCCATAAACGGCATGAATTCCAGCAGATAGGCGAGCGGCACGCCCTTGCGGCGCTGGCGGATCAGCGTGCGGTAACGTGCCCGTTCCGTTGCGTTGAGCACGCGGTCGGGCGAGAGATAGAGGCGGAGCCGATCGTCCCCCAGCGCGTGGGCGAGGAGCGATTCCGCCTCGTAGCGGGCAGCTTCAATGCCCCCCTCCCGCAAATAGCCGGTTGTCCACGCCAAGACGCGGCGAACGGTCCACTCGCCGCTCTCCGACGAGGCCACATTCGCTCCCTTCTCGATCGATGCGCTCACCACCGCTGGCTGCACTGTGTCAAGGTAGCATGCCCATTGTCAAAAGGTCAAGACTGGGCTAACATGAGCTGCCCAACGAACAGCGAGGCGCATTTGATTGATAAGGGTGCCCTAAGACTTGGCCAGCGCAGGGTAAAGCGATGCTGCGGCCATCGACGCAACACTGTCACTGGTGACTCATGATCGTGCGCAAGCTACTGCGCGTGCTGCCCCTCTATGCAGGTTTGGCCGGCATCGGCGCGCTTACGGTCACGCTCCAGCAGCCGCTCGCCGAGGTGCCCGACGTGCTGGGCGTCGCTGCGTGGATTGCGCAGCTGGTCGCTGGCATCCTCGCGGGCCTGCTCGTGGCTGGGGCTCTCCATGCCGTGACCCGGACCGTCGGGCGGCACCTCGCCGAAGGCGGCGGCGTGGCGTTCCTGAACGGCGGCCTCCTCGCGCTCATGGGCGCGCTTCTCGGGCTCGTCGGATTCTTCATTCTGGAACTGCTGTTCCAGCCAAGCCTGTGGCTGGAGCTGGCCGAGTCCGGACTGATCCTCTTCCTGACGTTCCTCGGCTTCCTCATCGGCTACCGCGAGGAGAACCTCTTTGCGACGCTCGTGGGCGGCGTGCCCGCGCTGCGGGACGATCCCACGTCTCCCGCCAAAGTTCTGGACACGAGCGTGATCATTGACGGCCGCATCGAAGACCTGGTGCAGACGGGGTTCGTCGAGGGCCAGCTAGTGATTCCGCAGTTCGTGTTGGAGGAGTTGCAGCAGATCGCGGACTCGGCGGACAACCTCCGGCGCCGCAAGGGGCGCCGCGGCTTGGACGTGTTGCGCGCCCTGCGCGACAACAGCGAGTTGGACGTCCAGATCGTCGACACGGACTTCCCCGAGATCAGCGCCGTCGACCGGAAGCTGATCCAGCTGGCCAAGGAACTGGAGGCCGATCTGCTGACGACGGACTTCAACCTCAACAAGGTCGCGCAGGTCGAGGACATCCAGGTTCTGAACATCAACAAGCTGGCCAACGCGGTCAAGCCGCGCTTCATCCCGGGCGAGGAGCTCGAGGTCGAGGTTATCGACCGGGGCGAAGAGATTGGCCAGGGCGTCGGGTATCTGGACGACGGCACCATGGTCGTCATCGAGAACGGGCGTCGGTTCATCGGCAAGACGGTCCGCGCGACCGTGTCGAGCTCGCTGCAGACGGACGCGGGCAAGATGCTCTTCGTCCGTCCCAAGGGCGAAGTCAACGGGGGCTGGGCCGAGTCCTCGTCGTCATCCTAACGGCGTTCGATGGTTCCCGTGGTCGAGGCACGACAGATGCGCGTCACAGCGGCCTTAAGACACTGGAGATGATGGCGCATGCGTGAGGGCGAGGTTGGCGCCGTGCTGTTGGCGGCTGGCCGTGGCCGGCGCATGGGGGCGGATACACCCAAAGCCTATCTGCCACTGGGCAGCAAGCCCATCCTCCAGCACGGCCTCGAGAGGTTCGACGCCAGCCCGTTGATCGGCGAGCTCGTCGTCGTCATCCATCCGGACGATCAGGCGACCCTGGACGAGCACGTCCTCGGGCGCTATGAGCCCGAGACCCATGTGAAGGTCATCTACGGCGATGCCCATCGACAAGATTCCGTCCAGGCCGGCGTCCGCGCCGTGCGCACACCGTGGGTGGCCGTCCACGACACGGCACGGCCGTTCGTGTCCGACGCGCTGTTGGCGAGCGTCATCGAGGCGGCCGAGACCTATCGAGCAGCGCTGCCCGCCGTGCCCATCACGGACACGGTCAAGACTCTGGACGAGGATGCCTTTGCGCTCGGCGACGTGGACCGTGACACGCTCCAACTGGCGCAGACGCCCCAATGTTTTGAGCAGCTCCTGCTGGATCGCTCCCTCGACGACGCCGAACGAGAGGGGCGCACCTTTACCGACGAAGCCGGCGTCGTCCTGGCGATGAGCGGGATCAAGTCGCGCGTCGTGCCCGGCGACACGACCAACCTCAAGTTGACGACGCCCCGCGACTTGGCGCTTGCGGAGGCGATGCTGGATGCCGGTCTGGTTAGCTGAATCGCTTGATCGGCGCCCTCTGACCTCGTACCCTCGCCACAGTATCGAAAGCCGCGTACAAAGCGTTATCCTAGCAGATTGTTGATGCAGCCCGCCTCGTATTGAGGAAAAAATTCCGATCAATTTGCCCAAAGGAGGTATATCATGATCGAGCGATTGGGCGTGATCGTCCTGGTTGCGGCGGCGTTGGTCGCCGGTGCGGCGCTCTATCTCTCGCAGGCGCCGATGCCGCAGACCACGCCCCCGGCCGCCGGGGACGATGCGCCGTCCGACCAACCGAATCAGGAAGATCAACCGGATTCGAGCGACCCCTCTGACCGGGCGGACCAGAGCGATGCGTCCGAACAACCCTCGCGGCAAGACGAATCCACGGACGACGAGGCCGACCCGGCGCTTGCCGAGCGGACGCTCGACAACGGCCTCAAGGTCATCGTTTACGAGGACCATACGGCCCCCGTTGTCGCCGTCAACGTCTGGTACCAGGTCGGCTCGCGCAACGAGCCGAGCGACAAGCAGGGAATGGCCCACATGATGGAGCACATGATGTTCAAGGGGTCGGAGAACGTCGAGCCTGAGCAGCATGCCCAGCTGATCAGTCAGGCTGGCGGCTCCAACAACGCCTTCACGCGCGAGGACGTGACGGTCTACTTCGAGACGCTGCCTCAGGAGGAACTCGAGCTTGCGCTCCGGCTGGAGGCCGAACGGATGGGGAACCTCATCCTCGATCCCGAGCAGTTCCGCTCCGAGCGGGAGGTCGTCAAGGAGGAGTTCCGCTCGCGGCTGGAGAACAACCCGACGGGGAGCGCATTGCAGCGTTTCCGCAAGATTGCGTTTGAGGGCACGCCCTACGCTTGGACGCCCGCCGGAACGCCCGACGACCTCGACAACATCTCGGTCGGCGACCTGAAACGTTTCTACGAGACCTACTACGTGCCGAACAACGCCGTGCTCGTGATTGCCGGCGACGTTCAGCCCGAGCGGGCGTTCGAACTGGCGCGGACCCACTTTGGCGAGATCCCGCGGGGCGAGTCGACCGAGCCCATGGATATCGCCATGCCCACTCCGGAGGAGATGCAGAGCGAGCAGGTGCGCATGCCCGTGCAGTTGCCCGCCGTCATCGGCGGATATCCCCTGCCGGAAGCCGGGAGCGATGACGCCACGGCGCTCCAGGTTGCCGGGACGATTCTCTCGCAAGGGGAAAGCTCCCGGTTGCAGCAGTCGATCGTCCGCGATCAGGGACTGGCCGTGGCGGCCGGCGGCTCACCTCAGTTCTACCAGGATCTCGGCATGATGCTCGTGTTCGCCTTCTACACGCCGGATCAAAACGCCGATGAGGTGAGATCGGCGCTCTTGGAAGAGCTGGGCAAGCTCCGCAACGAGCCCGTCGACGAGCGCGAACTCCAGAAGGCGAAGAACCAGCTCCGATCGGAGTACGTCTTCAGCCTTGACTCGATCAACGGCGTCGCTAACGCCATTGGCGAGGCCGAGGTGATCCGCGGCGATGCGCAACGATTCCTCGAGGGCGAGCGCCGCTACGACGACGTCACGGCCCAGGACGTGCAGCGCGTTGCACAGGAGTACCTTACTGAGGATCGAATGACCCTGGTCCAACTCGTACCGCAAGGAGGAGGTGGGTCGCAGTGACCCCTCGCGCGATGGACTTTGCCAAGACGACGGCATGGATTGCCCTGACGACGCTGATGCTCGTCGCGGGACTGAGCCTGACGGGGCTCACGCAGGCCTCGGAAGCCGAACAGATCGAGCTTCCGCCGACCCACCAACAGACCCTAGACAATGGACTGAACGTGGTCGTGCTGGAGCAGCATAAGTTGCCGATCGTCCAGTTCGAGCTTCGCGTCGGCACCGGTGGCTCCGCCCGGGATCCCCAAGGAAAATCGGGGCTGGCGTCGTTCGTGGCGCAGATGTTGACCGAAGGAACCGAGAACCGCAGCGGCGACGAGATCGCCCAGCAGATCGACTTTGTCGGCGGTCAGCTCAACGCCAGCGCCTCGACCGACTACGCCACGGTCAACGCGCGGGTCCTGCGGCAAAACCTCGACGTCGGGTTGGAGCTCCTGGCCGACGTTGTCCTCCATCCGACGTTCCCGAGCTCCAACATGGCCACGGTGCGACGGCAGCTCGTCGGGAACGTGCGCTCGTCGAAGGACAACCCGAGAGCGCTCGTGGATCGGCGCTTCCGCGACATGCTCTTCGGCCCTGGCCATCCGTTGGGGCGCGTCTCCACGGAAAGCTCCATCAACGCCATCTCGCAGAGCGACCTCCGAGAGTTCCACGACACTTCCTATCGCCCGAACGTGGCTACCCTCGTGATCGCGGGCGATGTCACGCCGTCAGAGATGATGCCGAGGGTGCGCGAGGCATTCGGCGATTGGCAGCGTGCGTCCGTGCCCGAGCTTGAGCTCGACACGCCCGCCACGCCCGAGTCGAACGACGCGCTGTTCGTGCACAAACCCGATCAGACCCAAGTCCAGATCGCGCTCGGCGAGCCCGGCTTTGCCGTCGCCAACGACGACTATCTCGCCATGCGGGTCGCCAACTACGTGTTGGGCGGCGGGGCGTTTTCATCGCGCCTGGTGCAAGCCCTGCGCTCGGAGGCCGGGCAGACGTATTCCGTCTCCAGCCAGTACGCCTCGTATCGGTTTCCCGGCTACTTCAAGCTCAGCACGTTCACCCGCAACGACCAACTCCAGAGCTCGCTCCAGATCGTCATGGACGAGCTTTCCCAATTCCGCTCCGAGGGCCTGACGGAAGATGAGCTCAATGCCGCCAAGGGCCACCTCGCGGGCAGCTACGTGCTCGGCCTGGAGACGCTCAGTGGCCTGGCGAGCGAGGTCCAGAACGCGATGTTCTACGACAGAGGCCTCGACTGGATACGGAACTACAAGCGCAAGATCCGCTCGTTCAGCCTCGAGGAGATCAACCAGACCATTCCCGAGCACCTCCATCCGGACAAGCTGCAGATGGCGCTGCTCGGCGACTTCGAGACCCTGGCCCAGCTCAAGGGACAGACCAACCAACTCGTCGAGGGCGTGGCCATCAGTGACGTCGGCGTTGTCGAGTGGACACAGCCGTTGGGGACCGAGCCCATGAGCTTCACGGCCTACAACGAACAGCGCCAGCAGGCGCAACAGCCGCTGACGCTGGAGTGGAACGCCGATGTTGGCGACGAAGCACGGCCTGTCTTGGAAAGCGTCATCGAGGCCGAAGGCGGCGTCGACACGCTGGAGTCGCTCGCGTCGTATCATGCCATCGGCGAGGGCGTCGTTCGCCAACAGGGCCAGACGATGAGCGCCCAGATCGAGACGTGGGTCGATCCCCCGCTGAAAGTCCGCCAGCGGACGACGATCTCGCGCGGCGATCAAGCGGTTGCCGTGGATTATCTCTGGAACGGCGAACAGGGTTGGGTCGGCCAGGGCGAAAACTGGCGAGACATGCCGGCCGAGCTGACGCGCGAGATGAAGGTCGGCATGGTGTTTGATCCGGTGTTTGGGCCGCTGTTCATCAGCCGTGAAGGCTATCAGTTCACCCATGAAGGCCAGGCCGACATGGAGGATGCGACGGCGAACGTAATCCAGGTAACGACGCCGGAGGGCCAATCGGCGAAGCTGTACTACGACACCGAAACCCATCTGCTGCGTCGCATGGAGCGCCCGGAGGCGGCGGGGCAGACCCGGACGACGCACTACGATGACTATCGCGAGGTCAACGGGCTGATGGTTCCGCACTTCCGTGAGACCTACGTGGCCGATCAGCTGGTCAGCCGCGTCCAACTCCAGACCGTGGAGATCAACCAGGAGCTAAATCCGGCGATCTTTCAGAATCCCACAAACTGACGCGTCACGCTGCTGGCGTCTCGATCCGGTAAATCTTGCAAGGGGCGGCCCCGTGGCCGCCCCTTGTGTCGTGCCGCAGGTTGACGCGTTCCCCCGTTGTCGGACTACGATTGGGCAACCATCGCAAAACCGAGTCCCAAAGGGCAGGGAGGATTTCACGTGAACCGCTCACCTCGTTGGACGCATGGGCTGCGACGGACGCTGGTCGCCCTGATCGGGTTGGCGATGCTCGGTGTCGTTTGGGGTGGCGAGGCGCAGACGCCCGCGTTGACCCTGGAACAGTCCCTCGATCCCACCAGCATCATGGTGCGCGGCGAGGGCGATGCCGATTCCGCTTCCGTCACGTTGACGATCCCGGCGCCCGAAGCCGATGGCCCATCGCTGGATATCATCCTGGCGCTCGATCGCTCGAGCAGCGTGGACGTCGATCGGGTACGCGATGCGGCCCGGACGATCTGCGATCACTTGGCTCCCGATGACCACGTCGGCGTCGTCTCCTTCGCGGGACGTGCCTCCGTCGATCAGGGGCTCACCGACGACCGCTCAGCCGTTCGCGAGGCGATAGCAGGCTTGAGTTCCGAGCCCAGGACGGCCCTTGGCGACGGGCTGCGACTCGCGCTGGATGAGCTCGACAACAACGGGCGCTCGGACGCTCAGCCATTGGTCGTTTTGCTCACCGACGGCGTCAATTTGACGGGCCGCTCTGCGCTTCCCGAGGCAGATCGGGCCGCTGAGCTCGACATTCCCATCGTGGCAATCGGCGCGGCAGACACACTGCGGACGCGCGTCATGAATGGCGTTGCGCGTCGGGCCGACGGCGTCTTCCACGAGCGCTTCAGCACGGACGTCTTGCAGTCCGTCTTCCGTCGCGTGGAACGGCCCGTGGTGGCCCGATCGCTCCAACTCCGGGACACGATCGCGGGCGAGCTCAACTACGCCGGATCCGAGGCGAACGCGCCCTCCGTGCTGCCGGGCGACGCCGTGACCCAGCTGGAATGGAACACGTCGATCATGTTCGCCGGCGAGGTCTGGACGACGACGTATCGCCTCAGGGGCGATGAAGCGGGCACATATCGATTGCACCGTCGACCGTCCGGGCTGAGCTATCGCAATGCATCCGGCAACGAGGTCGACGTGGCGTTTCCTGAGCGTCCCCAATTGACGGTCGAGCAGCCCTAAGCCGCTACGTTAAGGTCGAGCGCATGAACACGGATCGGTTTGCTGACTATCAGCGCGAGTCGCGCAGGACGTGGAACGAGATCCGGATGGATCATCCGATCGTCTATCCGACGATGGGGCTCGTCAACGAGGCGGGCGAGCTCGCGGGCAAGATCAAAAAGATCTTTCGCGATAAGGACGGGCACATTGACGACGACGATCGAGAAGCGCTCAAGGGCGAGCTCGGCGACTGCCTCTGGTATCTCGCCCAGGTCTGCACGGAGCTTGACCTCTCGCTCGACGAGGTGGCGGGCGCCAACCTGGACAAGCTCTTCTCGCGCCTGGAGCGCGGCACCCTCGGCGGCGAGGGCGACGACCGCTGACTTCCCATCGGCCAATGATCGACATCGATCGGGCCCTCGAGGGCGTTGAAGACGCCGTGGAGGCCTACCCGAAAGCGGGCCTGTTCGAACTGGCCGAGGAGGGATTCCGATCCCCGTTTGAAATCCTCATTGCCTGCATGATCTCCATTCGGACCAAGGACGAGACGCTGCTTCCGATTGCCCGTCGACTGTTCGAGCAGGCCCGCACGCCGGCCGACATTGCCGGGCGGTCCGTCGAGACCGTTGCCGACCTCATCCAAGGCTGTGCCTTTCACGACCGCAAAGCCCAGCAGATCCACGACATCGCGACGTTCTTGGTTCGGCACTATCGGGGCGAGCTGCCCTGCAGTCGGGACGTGATGTTGTCGTTCAAGGGCATCGGGCCGAAGTGCGCAAATTTAACCCTGGGGATCGCCTGCGGCGAGCCGCCCTCCATCCCCGTGGACGTCCACGTCCATCGGGTCGTCAACCGCTGGGGCTACGTCGAGACGTCATCGCCTGAAGGGACGATGGCGGAACTGGAGGCCAAGCTTCCGCGCGAGCACTGGCTGGCCATCAATCGCCTCCTCGTGCCCTTCGGCAAGCACGTCTGCACGAGCCGGCGTCCGCGCTGCTCAAGCTGTCCGTTGGCGACCATGTGCCCGCAGGTCGGCGTGGAGCATCCGGCTTAGGTCCGACCCACCAGGCGATGCGCGGTCGCCAGGACGAGCCGTTGCGGCGCCCGACGGGCCAGGAACGCGCCCAGTTTGTTCTTCCAACCGGGCACGACGACCCGCTTGCCGTTCATGAGACCGCGGTAACCGGCGTCCACGACCGGATCGACGTCCATAACCAGCCGTGGATGGGTCAGCCCAGACGGCTCCATGGAGGCCCGCTCCAAAAACGGCGTGGACGTCGGGCCCGGGCAGAGGGCCGTGACGCTCACGCCGTGCGGGCGCAGTTCGGCGTGGAGTGCCTCCGACAGCGACAACACGTAGGCCTTTGTGGCGAAGTAGACGGCCATGCTCGGCCCGGGTTGGAATGCCGCCGTCGAGGCGACGTTCAGGATGCGCCCCTGTCCGCGGTCGATCATCGACGGCAACAGCCGATGGGTCAGTTCGGTCAGCGCGTGGACGTGGACCTGAATCATCTCCAGTTGGGCCGTCAAGTCGGTCTGGACGAACGGCCCGTACGTGCCGAAGCCGGCATTGTTGACGAGCACGTCGACGTCCACGTTCTCGATCGTCAGGTGGTGCAAGAGCGTCTCGACCGCTGAGGGCTCGGCCAGGTCTTGGGGACAGTCGGAGACGGGAACGCCGTAGGTCGACTCCAAGTCGCGTCGGAGGTTGGCCAACCGAGTTTCGTTGCGCGCCACCACGGCCAGCTCGAAGCCGTCCCGAGCGAAGCGCTCGGCGAGCCCGCGGCCGATGCCGCTGGTCGCCCCTGTGATCAGAGCCGTGGGTCGCTGCGTCGGTCCGGAATTGCTCATGTGCAGGTGCCGTCCACCTCGGTGGCAAGCAGCCTAGTCGACAGACGCACGGATCACAAGTCGGCGCGCTCGCGCAGCGTCTCCACAAAGAGCATTTCGTCCACGGTCAGCGACGTGCCCGACGCCAGCTTGTCCGGGATGGTCCGCAATCGATCCAGTTTCCAATAGCGCCCACGGTGGCGGAACCGACACTTGCGCTTGGCCACGAATGCGCGGCAGCGCTCGCAGTAGTAGCGATGGCCGAGCGCGTCGGCGCGTTGGATCTGGGCCCGGAGGTGCTCGGCCAGGTTGAGCGAACGTTTGGGCATGGGCGCATCACACCGGCAGGATGGGGCAAAGCCCGTCGGATCGCAACGCGGGCTAGGCGGTCGCCTCGTCGTCGCTCGGGGGCTGGATAAGCCGCAGCCCCCAGGCGGACAGGATCAGGATCAGCGTGATGATGGCTGCCGAGGTGAGACACCAGGAGCAGAGGGCGTGGATGACGTAGAATTCCAGATACGTCAGATAGGCGGCGAAGACGACGCCGGCGAGCGCGATCCCGAACACGGCCAGCTGGCAGTAGCTCGCCACAGGCGGTTCCGCGCGGAGACTGGCTAGCTGCAGCGCCAGAATGCCCACGTACGATGCCAGCCCGATGGCGGACAGGGGAACGCCGAAAATTTCCGAATAGACGGAGTCATCGACGGTTTGGCAACCCGATCCCGTGAAGCAGGCGATCGGAGCCACGAAGTGCTCGTACAGCAGATAGGCGGACGTGCCGATGCCGAGCAGGGCCAACAACAGAATCCCGCCTCGTAGGAGCAGATCACGGTCCATGGCGCAATTATGGGCTCGACGAGGCCCGCTCCAGTTCCTCCTCGATGACCTGCTCGAACTTCGAGAACGGCTGGGCCCCGATCAACAGCCGCCCGTTGACGAAGAACGTCGGCGTGCCGATTTGTTCCGCTCGTTTCTGCTCCTCGGGCGGGAGCGCATTGATTAACTCGGACAGTGATTGACGATCGGCCCTCACGGCCGCGAATTTCTCGTCCTGCTCCAGGCAGTCCACGTAGGCCGAGTCGCAGGCGTCGTTGTCGTTCGTTTCCTGTTGGCAGCTCTCGTAGTCGGCCTGGCATTGAGCCATCGTGTTCTCGAAGTCGGTGTAGCAGCGATCGAACTGATCGGCATTGAGCTCGACCTCGACGGCGATGTCCCGCAGATCGTTCGGGCTGAGGTTCTGGGAGTTGGACGGGTTGCGATTGGGGAAAACACGATCGAATATCGCGTGGGAGTATTCCCAGAAGGCGTCCTGGTCGTGGGCGCACTCTCCGGCGACCGCGGCCTCGATGGCGGCCATGCCGTGGACGGTCAGGTTCCGGAAAACGAAGCGGACCTTGCCCGTGTCGACGTAGGCCTCCTCGATCTGGGGCAGCGTGTTCCACACGAATCGGGCGCAGTAGGGGCAGTAGAACTCGGAGAACTCGACGATCGTCACGGGCGCGTCGGGATCGCCCAGGGTCGGGTCGGGCTGAGGTTGTCCCACGGGTTGGGCCGACTCGGTCTGTGGGGGCTTATCCGAGGATCCGTCGGACGGCGTCGAAGATTCATCGCCTGCTGCCTGCTCATCCGTTGTGGATATCGCCGACGATTCGTCCGCAGACCCCGTTCCCTTGGCATCGTCGGTGCCGTTCGAGGGCTCCGCGTTCGAGGTGTCGTCGCTCGCGGCCTCGTCCGTGTCGGACTCGTCCGTTGTCGTGGCGAGATCCGGGTCGCCGTTGTCGGAGGCTTGAGCCTGGGTGTTCGGTCCTCGTTCCAAGTAGGCCGACCACTGGCTCAACCCGATCAACAAGCCGGCGGCCAGCACCGCCAAGATGGCGGTGAGGGCGATCATCGAGCGGGATAGCGACATGTCACTCCTTTGATCTGCTATCGGGCTAAATTGCGAGTATCAAATCTCTTTATAGGGATAAGGAACCGTCGCTTCAATGACTCAAGTCAAGCGCTCGCCGGCGGCTACGGCCGTTGGCAGGGCGTTCTCCGAGGGCGCAAGCGGGCAGACCCATTGATCGCTGTACGCGCACGAGGGGTGATACGCGAAGTTGAAGTCGAGCACGAGCGATGCGGCGTTGCCGCCGAGGTCGGCCCCTTTGACAGTGTCGTAGAGGTAGCGGCCGCCGCCGTAGGTCGTCTCGGCGTTGGTGGCATCCTTGAAGGGTAGAAACAGCCCACCGCCGTAACCCTCGATCCAGAACAGATCCAGATAGGCAGGCTTGGCCGAGAGAGGCACGTGGACACGGCCGATCCGCGTCAGTTGGAGTTTCCCTTCGGGCAATTCGATCTCGCGGGTCTGAGCGTCGGCTTCTTGGACAGCACCCGTGAGGCGCCATGCCGGATCGTAGGGATAGTAGGGCAGGCCCGCGAAATCCGACCGTTGATCGACGCGCAACGGCGAGCCGGGGTGGCAGGCGATCAGCTCGTCGCGCCGCTCACGGAAGCGTCGATGGGCGGCGTTCGGGTCGACGGCCGCGATCTCGCGAACCTCAGCGTAAAGCTCGGCGACGGCGCGGCGCCAGTCGGCCAGATGGAGCGCGGACGGGGAGATTGAATCCATCGTCTACAGTTTATTCTTGAGCCGATGGATCAGGTTGAGCGCCTCAATCGGCGTCAGGTTGTCGACGTTGATCTCCTTCAGTTCCTCGACAACCGGATGCGGCTCGCCGCCGAACAGCGACGGCTGTTTGATGACCTTTGGCTGAGTCGGTTTGTTCCCCTCAATGGCCTCCAAGGGGTTACCTTGGAGAATCTGGTTGAGCACGTTGCTGGCGGTGTTGATGACGTCTTCGGGAAGTCCGGCCAGCTTGGCCACATGGACCCCGTAGCTGCCCTCGGCCTCGCCGCGCTCGACCCGGTGCAGGAAGATGACATCGTCGCCATGTTCTCGGACGAGCACCGTCATGTTGACGACGCCGGGGAGCTTGTTGGCCAGAAGCGTCAATTCGTGATAGTGCGTCGCAAACAGCGTCTTGGCGCCGATCCGTGACACGAGGTGTTCGGCCACGGCCCAGGCGATGGAGACGCCGTCGAACGTGCTTGTGCCGCGCCCCATTTCATCCAGGATGACGAGGCTGTCGGCGGTGGCGTTGTTGAGAATCTGGGCCGCCTCGATCATCTCCACCATGAACGTGGAGTAGCCGAACGCCAGCATGTCGGTGGCGCCGACGCGCGTGAAGATCTTATCGACAACAGGCAGTTGAGCGCGCTCGGCGGGGACGAATGCGCCCATTTGGGCCATGAGGCAGATGAGCGCGGTCTGGCGGAGGTAGGTGCTCTTGCCGCTCATGTTCGGGCCCGTCAGCACGGCCAGCGTCTCGTCCGCGGCCATCTCCAGGTCGTTCGGCACGAAGGCCTCGTCGGTCTGGAGAACCTCCACCACGGGGTGGCGGCCCGCGGTGATCTCCACCGTCCGGTCGTCGGCGAACTCGGGGCGCGCGTAGCCGCGACGCTTGGCGACTTCCGCGAGCGACGCGTAGACGTCGAGCTCGGCGATGTGCGCGGCGAGGCCCTGCAGTTCGCGGACGTGCTCTGCCGCTCGGTCCCTAAGCTGGCAGAACAAGTCGTACTCCAGCTTCTGCGCCCGTTCTTGGGCGGAGAGGATCTTCTCCTCGTGCTCTTTCAGCTCCGGGGTGACGTAGCGCTCGGCCGACTTGAGCGACTGTTTTCGGGTGTAGCGTGCCGGCACGCGATCCGCATGCGTGCGAGTAACCTCGATGTAGTAGCCGAAGACGGCGTTGTAGCCGACCTTGAGCGATGGAATCTCGGTCGATTGCCGTTCGTCGCCTTCCAGGTCGAGAATCTTCTGTTTGTGCTCGCGCTCGCGAGCCTTGACCTCGTCGAGGTCTGCGGAGAATCCGTCCTGGATGATGCCGCCCTCTTTGAGCGTGAACGGCGCGTCCTCGCGCAGCGCCCGTTGGAACTCGTCAACCAAAGCGTCCAGCTCGAGTTGATGGAGGTCGGTTGCGATGTCGGCCAAGCGGGCCGTGTCGTGGGCCTCGCGAAGCTGATCGAGTTGTTGCCGGAGCGCGGGCAAGTGAGCGAGGGATTGCTTCAGCGACAGCAAGTCGCGGGGCGTCGCGCGACCGGCGCCGAGCTTGCCGGCCAGCCGCTCGACGTCGTGGACCCCGGCTAACACATCCCGGAGGTCGGAGCGGGCCAGCTCCTCGGCGTGGAAGAGCTCGACCATGTCGAGACGCTGTTCGATCCCCTCCCGATCCAGCAGCGGGCTGAGGACCCACGAGCGCAGGCAGCGTTCGCCCATCCCCGTCGCGGTGTCGTCGAGCACGGACAGCAGGGTGTGCTGCTCGCCGCCCGTGCGGAGTTCGCGGACCAGTTCGAGGTTGCGCTGGGTGAAGGGATCGAGCCCCATCACGTTCGACGTGGCGTACGCGGTCGGCTGTTTCAGGTGGCTCAGCCCCGCCTTCTGCGTTTCCTGCAGATAGTGGAGCAGGCCGCCCGCGGCTCGACCGGCCACGGGGCTCAGCCCGAGCCCGTCGAGCGAGACGAGCCCGAAATGGTCCGTGACGTGGTCGCCGCGGAACCGGCGTGCCTCGATGGTCGTGCGCGCCTGGCGGCCGTCCGGATCGAGCGCGAGGTCATCGTCGGCCAGCCCGTCCTCGGGCAACACGAGCTCAGTCGGTTGCAGGCGGGCCAACTCCGACTTGGCCGCATGGATATCGCCCAGCTCTGTGGCGCGAAATTCGCCCGTGGACACGTCCGCCACGGCCAGTCCGACGCGTTCCTCCGCCGCCACCAGCGCGGCGATGTGGTTCTGCTTGCCCCGATCGAGGGCATCCTCATCCAGAACGGTCCCCGGCGTCACGACACGGACGACGTCCCGTTCGACGGGGCCTTTGGCCTCGTTCGGGTCCTGGACTTGATCGCAGAGCGCGACCTTGTGGCCCTGTCGCAACAGGCGGTTCAGATAGAGATGGGCTTTTTTAATGGGCACCCCCGCCATCGGTTGGCCCTCGCGCTGGGTGAGCGCGATGTCGAGCTCGCGGGCGCAGATCTCGGCGTCCTCGTAGAACGTCTCGTAGAAGTCGCCCAGCTGGAAAAAGAGAATAACGTCCGGGTGTTGGGCCTTCATGCGGAAGTACTGCTGCATCATGGGTGTCGACTTCGCCTGTGCCATAGCCGCTGCCATGTTAGACGGCACGGGCGACGTCGCCAACGACGCGCGGGAGTTGCAACGGGCCCTTCCAGATGCTACAAGCGGGGCATCATGGTCACACGCCCCGGGCAGCGATTCTCCGTCGTCGAGCCGATTCGGGAGATCAACAAGATCAAGGTCGTCGACAACGGCGAGCCGCTCGTGGGCATCGCCGATCGGTGTCCGGACGTTCGGTTGCAGCAGGAGCCGAACGACCTCGGCATCCCGCCGCTGCCGTACCTGCGCGAGACCGTGGTCGACATGTTGCTCGACGCCCGCCAGCTCCTGCCGGAGCAGTACGACTTCTTCGTCACGAGTGCCTACCGCGCGCCCGAGCACCAGGCCACCATCTACGAGTGGGTCTACGAGAAGTTCAAAGCGGACAACCCGCATTGGCCCAAGAACATCCTGCGTCGGGAAACCAACCGCTACGTCCACCCCCCTGACATCCCGACGCCGCCCGGCCACGCCACGGGGGGTGCGGTCGATCTGACCATCCTCGATCCGAACGGCGAGGAGCTCGATATGGTCTCCCCCTACGACGGGGATCGCGACGTCCGTCGGCACGTCGCTGCCACCTACGACGACAAGATCTCCGAGCGGGCCCAGCGGAATCGGGATTTGCTGATCCGCGTGATGAGCGGAGCCGGCTTCACCAACTACGCGGGCGAGTGGTGGCACTGGTCTTACGGCGACAGCTGTTGGGCCTGGCGGCTAGGGAGGTCCACGGCCATCTACGACAAGGTCGAACCGACGAACGAGATTCGCGCGCTCATCGACTTTTTCGAGGCGCAGCAGGAATCGTCCTCAGCTGTGACGGAAGACGACGCTGAGTGAGCGCTTGAGCCGTTCCGCGGCTTCCTCGTCCCCATCGCTGTTGTCGCCGTTGGCGCTCGCGATGGCGGCCTCGATGTAGGCGTTCAGCACGTCGAGCGTCAGCGTCGAGACCGACGATCGGACGGCGGCCAACTGGGTGAGCACCTCGTCGCCGGCCTCGCCCCGTTCAACCATGCCGGCAATGCCACGGACTTGGCCCTCGAGGCGATGGAGCCAACGGACAAATTCCTCGCGGTCTTCGTCCTGCAGTTCGTCCAAGGCTCGGCCTCCTTCGTCGCGTTCGGCGATGCTCAGGCCATCGTGATGGGATAGGTCAGAGTTCACGCCCGAACAGCCCGCGTTCCAGCGCCAGCGAGCCGGGGCCGGCGAGCATCAGCGTGACGCCCATGATGAACAGCGTCAGGTCCAGATCCCAGAAGCCCGTTAGGCCCAGGAAGTCGTTGCCTTCGGCCAGGCCTTGCGGGAGCTGGACCGTCACCGTGGACACGACCATGATGACCGCGAGCACGATCCCCGCATATCGGGTCAGAATGCCCAACAGTACCGCGACGCCGCCGATCAGCTCCGCGTAGGCGGCCAGCGGGGCCATGATCTCGGGCAGCGGGATGTTGAACTGGTTCGCGAAGGCGTTGGTGTAGCCCTCCAGACCGCTCACGTGGTTCCAGCCGTAGATGACAAAGATCAACCCCATGGACAGGCGCACCAGCAACAACGCCCATTCGTGTCGATCTTGGATGAGACGAGCGAGCATCGGGCCTCCTTCTTTCGGGTGTGCTGAGGCGGTTCTTTGGGAGCATCCGACGCCGTTGGGCGCCCTCGGTCACCAAGGGCGCCCAACGAACGCGGCTAATGCGGCGAACGCGTCACCGGCGCCGGACGACGAGCTCAGGCGCTCGCCGCGTTCAGATGCGCTTCCAGCTGCTCCTTGAGCTGGCCTTTGGGGAGAAATCCGACGATGCGGTCGGCCTCGTCGCCGTCGTTGAACAGGACCATCGTCGGGATGCTCTGCACGCCGTACTGCATGCTCAGCTCGTTGTTCTGGTCGACGTCCAGCTTGGCGACCTTGAGTTGGTCGCCGAACTCGTCGGCCAGCTCCTCGATGACGGGCGCGAGCGCCTTGCACGGGCCACACCAGTCCGCGTAGAAGTCAACGAGCACGGGCGTATCGGCGCCCAAGACTTCTTGCTGGAAGTTGTCGGCGTTTACGTAGGTCAAATTGGCCATGTTGTTCCCTCCTGTCGTGGTTCATCGGTTGATGATGGGTCTCAGGATACCCAAGCGGCGAAGGGCCGTCCAACCCTGCAACACAGCCCATGACAGCAGACGGGGCCGGAACGTGCTGTAAGCCGCCTTACATGGAAGCCGGACGATCGTTACCATGACGCCAAACCAGAGTTGGCAACCCCGTAGCGATGGATAGGAGGCTCGATGTCGGACCGTGGACGGTTCTGGTGCGTGCAGGAGTTCAGCCTGGCCGAGGCGCTGGATGCGCGTCAGCAGGGCGAGCTCAACGCGTTCATGCAGCACGTGCATTACGAAAAGGGCGAGACGATCTACTTCCCCGGCGACCCGAGCGATACCGTCTACACGCTCCACAAGGGCCGCG
Organism: uncultured Thermotogae bacterium; assembly: GCA_964567595.1. Lineage (GTDB taxonomy): Bacteria > Bipolaricaulota > Bipolaricaulia > RBG-16-55-9 > RBG-16-55-9 > CAZMNF01. The sequence goes on along the minus strand of CAZMNF010000009.1, from coordinate 5,438 downwards.
TGCGGCTCGACTACCTGGACGAAAGCGGCAAACGCCTGACGTTCGCCATCGTCGGCCCTGGCCAAGTGTTCGGCGAGACGGCGTTGGCGGGCGAGGAGCGGCGTCGCTGGATCGCCGAGGCCATGGAGGATACCACGCTCTGCATCGTCCACAAGAACGACCTGATGCGTTTTGCGCAAGCCAATCCCCAGTTTGCGCTGACGATCACCAAGTTGATCGGCGCCCGCATGGTCGAGGTCGAGAACAAGCTGGAGAACCTGCTCTTCCGCGGCGTGCGGGCGCGGTTGGCCAACACCCTCCTGGCGCTGGCGGACGAGTACGGAACCGAGATCGACGAGGGCGTGCACATCCGGCTAGGTCTGACGCACCAAGAACTGGCCCACCTGATCGGCTCCACGCGGGAGACCACCTCGGCGACGCTCGGTGATCTGGAAGACGAGGGCATCATTCAGAAGCGCCCGGACGGGATTGTCTTATCGGATGTGCCGGGCATTCGCGGTTTGGCCGAAGTGTGACGCCGATTACAGATCGTCGGCGGTTGGTCCGTTGACCATGAACCAGCTTGCTAGATACAGAGCGACCTCCGTAGGCCCACAAGCCAGGACGTGAGGCGGCTCCGCCAGTCGGGAGCCGCCGTTCGTCTTTCCCAAGCCGAGGGGCGCCGATCTCTTGACCGGCTTGCGGCCATTGCCTAGAATAGCCCGTTCCATCGGCAAAATGGACCTCAGGGCACGGAACCAACATCCGCTGCAGCATCCGAGCAGGCTCGTCGAACCTTCCCTGGGGAATCGATAAGGGGGCGTTTGCGCCATGGATCCAGTCATCGTCGAAATTGGGCCGCTTGCCATCCGTTGGTATGGGCTCATGTACGTCGTCGCGATCGTCGTCGGCATCGCGCTCATCACCAGAGAGATCCGACGTCGTGGGCTCAACTTGACCCTGGATGACGTTCTGGACTTCGTCTTGATCACCGTGCCCTTGGCCATCATCGGGGCGCGGCTCTACTACGTGGCGTTCCAATGGCAGTATTACGGGGAGAACCTGGCCGACATTTACAAGATCTGGCAAGGCGGCTTGGCGATCCATGGCGGTCTCATTGCCGGCGTCATCGGGCTGCTGATCTTCGCCAAGTGGAAGAAGGTCTCATTCTGGACCTTCGCCGACGTCGTGGCCCCGCCGCTCGTGTTGGGCCAGGCGTTCGGGCGCTTCGGCAACTTCATGAACGGCGACGCCTACGGCATTCCGACCAATTCGATCTTCGGCGTCGTCTTCCCCGGCAACACGCCCGCGGGCCAAGCCTATCCCGAGATGCACATCCATCCGACGATGCTGTACGAACTGGTCGGCTGCCTGATCATCTTCGGCGTGCTCTTTTGGCTCCAGCGCCAGCCGTTCAAGGCCGGCTTCATTACCGCCGTGTACGCCATCAGTTACTCCGTGTTGCGCTTTATCGTGGAGTTCTATCGCGGCGACGCCCTCTGCCTTACCGGCGGCACCGACTGCGTCACCGGGGCCGAGACGTTCATCGCCTCGCTCAAGACGGCCCAAGTGATCAGCGTGCTGATTGTGCTCGTCTTCGTCACGTTGATGATCTTCAAGGAGCTCTACCGGCGCAGCGATACCGAGCCCACCGAGGCTTAAGCGAGCGTCCACCGACGCGACGACGACCGACGCGGCCGCCCGACCTCAAGAGATCTCGAAACGTTCGCCGAGGTAGAATCGTCGGGCCCGCGGATCCTCGGTGATCCGGTCGGGTGGGCCTTCCCAGAACACCTGGCCGGCCTGGATGAGGTAGACGTAGTCGGTCACGCGCAGCGTCTCGCGGACGTTGTGGTCGGTCAGGACGACGCCGAGCCCGTCGGATTTCAGCTCCTCGATCAGCTCCTGCAGCTCCTCGATGGAGAGCGGGTCGATGCCCGTAAACGGCTCGTCGAGCAGCAGATATTGGGGCTCAGCGGCCAGCGCTCGGGCGATCTCCACCCGGCGGCGCTCGCCCGAGGACAGCGTGTCGGCGCGCTGGCGGCGCAGCCGCACGATGCCCAATTTCTGGAGAAGCTCGTCGACGCGCGCCTGGCGGTCCGATCGCCGGACGCCGCGTCCCTGCAGCACGATCTGGAGGTTGTCCGTGACGGAGAGCTTGCGGAAGACGGACGCCTCCTGGGGCAAATAGTGGAGTCCGGCCCGTGCGCGCCGATGGAAGGGCCAATGGGTGATGGGCGTGCCGTCGAGCGTGATTCGCCCTGAACCGGGCGCGACCAGGCCCGTGATGCAGTGGAACGTTGTCGTCTTGCCCGCGCCGTTCGGCCCCAGCAGGCCGATCACCTGCTGGGGCTCGACGCGGAGCGAAACGTCGTCGACGATGCGCCGAGCGACGTAGCGTTTGCACAGATTTTCGGCTTCCAGCGTCGGCATCTCAGCGCGTGTCCTCCAATGGGACCTGCAGCGACGCGCTCTGCATCGTCAGGTTCGCCGACCGCAGGTCGTAGCTGAAGCCCGCCCCGCGCATGTCGAGGTCGTCCCGTCGGATGCGGACGTCGGTCTCGCCCGTGATGCGACGTTGCTCGGCGTCCCAGTGGGCCCGGTCGGTCTCGAACGTCAGGCCGTCGCCCCCCTCGCCGCGGACGTCGCCCTGCAGCCGGAGGTCCCGCGTCCGATGCTCGACGACGAGCCGGTCCGCCCGGACCGTCAACGCGGCCGTCTGGCGCTCCTCGGCGGCGGCTTCGCCCATAAAGCGCACGCGGACGTCGCGGGCGCGGCTCCGGTCGCGGCCGCGCTCGTAGCTTATCTCGGCTGCGTGCAGGCTCCAGACAAGCCGACCCGACGCGTCGTGGTGCGTGAGCGTCCCCTGCCGGATGGCAATTGCGGGGCCGTCGGATGGCTCGGCCGAACGGGACGACTCGCCGGTGCTTCCGCACCCGCTGGCGATGACCGCGAGCAGCGCCAGCGTCAGGAGGAGCGGGCTGCCACGTCGCCGGGATCGGGCGCGCTCGAGCTCGGTGGGCCGCTTCGATGGAGACATGCGTGCACAAATCCCATGAACAAGGGTCGGGGCGAGGTCGGTCGCGACTTGAACTCCGGATGGAACTGGGACGCGATAAAGAAGGGATGATCGGGAATTTCCGCGATCTCCATGCGGCGTCCGTCGGTCGAGGCGCCGGAGAAGCGCAAGCCGGCCTCTTCGAGCGACGGGATGTAGTCCGGATTGACCTCGAAGCGATGGCGATGGCGCTCCTCGGTCTCCTCGGCGTCGTAGAGCGCGTGCGCGAGCGTGTTCGGCCTGAGGTGGAGGGGATACGAACCGAGCCGCATGGTGGCGCCCTTATCGGCAAGGTGGCGCTGTTCCGGCATCAAGTCGATGACGGGATGCTCGGCGTCGCGTTCGAACTCGGTGCTGTTGGATTCCCGGAGGCCCAGGACGTTGCGGGCGAACTCGACGACCGCCATTTGGAACCCGTAACAGATCCCGAGAAACGGAAGCCCGTTCTCGCGCGCGTAGCGGATCGCGTCGATCTTGCCTTCGGCGCCGCGGTGGCCGAAGCCGACGGGCACGATCACGCCGTCGACGTCCTCTAGCCATGCGTCGCGATACTCGTCGGCTTCGATCCAGACGATCTCCGTGCTCGCTCGGTGGTGCGCCGACGAGTGGCCCAGGGCTTCGACGTAGCTGACGTAGCTGTCGCGCAGATCGGTGTATTTGCCCACGAGGGCGACGCGGAGCCGGTGCTCAGGATGCTCGGCTTTGTGGAGGTAGTCGCGCCACCCGCTCAGGTCGCGTTCGTCCGCCGACAGCTCCAGTCGCTCCATCAAGTAGTCCGTCAACCCTTGTTCCTCGAAGACGAGCGGGACGTCGTAGACGAGGTCGACGTCGTGATGGCTGACCACGGCCTCCCCCGGCACGTCGCAGAACAGCGCGATCTTTTCCTTGATGGCTGTGCTCAATGGCGCGTCGCTGCGGCCCAGGATGATGTCGGGTTGGATGCCGATCGCTCGGAGCTCCTTGACCGAATGTTGCGTCGGCTTCGTCTTGTGCTCGCCCACGGCTCCGAGCTGGGGGACCAGCGTCGTATGGGCAAAGGCGACGTTGGCGTCGCCGAGCTCCTGGTGCATCTGCCGGATGGCCTCCAGGAAGGGCATGCTCTCGATATCGCCGACGGTGCCGCCGAGTTCGACGATCATGACGTCAGCTTGGGTCTGGTCCTCCACCCGCCGAATGGCGGCCTTGATCTCGTCGGTGACGTGGGGAATGATCTGGACGGTCTCGCCCAAATACTCGCCGCGGCGTTCCTTTTCGATGACCGTCTTGTAGACCTTGCCCGTGGTGATGTTGTGGTCGCTGGTGAGGTCTTGATGGAGGAACCGCTCGTAGCTGCCGAGGTCCATGTCGACCTCGCCGCCGTCGTCCAACACGAAGACTTCCCCATGCTGATAGGGGTTCATCGTGCCGGCGTCGCAGTTGAGATAGGGATCAATTTTGACGGCCGTGACGGTGAGGCCGCGGGCTTTCAAGAGCCGTCCCAGCGAGGCGGTGGCAATTCCCTTGCCCAATCCGGACAGAACGCCGCCGGTCATGAAGAGGTATTTGGTCATGGTGGGGTCACGCGCCGCATTATAGGCGGCCTCATGGGGCCCATCAAGGGCGCCCGTCGGATGCCCATCGTCGAGCCACCGAGAGGGCAGTAGTCGCGGTTGAGGCTATTCGGACTTCAGCGCCAGGGCGATGCCGTCGCGAAGCGGGACGATCATGGACTCCAGCTCGGGATGATCGGTCATGAACCGATTGAATTCGCGCATCGCTTGGACCATGGTATCGCCGCCGTTGGCCTCGGCCACCTCGCCCATGCGCAGCACGTTGTCGGCCAGAATAACGCCGCCCGGCGCGATCTTGGGCAACGCCGCTTCGAGGAACTCTTGGTACTGTTCCTTCTCATGGTCGATGAAGCACAGGTCGAAGGGCCCCTCCAACGACTGCAGCGACTTGAGCGCGTCGCCCACGACGATGTCGACGCGGTCGCTGACGCCGCCCTCTTGGAGGTTGGCACGCGCAATATCGGCCATGTCTGGACTGGCGTCGAGCGTCGTGATGCGGCCGTTCCAGGCTTGGGTGGCGCGGGCGAACCAGAGGGACGTGTAGCCGATCGCCGTGCCGGCTTCCAAGATCTGGGACGACCCCTGAATTCTGGCGATGGTATGGAGGAACCGGCCGCCCACAGGGCCGATGATCGGGACGTCGTGCTCGTCCGCATAGGCCTCCATGCGGCGCATGAGCGCGTCGCGTTCCGGTGTTAGCTTGGCGATGTAGTCCTCGACGTACTCGGCCGTGATCCCGCGCATCGGATCTCCTCCTTATTATTGGCCCCTTGGTCAGATCTTGCCGAGCAGCGCACGGGCGATGATCAGCTTCTGCACCTCGCTGGTCCCCTCGTAGAGCTCGGTGATCT
>CAZMNF010000008.1:0-57170 GCA_964567595.1 uncultured Thermotogae bacterium | reverse complement strand
CACCTCCACGTCGAGATGGTGTTCATGTCGCGTTGCCGGGAGCGGTCCCGGCTTCTGTTGAATACTTACCAAACGACCTGGCCGTTCTTCAACCCCCTGGATAGACTTTAGAGAGCACGTTGTAAGCCGAAGCTGTTGCGCATGAAACATACTGGAGTTGTCGAGTTAGTTTGTATCCCAAGGTGGAAAGTAAGAAAGTGCCACGCCCCACTCGTTGACAACCCATCCGGGATTTGATAACTTGTTGGGGCTTTATCCCCTTGTGTTCAGGCAACATTCGAGGCGAAAGGAATTATGGCGCGAAAACAGGTTTTTAAAGTCGCGAAAGAGCTCGGCTACTCCGCTGGCGAGTTCCTCGACCAACTGAACGAGCTCGGCATCGAAAAGTCCGGCAACTTCGCCGTGTTGGAGGACGAGGAGTACGAGCTCGTCATGGATCTGTTCACCGACAACGAGGCGGCCGAGCAGGCCGAGCCCGCCCAAGAGACGTCCCAACATCAAGTCGCTGGTGAGGCAGAGCCGGCCGACGACGGCGAGTCCGGATCCAACGGAGCGGCCACCGCGACCGCCACCGCGCCAGCGTCGGACGCCGAGACCGACGAGGCGACCGAGGCCCCGGCTGAGGCCGAAGAGGTCCACGGCGAGCCCCGTGCGCCCATCGTGGCCGTGCTGGGCCACGTTGATCATGGCAAGACGACCGTCTTGGACCAGATCCGCAAGACCCACGTCGCCGAGGGCGAGGCCGGCGGCATCACCCAATCGATCGGCGCCTATCAGGTTGAGCACGAGGGGCAGGCGATCACGTTCGTCGACACCCCCGGCCACCGCGCGTTCACGGGGATGCGCGCCCGCGGGGCGCAAGTGACCGACATCGTGATTCTGGTGGTCGCCGCCGACGACGGGATCATGGAACAGACCCGCGAGGCGATCAATCACGCCCGTCAGGCCGGCGTCCCGATGATCGTGGCGATCAACAAGGTTGACAAGCCGAACGCCGACGTCAGTCGCGTGATGCAGGATCTGGCGCAGGAGAACCTCCTGCCCGAGGACTACGGTGGCGACACCATTACGGTCCAGATGGCGGCCCTCAAGGGCGAGGGGATCGACGAGCTCCTGGAAATGATTTCGCTCGTGGCCGAGATGGAAGGGCTGCGCGCCGACCCGAACGGGGAGCTGGAGGGGGTCATCATCGAAAGCCACATCGACCCCTACCGCGGTCCGCTCGCCACGGCGATCGTCAAGCAGGGCACGCTGCGCGAGCGCGACATCATCGTCGCCGGAAGGGCCCAAGGCCGCGTCAAGGCGCTGCTCGACGATCAAGGCCAGCGCCTGAAGGAGGTCAAGCCCGGCATGCCCGCCCAGATCATGGGGCTGTCCGACGCGCCCCAGGTCGGGATCGGCTTGGAACGCGTCAAGAAGACCTCCCAGGCGAAAAAGATCGTCGAGGAGCGCGAGGAAGAGGCCCGGCGCCAGCGACTGCAGCGCACCGAGCGCACCTGGGACGACATTCTGGCCGAGGCGGCCAAGCAGCAGGGCAAGGTGTCGCTGATCGTGAAGGCCGACACCATCGGCGGGCTCGAGGCCGTCGAAGGCGAAATCGCCCGGCAGGAGATCGACGAGGTCGACCTGGAGATTATTCACAAGGGCGTCGGCAACATCAGCGAAAGCGACGTCCTGTTGGCGGCGTCCTCGGAGGAGGACGTCAGCATCGTCGGGTTCCAGGTCGATATCGACAAGAAGGCCCGCGAGAAGGCCGAGAACGAGGGCATCACCGCGCGCAACTACGACGTCATCTACGAGCTGGCCGACGACGTCCGCAAGGCGTTGCGCGGCCTCATGGAGCCGGAATACAAGGAGGTCAAGCTCGGGGAAGCCGAAGTCCGCGATACGTTCGGCATTCCCAAGGTCGGCACCGTGGCCGGCTGCTTCGTGCGCGACGGCCGCGTGACCCGGCACGCCCACGTCCGGGTGAGGCGGGACGGCCGTCAGGTCCACGAGGGCCCGATCGCCAACCTGAAGCGCTTCCAACAGGACGCCCGCGAGGTGGGCAAGGACAAGGAGTGCGGCATCCGCATTCAGGGCTTCGACGACGTCGAGGTCGGCGACACCTTGGAAATCTTCGCGCTGGAGGAAGTGGAGCGGCTCTAGGCCATCTCACGGGCTCCGCTCCGTGAGCCCCCATGTTCGTCGGGACCCTTCAAGTGACGCTCCACCTGGAGCAGACCTTCTCGCTCAAGGACAAGCGGCGCGTCGTCAAGAGCTTGATGACGAAGCTGGGCAACGACTTCAACATCTCCATCGCCGAGATCGATCATCTGGACGATCACCGCAGCGCCGCGCTCGGCATGGCGATCGTTGCCAACGACGGCAAATTCACGCAGCAGGTCGTCGACCGGATCGTGTCCCGCCTGGAAGGGCATCCCGACGTCATTCTCGAGGACTGGCAGACCGAAGTCATTTAGGCCACGCTGGGCGCACGGAACCCCACCATCGAAGGGGGATCGCACCATGAGTCGGTTTCTGGAAAAAGTTCGCGAGGAGATCAAGCGCCGCCTGAGCGAGATTCTGGAGTTCGAGACGCGCGACCCGCGGCTGGAGATGGTGACCGTCATCGACGTGGAAGTCACCAAGGATCTGCAGCACGCCAAGGTCTTCGTCAGCGCGTCGGCGTCGGACACGCCCGAGGACGACGTTCTCGCCGTGTTGAAACAGGATGCCGGCTTCCTCCGCACCGAACTGGCGAGTCGCCTGGACATCAAGCGGACCCCGGAGCTGCACTTCCACCTCGATCCCGTGGAAAAGCAGGCCGAGCGGATCGATCGCCTGCTGAACGAGACGGACTCGGCCGACTGACCTGGCGACGCGCCCCGAACCACGCGCTCCGTCGGCTCGTCGAGCGCCGCTGATGCTCATATGGCTCAAGGCCGCCGACGCTTGGCACGCACCGAGTGAGCAACGAGGCCGTGCGCGGGCTTTGGGCGTCACTCGCCGCACGCGACGATGTCGTAGCGCGCGTCGATCCACGCGCCCAGGACGTTAGCGCGCGCCCGGTGGTGGGCGTAGTGAAGATGCAGGCATTTGACGCTGGACCAGTGGCGGATGCCCCCGATGCCCCGTTCGAGAAACGCGTCGGAAAGGCCCTGCGCCTCCACCCACCGCCGATCGCGCTCGGAGAGTTCGTGCCATCGCTCCGCGATGTAGGCGCGGTGGTCGTCCTCGTACCGCCGCCGGAGGTTCGCGTCGCGTGCGAGGGTGGCCTCCAGCTCCGCGATCGTTCCCCGATGCTCCAATTGCGAGATCTGGCCCACGAGCGACGGGCACGTCAGCCAGAACAGCGTCGGAAACGGCTCGCCTTCCACCAGGGGATAGACGCGGATCACTTGGGGATGGCCGACAGGGCATCGGGCCTCGACCGCGCGCACGCCGCGCGGCTCACGGCCCAACTGCTCGCGCAGCGCGTCCATGTCCCGAGGGTTCACGCTGGCCACGCGATTAGCTTAGGGGCAACCCGGCCATATCCGCAAGGGAACGGGGCAATTACTCGAATGACGTTCCACGATGTCAGAGTTGACGTGTTCGCTATTACATTGAACGCGTTGGTTCGAGCGTTGTGCCCCTAGGGATCCGCTTTAACATCCACCTTCAGGTCCCTCAACAAGGTGGCGCGACGTAGGTAGTCGCTAATGCGGTGAGACCACCTCCGCGAGGGCGCCGGCGGCCCTGCCCCCAGGGCCGCCGTGCCTTCTTGAGGATCAGTCGGCCAACACGCGCACTTGCCACGGCCCGGTCACAACGATCTCGGGCCCGCCGTCGTACGCCTCCAGCTCTCCGGTCACCTCGACGCGTGTCCCCTGGAGACGGAACAGGTCGAGGCCGCTGCCGTTGAAGCGCGGCACCGTGCAGCCGGGGATGAACGCGGTGAAGTCAGTTTCGTAATCCCGGCTGGCGTTGAGGAAGACGTGGCCGTTTTCACCGATCGGGGCCGGCTCGTTGACGACGCGGAATCGCACGCTGACCGTCTTGCCCTGGACGTCGGACAGACGCCGTTTCGCCTCGTCCGCGCTCAACACAGGGATCTCGTCGGGCACGGTCGTTCGATAGACGTTCGAGGACGCCGACCACGAGTCGCCATCGGAACTGCGCACCCGATATGCCACCGTCTCGCCCGGGTCGACGGTCCGATCGACGGCGTACCAGGCCCAACCGGGGCGGTGGATGGTTGTCTCACAGTTGGCGCCATTGGATCGATCGAGACGACAGACCTCGTAGCGCTCCACGACCTCCATCGGACGCGGGCGCCACTGAATGAGCGCCCCGCTCCGGACGCTCTGGAAGTGGCGCAGCTCAACGCGCGGCGCGGCCACGGCACTTTCCGAGTGCGCGCGAGCGTCGGTGCGCAGATCCTGGAATTCAGACGTGTACCGCCCAGCGATCGATGGGCTGTGAATGATCAGCACGGTTTCGTCGTTGCGGTCCATGCCGCTCGCGCTCCAGTTGGCCGAGCCCGTCACGACCGTCTCCCCGTCAATAACGGCGAACTTGTGATGGAGCAGCCCCGGCAGCGCATCCCAGGTTCCCAAGCCGTCGGCGACGAACGCCTCCGCCTCGGAGAACTGGCACAGGTCCCAATCTTGAAAGTCCCAGAGCGCCTCCACGTCGACGCCGCGCGCGCGAGCGCGGCGGATGGCGTCCGATAAGGGATCGTCCGTGAGGGTATTCATGGCAATGCGGAGCGATTCGTCAGCGTTGTTGATGAGATCCACCAGTCGATCGCGCGGGTTGTCCGTCGGCCCGAAGCGGATTTCGGTCGACCGGCCATTGACGGAGAACCGCTCGGGGTGGACGTCGCGCTTGTCGGGCCCGAAGTTGCCGGCCTCGATCAACTGGCCGAACTCGGCTGCGAAGGCGTCGACGATCGCGGCGTGCCCGATGAGGACAGCGTTGTTGGCGTCGTCGAAGAAGCTCGTCGAGGTCCAGTTGGCCGAGCCGACCCAGACGCGGGCACCGTCCAGAACGACGAACTTGTGATGCATCAGGCGATCGTTTCCATCCAGCGTTAATTGGACACAATCGGGAAGATCCGTCGGACGGGATGCATCGTCCTCGACGATCAGTCGGATCTCGACGCCGCGCCCACAGGCCCGCTCGAGGGCCTCGACGGCGGCGTCAGCGCGGAGATGGTAGACGGCGACGTCGAGCGACGACTGCGCGTCGTCGATCGCGTCGATGAGTGAGCTGACCAGCGATCCGCCGCGCGCGCTCGGCGGGTCGAGCTCCGGAAAGCCAGAGAGGGGCTCGTTGAAGGCAACCGTCCAGCCGTCCGACTCGGCCCCGTTGTTGTCGGCGGCCGGCGGGGCATCGCTTTGGCAGCCGGAGCCGGCGATGCTGATGATGACGAGAAGCAGGATCAGTCGTTCCATGACAACGTTCTACCGCGGAGAAAGGATAACCGATGACAATGGACCGCGCCATTTATTGACCACCGCATAAGTCGGGTGACTCAATGCCCGCAAGTTTCGCTCACGTCGCGGCAATCGCTTAACCCTTCTTTCGCGGTGATCAGTAATCCGCCCGTTGGCGTCCCCATCGAGTTCTCGCCGATCGATCATGGCCCTGCTTTCATTGTCGAACGTCAGTGTCTAGAATAGGGGCCGAGTTTATGGTTCCCGAACGAGGAGGCCTCCGTTTTCCATGAGCATTCTGATTGACGAATCGACCAACGTCCTCGTCACCGGCATCACCGGCAGCGAGGGCTCGTTCCACACCGAGCGCATGATCGCCTACGGCACCAACGTCGTTGCGGGCGTGCGCCCGGGCAAGGGCGGCGACACGGTCCTGGATGGCGTGCCCGTCTACAACACCGTCGAGGCGGCCACGCGCGATCATCGCATTGACGCCGCCGCGATCTTCGTCCCCGCTAAGGCCGCGGCGGACGCGGTGCTGGAGGTCGCTGATGCGGGCATTGAGCTGGTCGTCTGCATCACGGAACATATCCCGCTGCATCACATGCTCAAAACGTACGAAGCCCTGCAACGCCGCGGCACGCGGCTGATCGGCCCGAACTGTCCGGGGTTGTTGTCGACAGGCCAGTCCAAGATCGGCATCATGCCGGGCGAGATTTTTCAAAGGGGCCCGATCGGCGTCGTCTCCCGAAGCGGGACGCTGACCTACGAGATCGTCGATCAGCTCACCCGCGCGGAGCTGGGGCAGACGACGGCCGTGGGCATCGGCGGCGACCCCGTCATCGGCAGCTCCTTCATCGACGTTCTCCCGGAATTCGAGGCCGATCCCGACACGGAGCTGGTCGTGCTCGTCGGCGAGATCGGCGGCAACGACGAGGAGGAGGCGGCCGAGTACGCCGAACGCGCGATGGACACGCCCGTGGTCGCCTACATCGCCGGGTTCACGGCCCCACCGGGCAAGCGCATGGGCCACGCCGGCGCCATCGTCACGGGCTCGTCGGGCACGGCCGAGGCCAAGGCAAAGGCCTTGGAGGCCAAGGGCGTCCCCGTCGGCCGCAGCCCGCAGGAGATGGTCCAGTTGGCCCGCGAGGCGCTCCAATCCGGCACGCGATCCTGAATGGGATTCCAATGCGGCCTGGTCGGCCTGCCCAACGCGGGCAAGTCGACGCTGTTCAACGCCCTGACGGCCGCAGGCGCCAAAGTCGCCAGCTTCCCCTTCAGCACGATCGACGCCCAGAAGGGCGTCGTCCCGGTCCCCGACGAGAAGCTGGACGCGCTGCACGCGCTCGTGCCTGACAAGAAGAAAGTCCACACCTCGCTGGAGTTCATCGACATTGCCGGGCTGGTGCAAAACGCCCACAAGGGCGAGGGGCTCGGCAATCAGTTCCTGGGCGAGATCCGCAACGTCGACGCCGTCGTCCAGGTCGTGCGATGCTTCGACGATCCCGACGTCATGCACCCCGAAGGCGACGTCGATCCGCGCCGCGACATCGAGCTGATCGGCACCGAACTCCTCTTAAAAGACTTGGAGACGCTGGAGCGCCGCGCCGAGTCGCTGCAATCCCAGTCGAAGTCGGGCGACAAGACAGTCATCAAGGAGCTGGAATTTTTCCAATGGCTCGTGGACGAGGTCGGGGCGGGAACGCCACTGCGCGCGCTCGACCTGGACGACGATCAGCTCGCCTCCCTGAAGGACCTGAGCCCGCTCACGCTCAAGCCCATTCTGTACGTTGCCAACGTGGGCGACGAGGGCGCCCACGTCGATGAGGTCGAGGCGGTGGCCGCCGAGCGCGGCGGCGCGGTCGTGGCGATCAACGGGGAGATCGAGATGGAGGTCGTCGACACGGCCGAGTCACCCGAGGAGCGCGCGACGTTCCTGAGCGAATGGGGCATTGACGAACCGGGCCTGGAGAAGCTCATCAAGGCCGGCTATCGAGTACTGGACCTCGTGACCTTCTACACCACCGACGGCCCCGAGGCCCGCGCCTGGACGGTGCCGGACGGCACGCCCGTCAGAAGAGCGGCCGGCAAGATCCACAGCGATTTCGAGGAGCGCTTCGTCCAGGCCGAAGTGATCGACGTCGATACGTTTTTGGAACACCAATCTTGGTCAAGCCTGCGCGACAGTGGTTTGCTTCGCCGCGAGGGCGAGAAATACGTCGTCCAGGATGGCGACGTCATCCACTTCGTGGCCGGCAAATAGCCCCGATGGCCGCCTCCATCATTCATCTTGACGCGAGCGCTTCGTTGTCCGACCCGGATCGCCAGCGCATCCATCGGACAGTCCAATCCGATGGAGTGATCGTCTTTCCCACCGACACGATCTACGGCCTCGGCTGCGATGCGTTCAATGCCGACGCGATCGACCGGATTTACCAACTGAAGAACCGTCCGTCCGATCAGCCGCTGTCCGTGCATCTCAAAGCCGTCCGGGATCTCCCACGTTACGCGCGGCTTGATGACCGCCAATGGGCGCGGACCGAACGCCTGTTGCCCGGCCCGTACACAGTGCTGCTGTCGGCCGCCTCGGATGCCCCGACTAGTTGCATCAGCTCCGATGGAAAGATCGGCTTGCGGGTGCCGGATAGCCCCGCGTACCGGGCCGTGGCCGAGGCGGCTGACGGCCCGCTTGTGGGCACGAGCGTCAATCGCTCCGGGCAGCCGTCGCTCAACGACATTGAGAGCATCCGAGCGGAGTTCGACGCCGACGTCGACCTGATCGTTGCAACCGATGCTCCCCTGAGCGGCGCGGGCTCCAGCGTGATCGACCTGACCCAGGAGCCGCCCGTGGCGTTGCGCGGGCAGCTGCCGTCCGACTGGTGAGTCCCAATGGAGACGAGCAATTGCAGATCGCAAATGCTCGCCGTAGCATCGAGCCAGACCGCTCAACGTAACATCCAAGGAGGTCCAACATGCTTCCGCAATCGCCCTGGATCTGGGCCTTGCTAGCTGTCGGCGTTGCGCTCTCCGGCTGGGCGCTGGTCTCATCGACCCCGGTCATGGAGTCGGAATCCGAGATGGATTCCCCGCACGGCGTGGAGGTCATGACCAACACCGACGCCTTCCGGCCGCTCGGGGATCACGAGGTGCGAGTCGAGGACGTCAACTACGTTGAAAACGCCCCCGGCTATCTCGCCCGACCCGCCGATGAAGGCACCTATCCGGGCATCGTCATGATCCACGAGTGGTGGGGCCTCAACGACAACATCCAGCGCATGGCAGAGATCTTGGCGACTCACGGCTATTCTGTGCTGGCCGTTGACCTCTACGACGGCGAGGTGGCCACGGAGCCGAGCCGCGCGCAAGAGCTCTCCGGCAATCTGGATCAACAGCAGGCCGTCGCCAACATGCAGGCGGCCGTGGATTATTTGCAAGACGTTGAGAACGCCCCACGGGTGGCCTCGCTCGGCTGGTGCTTCGGCGGCGGGCAGTCGCTGCAGTTGGCGCTGAGCGACGTCTCGCTCGACGCCACAGTCATCTACTACGGCAGCCTTGTCACCGAGGCCGCTCAGTTGGAGACGATCAACTGGCCCATTTTAGGGATATTCGGCGAACAGGATCAGGTTGTGCCGGTGGAATCGGTCGAGTCGTTCAAGGCGACGCTCGACGAATTGGGAATCACGAACGAGGTCCACGTCTATCCGGGCGCCGGGCACGCGTTCGCCAATCCCTCCGGCGACAGCTTCGTGCCGGAGGCGGCGGCCGACGCCTGGACGAAAACTCTCGATTTTTTGAAAACTCACCTGAAATCGGGATCCTGACGGTCATCCCGACGGACGCGACATCGGCGTAGGGGGCGACGGACACGTCGCCCCCTACCGCTTAGCGATAATCTTCAGGGTTCACGCGACCGCGGATTGGGTCGCCGGCAAGGAAGCGTTGGACGTTCTCGGCGGCCTGGCGCAGGGCGTCGACGAGGAAGCCGGGGACGAACGGGGAGTTGTGCGGCGACCCCAACACATTGGGCAGCTGCAGAATCGGCGTCTCCGTGCGGAACTCGCCGTGGCTGCGCGGCTCGGCCCACCAGGTGTCGATACCGGCCATGAACTCCGGATGTGTTCGCAAGTGTTCGTAGAGGGCGTGCTCGTCAACGATGGCGCCGCGCGCGACGTTGATCAGAATGGCATCGTCCTTCATCCAGCCGAGTTCGCGCTCGCCGATGAGCCCCTCGGTCTCCACGGTTAAGGGCAGCGAGATCACCACAACGTCGGAGGCACGCAACACGCGCTCCAAATCGTTCAGTGTGCCGATGAACTCGACCGGCTCATCCGTTTCGCCCCGGCGATTGATGGCCTGGATGGCCATGTCGAGCCCGCGCATCAGCCGGGCCGTCTCGCGCCCGATGCCGCCGAATCCGAGAATTCCACAGACCCCGCCGCGCAAGGAGACGTTCAGATCGCGCTGGTTGAAGTCGCCATGCTTGAGCTTGTCGTGGTTGATGTGGAGCCGCTTGGCCAACGATAGGGCCATGGCCATCGTGTGCTCGGCCATCGGCTCGGCATAAGCCCCCACGTTGCTGGCGACGGCGAGCGACTCGGGAAGCTGGTCGTACGGCACGTGGCTGGCGCCAGCGGAGGCGAGCTGCAGGAGTCGCGCGTTCTCCAACAGCGGCACTTCCTCGTCCCGGATCTCCCGGGGAAAATTGAAGGCGATGACAACGTCGGCAGCGCGCACCCAGTCGGCCCGCTCGTTCTCGCCCGCGTCCTCGAGAAAGCGGACCTCGGTTGCGTCCTCGTCGAACGTGTCGTGGAGCAGCTCGCGTTCGCCCGGATCGGTGCGGAACGTGGCGAGAATTCGGGTCGCGGTCAAGGTCGGATCCCTCGATGGAACGGTCAGATCGAGCGGCGGTAGCGCTCGTAGCGGTCCTCGATCTCGGCGAGGGAGTCTCCGCCCATTTTGTCTAAAAACGCGTCCGCCAGCGTCAAGGCGAGGATGTGCTCGCCCACCACGGACGCCGGCGGCACGGCCGTGACGTCAGATCGCTCGATGTGGGCCTCGGTCGGCTCCTTCGTGTCAATGTCGACCGAATCCAACGGGCGCATCAGCGTTGACAAGGGCTTCATGGCGACCCGGACGACGATGGGCTCGCCCGTGGATATGCCGGCCTCGATGCCGCCGGAGCCCCCCGTCTGGCGGTAGTAGCCGCCGTCGTCGTCGTAGTAGATCTCGTCGTGGACGTCAGCGCCCCAGTGCTCCGCCACGCCGAAGCCGGTGCCGATCTCCACGCCCTTCTGCGCCTGGATGCTCATCATCGCTTGGGCGATCTGGGCGTCCAGCTTACGGTCCCAATGGACGTGGCTGCCGAGGCCGGGCGGAACGCCGCGGGCGACGACCTCGAAGACGCCGCCGACGGTGTTGCGGTCCTTTTGAGCCTGCTCGATCCGGGCGATCATCGTCTCCTCGGCGGCCTTGTCGAGCGAGCGCACCGGCGAGCTGTCGGCGTCGTCGCTGAGCGCGCGCATGTCTTCGTAATCCGTGCCCGCGAGTCCGCTCACGCCATCGAGGATCCGAACGACGTGGCTGCCGATGGTGATACCGAAGTGCTCCAAGAGTTGGCGGGCGATGGCGGCGATGGCCACCCGGGTGGCCGTCTCGCGGGCGCTGGCCCGCTCCAGCACGTTGCGAATGTCTTGATGCTGGTACTTGATCGCGCCCGCCAGATCGGCGTGACCCGGTCGTGGGACGGTCACGGGCTTGCGCTTCTCCGGCGGCTCCCACACGGCCATGCGCTCCTGCCAGTTCTTCCAGTCGCGGTTCCAGAGCACGAGCGCGATGGGGCTGCCCAGCGTCGTGCCGTGGCGGACGCCCGTCAGGACCTCGACTTGATCGGTCTCAATCTGTTGGCGGTAGCCGCGCCCCTTGCCGGCTTGGCGACGTGCCAGATGCCGATTGATCTCGTCGCGATCCAGCGTCAGGCCCGCGGGCATCCCTTCGAGGATGCCCGCCAGCGCCTGCCCGTGAGATTCGCCCGCTGTCAGATATCTCAGCCGCGCCATGGCCCCTTACTATGGCGAGAGGGCACGCGCCGTGTCAACACGCACGAACCGGTGATTCAGGTAATTTCGAGCCGTTTCCGTCTCCACCTGCCAAACCTTGACGGCCCGGGCCAACAGCGCCGTGGCCAGGGCGTTGTGACGCCATGCGGGCAACACCTCGACCTCCACGTCGGCCCAGTGCTGATGGTCCGCGACGCGCCGGATGTCGGCGAGCGGGAGGGCGACGATGGTTCCATCGTGCCAGACGGCCCAGGCCTTGCGTTCGTCGACCCGCTCGCCGTCAAAGCGATCGATGCTCGAGGTCTGGGCCATCATCGCGAACCTCTTCACGATCCTAGGGGGGCCCGTGTACACGGGAAGCGTCGGTTCAGGCCGTCGGCCGCGACCGCGCGGATCGGCTGAGTACGTCCATCTCGGAAAGTCAAGAGGGACGGCAAGTTGGATGCGGCCCCGAAGGTTGACTATCCTCATGGCTATTCCAGCTGGTAGCGAAGCACGGCTTCGCGGAAGGAGGCACGTATGCGCGCGGTGCGCGTCAACGAGCACGGCGACCCGGAGGCCATGGTCATCGAAGAGGTCGACACGCCCGAGCCGGGGCCCGGGGAAGCTCGGGTCCGGATTGAAGCGGCCGGTGTCAACTTCATCGACGTCTATCATCGCACGGGCCAGTACGCGTTGGATGTCCCGGCAACGCTCGGCGTGGAAGGGGCCGGCGTCGTTGACGCCGTCGGGCCCGACGTGACCGCTGTCGAAACGGGCGACCGGGTCGCGTACGCCATGCAGATCGGCTCGTATGCCGAGCAGGCGGTCGTCCCGTCGTGGAAATTGATGCCCGTGCCCGACGACGTCGACACCCGCCAGGCGGCGGCGCTGATGCTGCAAGGCATGACGGCCCATTACCTGACCCATGACACCTATCCGCTCGGGTCGGGCGACACCGCCCTCGTCTATGCCCCCGCCGGTGGCGTCGGCCAGCTCCTGGTGCAACTGTGCAAGCACAAGGGAGCCCGCGTCATCGGCGTCACCTCTAGCGAGGAGAAGGCCGAGATCGCCCAGAACGCGGGGGCCGATGAGGTCGTGCTCTACACCGACCAAGATATCGAGGCCGAGGTGGAGCGCATCACGGACGGGGAGGGCGTCGACGTCGCGTACGAGTCCGTCGGACGGGCGACGTTTGAGCAGAGCCTCGACTGCCTGAAGCCGCGCGGCTATTGCGTGCTCTACGGCCAGGCCAGCGGCGCGGTCGAGCCGATCGATCCCCAAGTCCTGAACGCCCAAGGGTCGCTCTTTTTGACGCGGCCCAGCCTCGCCCACTACGCCATGAGTCGCCAGGAGATCCGCGGCCGAACGGCTGACCTCTTCGACTGGGTCCGCAACGGCCAACTCTCGCTCAGCGTCGATCGCGAGTTTGCCCTCTCGGACGCTGCCGAGGCCCATCGCCATCTCGAAGGCCGACAGTCGAAGGGCAAGCTGCTGCTCACAACCGACTGAACATACGGCGGACAACGTCAGTTGTTGTGTTGCAGATATCGCTTTTGGTTCGACATTGAACGGCCATCAAATGGATTGATCGGGGATAGCGGCATTCGAGCCAATAATAGACTTAGAGAGCTTTAACTCATTGACACACAAGCCTTGACGAATTGATTCGAGTCATGGTACGGTTGCTCCCATGTCCGACGTTCAAGTCAGTGTGCAACAGATCGGGGATACGCCCACGTCGCAGGGCTTCGCACGCGACCATCGCGTGCTGGTCGATCGCCCTCCCGCCAAAGGCGGCGCGGATCGCGGTCCGCTCGGGGGCGAAATGATGCTGCTTTCCTTGGGCGGATGCTACATGAGCACCTTGATCGCGGCCGCCCGAGCTCGGGACCTCGATCCGTCCGACCTGCACGTCACCGTCCAAGCCGACATCGGCGGCAATCCCCAGCAGTTCCAGACGGCCACCATGACAGTTTACGGGCAGACGGCCGACGAGGCCACGCTCCAAAAGGCGATCGAGATCGCCGAACGGAGCTGTCTCGTGACCAACACGTTGAAAGGCAGCATGGCGATCTCCGTGCGCCGTGCGCAGCCGGAGGAGGTCACGTACTGACACCAAGGGGGTGATCGTCCCGGCCCATCACTCTGGAAGTGCGACGCCACGACGGTCCAAAAAATGTCCAAACTTTCGACAGGGGGCGATACACGTGAGTGAGCAGCGAATGTCTTCCATTTCTCGGCGTTCGTTCTTGAAGGCAACGGGGGCAGGCGCCGTGGCCGCCGGTTTGGCGACGGTGACCCCCTTCCGCGTCTGGGGCCAGGGGCAGCTGTCGCTGTTGATGTGGAGCCACTTCGTGCCCCGCCACGACGAGTGGTTCGACAACGAGTACGTGCCCGCCTGGGGCGAGGAGAACGGCGTTGACGTCACCGTCGACCACATCAACGTCGGCGACGTTCCGTCCACGATCGCGTCCGAGCTTTCGGCCGGCAGCGGCCACGACATTCAAGAGTACATCGCGCCGCTTCCGCAGCACGAGCCCTCCGTCCATGATCTGTCCGACGTGATCGAAGAGTTGGAGAGCCGCCATGGCCCGATGCTCGACCTGACCCGGAAGGCGTCCGTCAACCCGTTCACGGGCAAGGCCTTCGCCTTCTCGCACGGCTTCGTCATCGACCCGATCAACTATCGCCAAAGCCTCTGGGAGGCCGTGGACAAGCCCGAAGGGCCGCGCACATGGCAGGACGTGCTGGAGTTCGGCGCGCGCATCTTCGAGCAGGAAGGCGTCCCCGTCGGCATCGGCCTCTCCCAGGAGATCGACACGAACATGGCCACGCGCGCTGCGCTGTGGTCGTTCGACTCCTCCCTCCAAGACGAGGACACCAACGTCGTTCTCAACAACGAGCGCACCAAGGAAGCCGTGCGCCACTACGCCGACATCTTCAACCAGGCGATGACGCCGCAAGTCTTCACCTGGAACGCCGCCTCCAACAACGAGTCGCTCATCAGCGGCCGAACGAGCATGATCCTCAACTCCATCTCGGCGTACCGGTCGGCCCAGAAGGACGTGCCCGACATCGCGCGCGACATCGCCTTCGGGCCAGCATTGGAGGGCCCGCGCGGCACCCAGCTCGCCAGCGAGCACGTCCTCTACAACACGCTCGTGCCGGGCTACGTGCCCAGCGACCGACTGGAGCTGGCCAAGCAGTTCCTGATCGATCTCGAGGAGAACTACGACCAGCGCATGTGGCACAGCGAGCTCTACGACACCTTCGCCTTCAACCAGGTGCCCGTGCCGGAGGGCGACCGCGGCTATCCCAAGCCCGGGGGCGCCGAGACGGTCCAGGATCTGTTCGATGCCTGGTTCGCCGAAGATCCCTTCGCGCTCGAGGGCGAGCGGACGGACAAGCTCCAGCCGCTCACCGACGCGCTCGACTGGAGCGTCTGGCAGGGCTATCCTGGCCCGGCCAACCCGGCCGCCGGCGAAGTCTTCGGGACGTTCGTCCTCCCGAACATGTTCGCCAAGGTGGCTCAAGGGATCGCCTCGGTCGATGAGGCCGTGGAGGAGGCCCATGCCCAAGCCGAGGAGATCTACGCGGGTTGGGCCGAACAGGGCCTCATTGCGCCGCGCTCGTAACCCAAAAAACCTTGCGTGCGGAGGCCGGAGGCCGAGCCCGGGGAGGCGGCCTCCGGCCGGTCCGTACTTCCTGAAACGGGGCGATGACCATGCCTAAGAGCAACCCCAGTGAGGCAACATGGCACGCGTGGTAGCTCACGACCTGAGGACCTACTTCGGCGACGTCCGAGCCGTCGACGGTGTGGACGTCGAGGTCCAGAACGGCGAGTTTATGGTGCTGTTGGGCCCATCGGGGTGTGGCAAGACGACGCTCATGCGCACCATTGCGGGGTTGGAGCAGCCGACCGAGGGCGAAATCTGGATTGACGACGAGGTCGTCAACATGCTCCCGCCGCGCGCCCGCAACGTCGCCATGGTGTTCCAGTCCTACGCGCTCTACCCCCACAAGACGATCGAGGCCAACATCGCGTTCCCGCTCAAGGCGATCAAGATGGACAAGGCCGAGATCCGTGAGCGGGTGGAGTGGGCGTCCCAGATGCTCGGCATCGATGGGTTCCTCAAGCGCAAGCCGGGCGAGCTCTCCGGCGGCGAACAGCAGCGCGTCGCCCTGGCTCGGGCGATCGTGCGCCAGCCGAACGTCTTTCTTCTGGATGAGCCGCTGTCCAACCTCGACGCCAAGCTGCGCCACCAGGCGCGCGACGAGCTGAAAAATTTCCACGAGAAGATCGGGACGACGACGATCTATGTCACCCACGACCAGGTCGAAGCGATGGGCCTCGGCGAGCGGATTGCGATCATGAACAACGGCCGGGTCCACCAGCTCGGCACGCCGACCGACGTCTACCGCAACCCGGCCGACACCTTCGTGGCGACGTTCGTCGGCTCACCGCCGATGAACCTGATCGAACAGGAAGACGGCCCCATCGTCGGCTTCCGCCCCGAGCACTTTATGCCCAAGGAGACGTTCGACGCCGGCGACGACCTGAAGCCGTTCCAGTTCTACGTCTGGCGCGTGGAGTACCTGGGCGCGGATCGACTGCTGTACGGCTCCCTCAGCAAGGGCGACACCAGCATGAAGACGATCGCCCGACTCCCCGCAACGCTGACGTTCGCCATCGATGAGGGCCAGAACTACGAGTTCGCCGTGCGCACCCAAGACGTCCGCTACTTCGACCCGGACACCGGGAAGGCCCAGAACGACGAGGACTCGGGTGGGGGCGTCCCGAACGCCCAGGAGGCCAGCCATGGCTGAAGCCGTCCACCAACAGAGCCCGCCGCAGGCGAAGGGTCGCTACCTCTGGGATAGCGAGCGGTTCCTCGCGCCGCTGTTCTTTTTGCCGACCGTGATCTTCGTCGTGGTGCTGGTCGGCATTCCCTTCGTGTTGGCGATCGTCTACGCCTTCAGCGACATCACCACGGGGAGCCAGAGCTTCAGCTTGGTCGGGTTGGAGAACTTCCAGGCCCTGTTGCAGAGCGACGTCTTCTGGACGTCGCTGACGAACTCGCTCATTTTTACCTTCGGCTCGCTGGGGCTCACCCTGATCTTGAGCACCGCGTTGGCCGAGGTCTTCACCCGCGACTTCAAGGGCAAGTGGACGTTCCGGTTCCTGTTCCTTCTTCCGTGGACGACGCCGATCGCGCTCGGGGCCATCGGCTGGGAGTGGATGCTGCACGAGGTCTACAGCCCCTACGACTGGCTGCTGCGCCAATCCGGGCTGTTGGGCCATCCGGACGCGCTGTTCGGACCGTTCAAGAACATGTACTGGCTCGGCTTGGGCGACAAGGCCATGGTCTCCGTCATCCTCGTCAACACCTGGCGCGTCCTGCCGCTGGCCACGGTGATCGTGATTGCCGGCATGACCTCCATTCCCAAAGACATCGAAGAGCAGTCCAAGATCGACGGCGCGGGCTACTGGATGCGGCTGTTCCAGATCAACGTGCCCATGATGCTGCCCGTGCTCGCCATCGCCGTGCTGTTCGCGTTCGTGTTCATCTTCACCGACATGAGCATCATCTACGTCCTGACCCAGGGCGGTCCGCCGCCCCATCAGACGCAAATCATTCCGAGCTGGGCCTTCTTCAAGGGGATCGAAGGCGGCAACCTCGGTCAAGGCGCATCCGTGGCGCTGTTCCTGTTCCCCGTCCTGGCCGGCGTGGCGGCGCTGGCGCTGCGGCTCGCCCGCCGAAGCGAGGTGGCCTGAGCCATGACGCCATTGAAGCGCCTCGGCGGTCGCGCATCGCTCTATGCCGTGGTGGTGGTGTTCACCGTGTTTTCGGCGTTGCCCTTCTACATCATGCTCATCTCCCTGTTCAAGCAGAACGCCGACATCACCGACGCCAGCAACAACCCCTTCTGGTTCAACGCCCAGCCGACACTGGAGCACTTGAAGTTCTTGTTGGGCGAGACCGAGTACCTGACGTGGTTCATGAACACGGCGTTCGTCGGCATCTTGGTCGTGGCCATCACGCTCGTCCTGGTTGTGCCGGCCGCCTATGCCTTGGCCCGCATGACGGGCCGTTGGGGCGAGAACCTCGGCATCGGCATCTTCCTCACGTACCTGGTGCCGCCGACGCTGTTGTTCATCCCCTTCTCCAAGGTCATCGCCATGCTGGGCCTGCAGAACTCGCTCTGGGCCCTTGTGCTCGTCTACCCTTCGTTCACCGTTCCGTTCTGCATGTGGCTATTGATGGGCTTTTTCAAGGGCATTCCCAAGGACATCGAGGAGCAGGCCATGATCGATGGGTATAGCCGAATCGGGGCGTTCGTGCGCACGGTCTTGCCCTTGTCGCTGCCCGGCGTCCTGACCGTCGTCGTCTTCGCGTTCTCGCTGACATTCCACGAGTTCATCTATGCGCTTGTCTTCGTCCAAGACTCCTCGCAGAAGATGATCAGCGTCGGCGTGCCGACCGAGCTGATCCGCGGCGACGTCTACCAGTGGCAGGCGCTGCTCGGCGGCGCGCTGCTGGCCGGGATTCCCATCGCCGTGCTCTACAATCTGTTCATCGACCGCTTCGTGGCCGGGCTGGTTGGCTTGGCCAAGGGCTCCTAGACGTGACGACGTTCTGACTCCGTTCGGAGGAACGCCTGTCGGGCTCGACCCCGCGTCCAGCACGCCGAGATGCCGGGGCCCGACAAGCAGATGGTCCGCTCCACGGCCCTGACCGCCGCTTCCGGGTGCGGCGCCATGAGCGCCTGCCGGAAACGCGGAAAAACTCGGAGTCATGGCGTCCAAGTTGATGGTCTCACACGGCATCCGCTACCATTGGGCTCATGATGGCTGAAGAGACGCCGCGGCGAGTGGTTCTCACCGGAATCGGGCCCGTCACCCCCATCGGCATCGGCAAGGACGCCTATTGGTCGGCGCTCAAGTCGGGCGCGTCGGGCACCCAGCGGACGGATGACCTGGTCGATCTGGAAGGCATCGAGGTCAAGATCGGGGCCCCCGTGCGGGACTTCGATGCGCTCCACTTCATGGACAAGAAGCGGGCCCGGCGTCTCGGCCGATCTACCCAGATGATCCTGGCCGCCACCCAACTCGCTTTGACCGACTCCTGCCTCGACCTCGACGCCACGGATCGGACGCGGGTCGGCGTCACCGTCGGCACCGGCATCGGCAACATCGAAGTGCTGATCGACACGCACGAGACGTTCCTCAACAAGGGGCCTGACCGGGTGAGTCCCTTCTTCGTGCCGATGTTCATGCCGAACGCCTCAGCCGGGGAGATCTCCATCGAGTTCGGCCTGAGCGGGCCGAACTACGGGACAGTCTCCGCGTGCGCCAGCTCCAACCACGCCATCGGCATGGCGTCAGATCTCATTCGACTGGGCTACGCCGACGTCATGATCGCCGGTGGCTCTGAAGCCGTGATGCACCCGCTCAACTACGCCGGATTCGATCAGGCCCGGGCCATCTCGCGCCGCAACGACGAACCCGAACGCGCCTCGCGCCCCTTTGACGCCGAACGGGACGGGTTCATCATCGGCGAAGGGGCCGGCATCGTGATCCTCGAATCCGAGGAGCATGCGCGGCAACGAGACGGGCGACTCTACGCGGAGCTGGCCTCCCAAGGGATCACGGCGGACGCGCACCACATCACGGCCCCCGATCCCGAAGGAACGGGCGGCCGCCGGGCCATGGAGATGGCGCTGGAGCGAGCCGGGTTGAACCCGGACGAGGTGGACTACATCAACGCCCACGGCACGTCAACGCAGCTCGGCGACGTGGCAGAAACGAAGGCCATCAAAACGCTCTTCGGCGACCGTGCCTACGACATTCCCGTCAGCTCGACGAAGTCCCAAGTGGGCCACGTGCTCGGCGGAGCCGGGGCCGTGGAGGCGATTGCCACGCTGATGGGGGTCGCGGACGGGGTGCTTGCGCCCACGATCAACCTGGATTACCCCGATCCGGACTGCGACTTGGATTACGTCCCCAACGCGGCGCGCGAGGCCGAAATCGACGTGGCGTTGTCGAATTCCTTCGGCTTCGGTGGCCACAACTCCACGCTCGTTTTCCGAACGGTCCAATAACAACCAGCTCAGGGCCGCCTATCCCAAGCTAGGTCCGTTCGCCAAAGGGAAGCCACAGCCACCGCCGCCGTGTGGTTGGCATCGTCGCTATCTTCGACGAGCGCCACCTGCGCCATGTTCACTCATCGTCCGGAGCTGGGCCGGCACGTCCCACGTCGGATCGTCGTCGAGCTCGAGGTTGAGGATGACGACAAGCATCGACGCTGCCAGGTCATCGGCGCAATCCCCTTGAGACATACAATAAGCGCTCGATCACGAGCTCAACCCGCGGACCTGGGCATCCAACTGCGACTCGAGTGCGAGCTGAATGCGCTCGTGGACGGACTGCGCTTCCGCGTCGGTCAGCGTGCGATCCGCGGCCCGATACAACAGCGAGTAGGCCAGGCTCCGTTTCCCTTCCGGGATCGACTCCCCCGTGTAGACGTCGAAAAGCCGCAGGCCCGCAAGCAGCTCACCGCCGTGCTCGCGGATGAGCCCTTCGATACGATCCGACGGCGTGTCGGCGTCCACGACGATGGCAAGGTCCTGGCGGATGCTCGGGAAGCGCGGGATGGGGTCGTAGGTTTCTTGCGCCACGGCCTGGGCCAACAGCCGATCGAGGTCGAGTTCGGCCACGTAGGCCCGGCCGTCGATCTCGAAGGCATCGGCCACGCGCGGATGCACTTCGCCGAGCGTTCCCACTTCTGTACCCTCGACGATCAGCTCGGCCGTGCGGCCGGGATGGAACGCCGCGGCATTGCTCGGCCGAAACTGGGCGTCCGGGACGTTGAGATGGGCCAGTAGGGCCTCCACGATCCCTTTCAGGTCGTAGAAGTCGACCGGGGCATCGTCCGAGACCCAAGCGTTGGGATGCCGCTGACCGGCCAGCGCAACGCCCAACCGACGCGCTTCCTCAGGCAGGTCCGCGCCCTCAAGGGGGAGATAGACGCGACCGGCCTCGAAGAGCCCAATCCGATCGTGGTGGCGCTGGTTTTCCGCGATCGTGGCCAGCAAGCCGTCGATGAGCGTCCGGCGCATGTGGGTCCGCTCCGACGAGATCGGATTGGACAGCTCGACGTAGGGTTCGTCCGGCATGTCGCCATCCGGATAGAGCTTGGCAACCCGGTTGAGGCTCGTCAGCCGGTACGCGATCGTCTCCGTCAGGCCGCAGCCCGTTAGGATATCGCGGACGCGCTCCTCGCCTTCGAGCTTGGGATGGCGATACTGCGGCGGCAGCGCCTCGCGCATGCGCGTGCTCGGCAGCTGATCGTAGCCGACGACGCGCCCGACTTCCTCGATCAGGTCGGCCGGAATCCCCACGTCCAGGCGATAATACGGAGCCTCGACGGTCAGGGCCCCGTTTGCGCGCTCGCAACGGAACTCGAGCTTTTCCAGGGATTGAACGATCTCGGTCTCGCTCAGGTCCATGCCGAGCGTCCGGTTGACGTCGTGCGGGTCCAGCTCGATCACCGTCGGATCCGGCGGGGCCGGGTAGGCATCGACGAGCCCCTCGGCGACCGTGCCGCCCGCATGGACGCGCATCAACTCGGCGGCGCGTCGATTGCCGCGGTCGGCCAACTCGGGCGGCACCCCTCGGCTGAAACGATGGGAGGCCTCGCTGGGCAGCCCGAGCGCCTGCGACGTGCGGCGGTTGTTAATCGCCGCAAAGCTGGCCGACTCCAACAGAATGTTCTGGGTCTGTTCGGTGACTTCGGTATCGGCACCGCCCATGACGCCGGCAATCGCGATGGGACCGGCCTCATCGGCAATGACGAGCATGTCGTCGGTCAACTCGCGCTCGACCTCGTCCAGCGTCGTCAGCCGCTCGCCCGACTCGGCCCGGCGCACGATGATCGTCGGCTCCCGGCCGGCGGCGCGCTCGACGAGCTTGTCGTAGTCGAACGCGTGCAGCGGCTGGCCCCACTCGAGCATGACGTAGTTGGTGATGTCGACGATCAGGCTCAACGGTCGCACGCCGCTTTGCAGGAGCCGATAGCGCATCCAGAACGGGGTCGGCCGATGCTCGACGTTTTGGACGATCGCCGCGGTGTAGCGCGGGCAAAGCTCGGGATGGTCAATGCGAACGTGGGCCAGCTCATCCGCCGATCGCCCCTGGCAGGTCCAGGTGGGCTCCGGGATCGTCAGGGAGCCGTCGGTCAGGGCCGCCGCCTCGCGGGCCATGCCGATCATTGACAAACAACGCCCCAAGTTGGGCGTAAGCTCAAACGCCAGCACCTCATCGGCAAGGTAGTCCGTCAACGGCGCGCCCACGGGCGCGTCCTCGTCGAGGATCAGCACGCCCTCGTGGTGTTCGGACAGCCCGAGCTCGTACTCCGAGCAGATGACGCCGTTCGACGAAGCGCCCCGCAGCTCCGTGGCCTGAACGTCCATGAACTCCGCGTCCGCGTCGTAGGCGTGCGCGATCCGAGCGCCCGGCAGCGCCACGGCGACCTTGATGTCGGAGCTGCCCACGGGGAGGTTCGGCGCGCCGTGCACGACCTGACGCAGCTCGCTCTCGCCCGTGTCCACGTGGGCCAACAGCAGCCGATCGGCATTCGGATGGGCCTCGACGCGCTCCACGCGCCCAATGACGTGGCGATCCCACGTCAGCCCGTCGCCGGGCAGCGTCTCGTGGCCCTCGAGCTCGATGCCCGCCAGCGTCAGCCGATGGGCCAGCTCGTCGGTGGACACCGGCGCCTGCACGTATTGATCGAGCCAGCTCTTGGGAACGCGCATGGCTCAGCCCACCTCGCCTTCCTGGCACTCGCGGCAGCTGCCTTCCCCTCGACAAACGGGACCGTCTCCCTCGCGCGCCATCGCGGCTCCTTTCCCTCAGTCGAACTGCTCCAAAAACCGCAGGTCGTTGCCCCAGAAGAGCCGAATGTCCTCGATGCCATGGCGCAACATCGCGATGCGTTCGGGGCCGAGGCCGAAGGCGAACCCGCTGAATTCGCCGGGGTCGTAGCCCCCGTTCTCCAGCACCCGCGGATGCACCATGCCGGCGCCGAGAATCTCCAGCCAGCCGGTGTGCTTGCACACGCGACAGCCCGACCCGTCGCAGAGAATGCAGCGAATGTCGAGCTCCACGCTCGGCTCCGTAAACGGGAAGTAGCTGCCGCGGAAGCGCGTATCGGTTGCGCCGAACATCTGGCGGGCAAATTCGCTGAGCGTGCCCTTGAGGTCGGCCATGGTGATCTGCTCGCCGACGGCGAGCCCTTCGACCTGGTGGAACTGGATCTCCGAGCGCGGCGTGATCTGCTCGTAGCGGTAGCACATGCCCGGCAGGACAACCCGGATCGGCTCCGGGCAACGCTCGCGCATGACGCGGATCTGCCCGGGACTCGTTTGGGTCCGCAAGATCACGCCCGGCTGCGTGGTATAGAACGTGCTCTGCATGTCGCGGGCCGGGTGATCGGGCGGAATGTTGAGCAGTTGGAAGTTGTACTCGTCGGTCTCCACGTCCGGGCTCTCGTAGACCTCGAAGCCCATCTGCCCGAAGACGTCGCAGACCTCGCGCAGCGTCCTTGTGCTGACGTGGAGCTGGCCCAGTTGAGCGGGACGTCCGGGCAGCGTCACGTCGACGCGCTCGGTCCGGAGTTGGCGCTCGAGCTCCGCGGCTTCCAGTTCGTCCCGGCGGGACTGGAGTTCGGCTTCGAGCTGTTGCTTGAGCTCGTTGAGCAGCTTGCCCGCCCGAGGCTTCTCCTCCGGGCCCAGTTCGCCCAGGCGCTCGAACAGTCTCGTCACCTTGCCCTTGCGGCCCAGATACGCGACGCGGGCGGCTTCGCAATCCTCGAGCGTCTCGCACGCGGCCAGCGCCTCGTGTCCCTCACGACGGAGTTCTTCGACGGTGGATTCCAAATCAGCAATCGAGGTGCTCATAAGCTCGCTCCCTGGAGAACGGACGGATATCCGGACGGAATTCGGCCTCGACGATGCTCTGTCAGCTGCGCGTGCGCATGCCCCCTTAGGGGGCAAACAGCGGGAGGAACGACCGGGCTGGCCCCCAGCCCATCATGACGGCACGACTGGGACGCGAGCATGCGGTTCCGTCCATGACGCGTGACCCTAGCATGGTGGGCCAACCCCCGTCAACCGTCGCTTAGGGCGTCCCCTCCTCGGCATTGTCCAGATGCATCAGCGTCAGCGGGAGCACGGCCGCCCGGGCCAACTCGGGGTTGGTCTCGGTGTGGACCGAGGCGAACTGGACCAGCGTTCCGGATCGGGTCGTGGATCCCTCCGCGCCGAGGAACTCGACGGCCGAGTCCCGTGCCAGGTTGCCGGCCCGGACGCGTTCGGCCCAAATGAGCCCAAGGGCCAAGCCGGCGGCGCTTCGCGTGCCCACGGTTTGGCCCGTGAGGGCCCGCCGTTGGAGCTCGATCGGCGTCTGGCCGTCGTCGCCCTGGCTTGCCCAGCGAAGCGCGACCCAGGGCGCGGCGGCGCGCTGGAACTCGGGGCTCGTGTCCGAGTTGATCACCTCGAGTGCCGCTTGGGCCCGATTGCCCTCATCCATGATCTGGAAGAAGAAGTCGGCCGCTGCCGTGCGGAGTTCGGCCGTGCACCCGTCGATGGCCGTGTCGCGGAGGCGCTCGCTGAACGACGGGTCGAACAGGACGCCGAACGGATTGCGCAGCAGCTGGGCTTGGAACCAGGACGTGGCCGCCGTCTCGCGGAACGGATGCCCACCGCCGTCGATGTGCGAGAACTCGATCGAGCCGTCGAACGCCAATCCCACCTCGGAGAACGTCTCGGCGCCGCCGCAGGCCACGTTCCGCCACTTCGACGCGTTGAGCAGCTCGTCCAGGACGAAGCTCTCCGAGAAGATGTCGCCCGCAAACGTCAACAGCGACAGGCGCGTCAGAATGGATCGCGCCAGGCCCAACTCGAAGGTGTCCGCTCGTTGGGCGCTTTCGGTGATCCGTCGGGCTTCGGCGAGGAACGCTTCGGCCGGGAAGGCGTTCTGCACGTCGTCGGCGGTCACTCGATCCAGATCGGTGGTGAGATAGGCGCGGACGAACGCCTGGGTGACGTAGAGCGAGGCGAGCGTGTTCGTCGGCTGCACGTCGAGGCCGGCGTCCATGACGTTATCGAGCATGGTGTTCTCCAAGGCGGAGAACTCCACAACCTGTCGGCAGGGGGCGTTCGGCCCGCGAGCGATCTCCTCCAGCTCGGCGATGCGCTCGTTCAGCGCCTCGTCGAACGCGGTCAATTGGGCTCGGGAGATCGGCTCGGGCGGCTCCGCGTCAAGCTCCTCTTCGGTGGCGAAGAAGACGTCGATCAGCTCTTGAAACTCCGCCTGGACGGCGCGGTCCAACTCGACGCCAGCGGCCAAGCCAGCAGCGCGGCGAACCTCGGGAATCAGATCAGGGGCTTGGCCATCGGTGCCGCAGGCGATCGACAGCGAGGTCGAGCCCGGCTGGGCTGAGGGGGTGCCTCCGGCGAGCGCCAGGGCCACGAGCAACCCCAAACTGAGCCAGCGGGACCTTCGATGCATGGTGCGCTCCTTTCCGTTGTCGGATGGGTGGGATTTGAACGTGATTGTAGTGTGCAAGACACATTTCGGCAAGCACAGGGTGTTTTCGAGCGACGGCTTCTCTGCTACGATGGGGATCAAAGCGATCATCAGAGGAGTGAGGGTCCATGCAGCAGTTGTTGATCGTGTTGTTGATCGCCGCGGCGTTTGCCGGCGTGCTTTTTGTGGCCGGCGGCTTCGAGCCGGCCACGACGCTGGCGCCCGCAACGGCCACCGACGATGCCGCCGCGACCGATACGGTCGATGAGACAACCGCGGACGAGACGGCCACCGAGACCGTCGCCGCGCGCGAGTCCCCTCGGACAACCGCGGCGACGACCACACGGGCGCGCGGCAACCGGGTCCACTTGGAGATCGATCGCGTCGCCACCTGGAACGGCTCGCCCGTGGAGATTCCGCTGTGGGTCGAGGGCAACCCACAGGAGTTGGACTTCGTGATTCGCTTCCCCAATCACTTGGCGCGAGTGCAGGCGGTCTCGAGCTCGGCCAACTGGGACACGGACATCGTGCGGCTCAACGAGGAGGGCGAGATTCGCGTGCACGCCGTCCGCAACGCCGATCTCAACGGCCAAGAGCGGCTCCTCACGATGACGTTCCACCGCATCGACGCCGGAAGTGCCTCCCTGACGATCCCGGTCGACGAGCTCGACGCCCGATTTGCCGTCGACGAGCCCTACGATGCCCGCGTGGAGCCGGGCCTGCTGACGGCCCCATTTTAGGGCTGACGTCTCCCTCGGTTCCGTCCAGGTTTCCATGAGTCGAACGCCGATCGTCGATGTGGCGAACAGCTTCCTGATGGGGCTGGACTTTGTCGGCACCGCCCTCGAACGGAGCCGAGAGCGTCCTGTTACGATCGGGGGATGCGCCCAGCGTCGCTACCTCGACTACGTGTGGAGCCTGGTTCCGCCGGACTATCGGCCGGACCTGCACCCCGACCTCCGCTTGAAGCGCTATTGCCTAGAGGAAGGGATCAAGGGCGCGCCAGCAAACGTCTACACCATGCTGATCGCAACGTTCGCGGCGTGGCCCCTGCTTCCCCTCACCCAGGCGATCAACATCGTGCGGTGGGCGAAGCGGCGCTTGGGCTCGATGCCCTCCAATGGGCACCCCGGGCCTCAGGCCGACGACGCCTCGGAGGCCTCGGACGTCTCCTCGTAGACGCTGCCGGTCTCGCAGTAGCGCTCCCACACGGGCTCCCAGTCCTCTCGGAACAGCCCGAGCAGGATCTCGTCCCAGTAACGACCGTTGCGGAAGAACTGCTGTCGGCGGCGCCCCTCGATCTGATAGCCGCAATGGAGATTGTACTGGAGGCTCCGCTCGTTGAATTCCAAAACGGACGAACAGATCTTGCGCAGGTTGAGCGTGTTGAACGCGTAATCCAGCAGCGTCATTTTGGCGTCGGTGCCGTAGCCCTGGCCCCAGTAGGCCTTCTCGCCGATGAGCGCGCCCGTGGTCGCCGTCCGATCCTTCAAGCTGATCTGATGGAGCCCCATGGTGCCGATGAACGCCCCGTCAAGGGTCTCCATGCCCAGGACGACGTCGTCGTTCTGTTCCAGCTGGTCGAACCACTCGGCCTCGCCCGTCGGCGTGATGGGCCGATGCGCCAAGAGATACTGGGTGACGTCCGGATCGTTGATCCAACGGCGGAGCGTCTCGAGGTCCCGTTCCTTCTCCAAAGGGCGGAGGATGACCTTGTGTCCCCGCAAGAAGACAACCCGGTTCTTGTCCGAGCTTTCCCCCATCGTGCCTTGCACTCCTTCCGAGATTGGGGTTCGGCTTGCTGCGCCTCGGAATCGAGCAGACCGGCTGGGTGTCAGGCCGCGGTGCGGAAGAGCTCTCGACCCTTGAAGAAGTATTCCACGCCGGAGATGAGCGCGAGCGCGACGGCGAGATAGATAAAGCCGAGCTTGAGCTCTTGGCCGAACGCTCCCCACTGCCAGTAGCTGTTGCCCAAAAGCACCATGACAAGCCCGATGTGCGACAGCGTCTTCAGCTTGCCCCACCAACTGGCCGAGATGACGACGTCCTGGTCCATCGCCAGGATGCGCAGACCCATGACGAGGAACTCGCGCGCGAGGATGATCATGACCCAGACGCTCCAGATCTCGCCACGGCTGACGAACACCAACAGCGCTGCCATGACGAGAAGCTTATCGGCAATGGGGTCAGCCAGCTTGCCGAACACGGTCTCTTGGGCGCGATTGCGCGCCAGCCAGCCGTCCACGGCGTCGGAGGCGGAGGCCAGGGCAAAGATCACGAGCGCGACGATCTCCCCGCCCGGAACCGCGCCCGAGGTGAGCGCGAACAAAAAGAGCGGAATCGTCGCGATGCGCAGGATCGTAATTGTGTTCGGCAGGTTCCAGGCCATGACGTCGGAGGATTGTACGGACGCGGGGTCACCCCGTCAATCGACGGATCGTCGCACGGCGGGCGTAACGCACATTATAGTCCGCTGCCCCTCGGGCTTCCTATGATCCGCATCAGCATCACATCGCATAAAGGAGGCCGTGCATGAGGCCAGGTTGGACCCTCCTCGCCCTCACGCTTCTGTCGCTTATCACGGCATTTTTCATCGTCGATGCCAGCGAAGCCCCTCCAGCGACGCCGACGACCGTCGTGATCGACGCCGGTCACGGCGGTGACGATCCGGGCGCGGTCGGCTGGAACGGGGTCAAGGAAAAGCGCATCAACCTGGAAATTGCCCGCTTGATGGAAATCATGGCTTATAACGAGACCGGGCTTCGGGTCGTGCTCACTCGTCGGACGGACGAGACCCTGTCACTGCGGGATCGGATCGATCTTGCACACCAAGCGGATGCCGACCTCTACGTCAGCATCCATGCCAACGCGCATCGCGACGCGCGCGCCGAGGGGGTCGAGACGCTCGTGCACGACACGTCGTCCGAGCCGAACTATGAAACAAGCCGTCGCTTGGCCCGACAAATGGAGGGGACGATGGCCAGTCGATTGGGCGGTTTCGCCGAACAGCGGGGCGTGCGCGAGCAGCGCCTCTACCTGCGCTGGGCCCATGTTCCAGCGATCATCGTCGAAACGGGATTCCTCACCAACCCGACCGAGGCCGAACGGCTACAGACGCTCTGGTACCAGTCCCAGGTCGCTCAATCCATCATCGACGGCATCCAATCCTACCTTGCTCGGGACGATTGACTTACTGATGACCGCGAAAGAAGGGTGAAGCGATTGCCGCGACGTGGGCGAAGCTTGCGGACATTGCGTCACCCTACTTGTGCCGTGGTCAATAGGATCGATTGTTCAAACTGATTGCCTCGAATACCGTTGCTGCTGTCTGATCAACGGGCAGCTCGTTTGGGACAGGGGCTCGTCAACGTGAGGCCGTTCGTGGGAACGGGGCACGCATCGGACGGGCCAGACCCATCCGGTCCGGGCCGCTTCCGTCAAGTCCGTTAGTGCGGTGAACCGTCCCCACGAATCAGGGCCAAGGTTTCCGGCAAGAGCGTCTGGGTGGTGGAGAGGCCCTCGCCGGCATGGATCGTCTCGCGGCCTTGCCAGTCGCCGAAGCAGCCGCCGGCTTCGCGGAGGATGACGGGCAACGGTCCGGCGTCCCACGCGGTCATGACCGGATCGACCATCAATTCGACGCGTCCCGTGGCCACGAGACAGTGACCGAAGGCATCGCCCCATCCGGCGCAATGGTAGGCGGTCCGTTTCAAGCGTTCCCACGCCTCAGCTCGGCCGAACTCAGCGAACGTATTGACGTCCGTGAACGTCACAATGCCCTCCGACAGCGACGGCACGGACGACACACCGGCCGGCATGCCGTTCCACCAGCATCCGAGGCCCGCAGCGGCCACCACCAACTCATCGAGGCCGGGGAAACAAGCGGCCCCGACCTCCACGCGCCCGTCGATCTCCAGGCCAATCAACACGGCATACGACGGAATGCCGCTGACAAACGCCTTTGTGCCGTCAATGGGATCGACGTACCAGCGGTGCGACGCGTCCTCGGGCCCGCTGGTGCCGAACTCCTCGCCGATGATGGTGTGATCGGGATAGGCCGCCTCGATCTGGGACCGAACCAGGCGCTCGGCATTGCGATCCGCGACCGTCACCGGCGTCCGATCGGCCTTGCGCTCGACGTCGAGATCCGTCTGGAAATGCTCGAGCGTGGCGCAGCCGGCCAAGTGCGCCGTTTCGGCGACGAAGTCGAAGTATTCGCGGAGGGAATCGGTCATGGACCGATCAGATTGAGTCGGAACGGCGAGCTAGCGGTAGCGGATGAAGGCGTAGCCCATGTAGACGATCGTCCCGAGCAACAGGACCATCGCCAAGTAGCCGCCGTGTGCGCCGGGCGGATGCAGGATCCACTCCATTGGCCTACTCCTCGTCTTCGAGCTGGAGGACGTCAACGCCGCGGTAGGTGCCGCAGTTGGAGCAGACGCGATGCGGCAACTTCGGCTCGTGGCAACGGGGACACTCGGTAATGGCCGCCCGCGCCATTTTGCGATGAGTATTTCGCTTCCGCTTCGTCGATCGTGAGGTGCGATACTTGGGAACGCCCATGGAACGGCTCCTTCCTTTCGGATGGGGTATTCTACTGGGCGGTCCCGCCGCCTGCAACTAGCGCGCCGCGGGGGCTTCGGGATGATCCAGCACGAGCGTCACGGGGCCGTCGTTGACCAAGTGGACGTCCATCATGGCGCCGAATCGGCCCGTCGCTACCTCGGGCACGTGCTCGCGCAGGGCAGTCACGTAGCGCTCCAAGAGCGGTTCAGCCTGCTCGGGCCGGGCGGCCTCAGTAAAGCTCGGCCGGTTCCCCTTGCGCACGTCCCCGTAGAGCGTGAACTGCGAGACGGCCAACACGCCGCCGCCGATGTCGGCGACGGATCGGTTCATCTTGCCGTCATCGTCGGGGAAGACACGCAGTTTGGCCGTCTTCTTGGCGAGGCGGTCCGCGCTCTCGGGCTCGTCCTCCGCGTGCGCCCCGACGAGAACCAGCAACCCGGGTCCGATCTGGCCGACGGTGGCGCCGTCAACGTCGACGCGCGCCTCGCTCACCCGCTGGATCACCAACCGCATGACGCGCTAGTCTACACGCCCGTTTCCGGAGCCACAAGCCCGTTGTGCGTCCCGCGGATCAGCGCGTATACTTGGAATCGTCATGGAACTGGCGGCGCACTTCGCCGAGCGGCGCACGTGGGTGAACGACTTCCTGGAGCGAGAGCTGGCCGAGCGCGTCGACACGCCGGTCGCCACGCTCCAAGAAGCCGTGTCCTATGCGCTTCAAGGCGGCAAGCGGGTGCGGGCGATTCTGGCCATGGAGGCCGCCGAGTTGGGCGGCCTGGCTCCCGGCGACGCCCTGCCGACCGCCGCCGGGATCGAGTGCTTCCATGCCTACTCGTTGGTCCACGATGACCTGCCCGCGATGGACGACGACGTCGAGCGGCGCGGGCAGCCGACCGTCCATAGGCAGTACGGGGAAGCCAACGCGATACTGGTGGGAGATTCGCTCTTGCCGCTCGGCTTCGAGTTGATCGGCCGCGAGCAGCGCCGCTACGTGGGCGCGGAGCGGGTCGTCAACGTCGTCGCGCTCCTTGCCGCGACGCTCGGTTGCCGCGGTCTGACGGGCGGCCAGTACCTCGATCTCTTGGAGGCACCGCCGTCGGCGTCGAACGGGCAACCCTGGCAGGAGGTGCACAGCCGCAAGACGGCCAAGCTGATCCGGACGGCGCTCGTGGCGGGCGGCACATTGGCCGGTCTGGGCCGAAAGGCCTTGGACGACCTCGAGGCGTTCGGCACCCATCTGGGACTGGCCTACCAGCTTGTGGACGACGTGCTCGATTGGGACGACATGGACGGCTCGGCGCGCCTGTCGAGGTTCGTGGACCGCGACGCCGCCCGGGATTGGATCCGCCGTGAGACCGACGCCGCCAGCCAGGCCCTGTCGAGCTTCGGGGATGGAGCGGATCGATTGCGAGCTATCACGACCGAACTGGCCGCGCGACGAGCGTAGGCGCGAACCAACGTAAGGGGGACCTGTCATGAACGAGGTCGAACCGTCGGAAAGCGAACTGGGCGAACTCTTCATCGAAGAACAAGCACTGGAGATGATCGTCTACGGCGCGCTTCTGGAGGTCGAAGGGCTGTTTACGCCGGACCGCGTCAAGGGCGGCGGCCTCTGGACGTCGCTGTCGCGCGCGCAACAGGGCGATGGCATCCAGATCGAGTTGGCCCCGGA
Organism: uncultured Thermotogae bacterium; assembly: GCA_964567595.1. Classification (GTDB taxonomy): domain Bacteria; phylum Bipolaricaulota; class Bipolaricaulia; order RBG-16-55-9; family RBG-16-55-9; genus CAZMNF01. Next base: position 25,901 of record CAZMNF010000008.1, on the reverse strand, counting down.
CGAGGCGGACGACACGGCCGACGAGGACGAGGCGGACGACGAGGACGAAACCGTCGCTGGCGAGCCGGGGAAGCGCTTGAAGTTGCGACTGTCCCTGGTTGCGCGGTACGGCGTGCCCATTCACAAGTCCGCCGAAAGCGCGATCCAGACAGTCAAGCTCAAACTGGAAGAACTGGCCGGCGCGGAGGTCGACGAGGTCCACGTCGACATCGTCGGCTTGACCGCCGATCTCTGACCGACGCCGGTCGCCCTCGATGGCACGGGCCGACTCGGCAACCGCGCCCCCCTCCGAAACGTCCGATGTCTCTCGGATGTTTTCGCGCATCGCCCATCGCTACGATCGCGCCAATCGCGTGCTGAGCTTGGGACGCGACCTCGGCTGGCGACAACGCCTCATCCAGTGGGCCAACCCGAACCCGAACGACGTCGTCCTCGACGTCTGCACGGGAACCGCTGAGCTGGCGCGGGACTTCGCACACGCTGACCCCTCGCTGACGGTTTACGGGGTCGACGTCGCCCGCCCTATGCTCGACGTTGGCCACGGCAAGCTCGCCGGGCGCTCATCCGCGTCGATGCTGTTGGAAGGGGACGCGCTCCGGCTGCCGTTCGCCGACGCGAGCGTTGACATCGTAACTGTCGCCTTCGGCCTACGGAACCTGGCCGATTATCGAATGGGCATTGCGGAAATGCGCCGCGTGCTGCGCCCAGGTGGCCGGCTTTTGATTCTTGAGTTCGCCACGCCGCCCTCCGCGCTCGTCCGAGCCCTCTATTTCCCCTATCTGCGCCATGTGCTCCCGCGACTCGGCGGGTGGATCACGGGCGACCGTGCGGCCTATGCCTACCTCGATCGCACGATTCGCGCGTTCCCCGCACCCGAGCTCATTGCCGCGATGATGCGGGATGCTGGCCTGACTGGGACCACGTACGAGCGGCTAACCAAGGGGATCGCGGTCCTCTATCGAGGCATCGCTCGATAGCGCCTCAAGCCTCTGGCGGTTACCCAGGGTTGAACCGTCGCCACGATTGGACAGAAGGGAAGGAGGATCCTCGTTCGTGGACCCTCCTTCCCGCGCAAGGGCTGGTCTCGGCACGCGCGGTGAGCATGGCTACTCGCGCTCCTCGTCGCCGGAGCCCAGCCACGCGTCGAGTCGCCGCGCCGCGATGTCGCGGCCCCCAATGCCGAAGGCGATCGCCACGGCCACGGCAGCCGCCAACAGCGGAATGCCGAAGGCGATCTCCACGATGTTGGCGGGGACCCCGAGCCGCGGCAGCGCCAAGGCGATCGCGAAGACGACGATGGCGTAGCGCACCACATTGCTCAGCAGACCGCCTCGATCGCGGCCCACGGCCGAGACGACGAGGTCCCGCGCGAGTTGGGCGAAGTAGAGCCCCAGGCCGACGATGACGAGCGCAAACAGCACGTTCGCACCGAAGACGATGAACTCACGGACGAGCTCGGCCATGCCGGTGAAGCCGACAGCCCGTGCGGCTTCCATGGCGGCAAAGAGCATCACGGCCACCAGCACCAGCTTGGCAACGACCTGCGACGGGCTGCGCACCTCACGGGGCAGCTGGGACGCGCGCATGCCGAGCCGCTCGGGGAGCACGTCGAAGTCGATGCCCTCCAGAATTCGTCGCACGGCGGTTTCCAACAGCCGGGCGACGGCATAGGCCAGCCCGAGAATCAACGCGGCCTCGAAGATCATGGGGATCGCCGTGAGGATGCTCTCCAGCATCCGCACGGCGGGCTGGGTGATCGCTTGGATGTCGAGCGCATCGAAGGTCGCGATCAAAATCGGGATGAGCAACAGCACGTAAATGACCCAAGCCAAGCCCGCAGAGAGCGGCTGGCCCGCCAGGGCTCGCTGGATGCCGACCCGTTCCGACCAGCTGTCCAGCCCCGTCGTGGCCAGCAGGTTGGCCGACACGGTTCGAATCAGCCGGATGACGAACAGCCCCACGAACAGGATCAGCCCCGCCGCCACGAGGTTGGGCACAAAGGCCAAGAAGTCGGTCAGCATGCCCTCAAGCGGCGCCGTGATGGCCTGCAGCTGCAAGGCGTTGAGCGCGGCAACCAGCCCGACCAGGAGCACGATCCAGAAGATCGCCTGGCCCAAGGCGTCGCTGCCGGTCTCCGCGTCGGTCCCTGCCTCCACGGGGGGCTCCGCCACGCCGGACGCGTCAAGCCGGCCTCGGAGCCACTCGTCCAGGCGCGTGCGCTGGAGCAGCTCCGTGACCGCAGTGCGCAACAGAAGCGCCACAAGCCAGGAAACGAGCAGAATGAACCCGGCGCCGACGATCTGGGGGAGGTACGTGAACACCTGCTCCAGGAGCCGATTGAGCGGTTGGACGAGGATGTCGAGCTGGAGGGCCCAGAAAAAGCCCATCAGCACGAAGGCCATGGCGATCCAGTAGGCGAGTCGGCCGGAGATGCGGCTCACCCGCGCCCAGCGCTCCTGTTCGGTCGCGTCCATCTCCCGACGGAGCCGGAGACGGCGCAGTCCCCGATTGAACAGGGCCCCGATGATCTTGGCCACGATCCAACCAAGGATCAGAATGACCAGGGCCACGATCAGGTTGGGCAGAAACTCGCTCACGCGCGTGACCGCGGAGCTCAACCCCTGGCGAATGGCGTCCCAAACCTCCACCTGGACTGCCCGCTCGGCCTCGTTCGCCTGGGCCAGCGCCGAGACCGAAGCGAGGAAGATCTCGCTTAGGGCCAGCGTGAACACTCGCACGACACGGGCCATACACAACCGACCTCCTCTCGGAAGCTGATTGCCTTTATCCGTTTCCCCTACAGCATTAGTGTAGCATACTGGAACGAGTCGATATGTTGTCGGCGATCACCAACCTCCCCCTCACCTCCGAATCTTGTTGTTACCGACGCTCTGCGCCAGGCCGTTCCGGACGGCAGGCGTCGGCTTTGACCGGATATCGAGGCATCGAGGGACGGCAGGCTTACGTCGCCGGCCTCAACGAGGGCGAGGCAGAGCCCCTCAGAAAAGTCGTGCGGGAGGGAAGAACCACGGGCTCAGTTGATGATGGATTTGCGTCGAGGCGTCAGCCATCGACCTCGCCCCGCGATTCGGTCACCATTGCTTGACGCACTTCCGAGATCGCCTTGGTGACCTTGATGCCGCGCGGGCAGGCATCGGTGCAGTTGAAGATGTTGCGGCAGCTCCACACGCCGTCGCGGCCGTTCAAGAGATCGAGGCGCTGCTTCCAGGCCTGATCGCGGCTGTCGAAGATGAAGCGGTGGGCCTGCACGAGCGCCGCCGGGCCGACGTAGTCCTCGTTGGACCAGAACGAGGGACAGGCCGTCGTGCACGCGCCGCAGAGGATGCACTTGGTCGTGTCGTCGATGCAGTCGCGGTCCTCTTGGGACTGGAGCCGTTCATGGGCGGGTGGCCTATCCTCGTTGACCAAATACGGCATCACGGAGCGGTACTTCTTGAAGAACGGCTCCATGTCGACGATGAGGTCCTTGATCACGTTGAACGCCCGCATCGGCGCAACGGCGACGGGATCCTTGAGGTCGCGCATGAGCACCTTGCAGGCGAGCATGTTCTGGCCGTTGACCACCATCGCGTCGGAGCCGCAGATGCCGTGCTGGCAGGAGCGGCGCACGCCGAGCGTGCCGTCGTGGTACCATTTGATCCGATTGAGCGTGTCGAGCAAGCGGTCCGTCGGCTCGACGTCCAGTTCGAACTCGCCCCAGTAGGGCTTGTCGTCGGCTTCCGGATTGTAGCGCAGGATCTTGAGCGTTCGCGTGTTCATGCGCAGGGTCACCCAATCAGTAAACGCGCTCCTTCGGCTGCCAGTGTGTGATCACCACGGGCTTGTGATCAAGTCGAGCCGTGCCGTCCTCGGTGCGATAGGCCAACGTGTGGTGGAGCCAGTTCTCGTCGTCGCGGTCGGGATAGTCCTCGCGCGAGTGCGCGCCGCGGCTTTCCCGGCGGGCCAGGGCGCTCTCGGTGGTCACGATGCTCAACTCGATCATCCGGCCGATCTCCCAGGTCTCCAAGAGATCCTGATTGAATCGCTTGCCGTGGTCGCCGAGACCGACGTTCTGGAAGCGCTCGCGCAACCGCAGCAGCTCGTCGCGCGCCTCGGCCATGAGCTCCTCGGTGCGAAAGACGCCGACGCCCGTCATCATCGTCTTCTGCAGCTCGTCGCGAATCTCGAACGGGTTTTCCGACCCATTGGCGCAGCGAAGGGCTTCGAACTGCTCAATGGCGGCCTGCGCCTCGGCCTCGGGCACCTCCATCCAGCTGGCCTCGCCGGCATGCTGGGCGGCCCGTTGTCCCGCCAATTTGCCGAAGACGACGAGATCCAACAGACTGTTCGTGCCGAGCCGATTGGCCCCATGGACCGACACGCACGCTGTCTCGCCCGCGGCAAAAAGGCCGGGCAGGGGCGTGTTGTCGGCGTCGATCACGACCTCCCCGTGGGCGTTGGTGGGAATGCCGCCCATGGCGTAGTGAGCGGTCGGCTGGATGGGGATCGGTTCCTTCACGGGGTTGATGCCGAGATACGTCTCACAGAAGTCGAGGATGTCGGGCAGTCGCTGCTTTAAGTGCTCTGCCGTGACCCTTTCGCGGTCGTCGGGCAGGTAGCGATTGACGGTCTCGGGCCGCACGTCCAGATAGACGTAGTCCTCGCCGTTGATGCCGCGCCCGTCTTGAATTTCCAAGTAGATCGCCCGCGAGACGACGTCACGCGACGCCAAATCCTTGATCGTCGGCGCGTAGCGGTCCATGAACCGCTCGCCTTCGTCGTTGATGAGCACGCCGCCCTCGCCGCGGACGCCTTCGGTGATGAGGATCCCCATGCGATAGATGCCGGTGGGATGGAACTGATAGAACTCCATGTCCTCCAGGGGGACGCCGCGTTCATAGACGACCGCGGCCCCATCGCCGCCCAGCGTCACGGCATTGCTGGAGACCGACCAGAGTCGGCCCCAGCCGCCAGTGGCAAAGAGCACGCTCTTGGCCTGGAAGATGTGATATTCGCCAGCGTCGATGTCGTAAGCCACAATGCCAGCCACGCGCCCATCGTCGAGCAAAAGGTCGATCACTTGGAACTCGTCGAAGAAGTTGACCTCGTTCTTGATGCACTGCTGATAGAGCGTCTGCAGGATCATGTGGCCCGTGCGGTCGGCGGCGTGGCACGCCCGGCGGACGGGCTGCTCCGTATCGTTGTTGGTGTGGCCGCCGAACCGGCGTTGGGAGATGCGGCCCTCGTCGGTGCGATCGAAGGGGAGTCCGAGGTGTTCCAGCTCGATGATCGTCTCCGGCGCCTCGCGGCACATGAGCTCCACGGCGTCCTGATCGGCCAGATAGTCGCTGCCCTTGATCGTGTCGTAGGTGTGCCACTCGGGGCGGTCCTCCTCGAGGTTGCCCAAGGCAGCCCCGATGCCGCCCTGCGCGGCGCCCGTATGCGAGCGCGTCGGATAGAGCTTGCTCAACACCGCGGTGTCGGCGCCCCTAGAGGCATGCAGCGCGGCCATGAGCCCGGCTCCGCCCGCGCCGACAATAACGACGTCGTGATAGTGCCGATGGATCATATGCCCGCCCCCTTGAGCGCCATCTCCGGCGGCGCGCTGAACGTGAAAATGACGTAGGCGCCGATCGCAATCAAGACAACGAACAACAGGCCGAAAACGGCCTTCAAGGTCGTGTTGGCGCCGCGGCCGTGGACGTAGTCGTCGATGACCCAGCGCAGCCCGTTCATGCCGTGCGTCAGCGCAAACGTCAGCAGCAGCAGATCATAGACGCGCCAGAACGGCCCGAATGACCCCGTCCAACGGGCGACGATCGTCTCGAACTCGATGTTGGCGAGGCCGATCACCCAGTGCATCCAGAGCAGGTGGAACACGGCAATGAACAACAGCACCACGCCGGAAATGCGCATGAAGTACCAGGACCAGCGCTCGAAGTTGCTGCCGGAGTGGGCGCGCGACGGGGGAATAGCCATAGGGTGCAAATGCCTCCTCTAGATCATCACCACGATCGAGACCAACGTCACGCCGAGGCTGATCGCCATGGCGCCGTACCACATCTCGCGCTGCGCCAGTGCCGTCTTGGGCCACAGGTCGATCATCACGAGCCGCAGGCCGTTGAAGGCATGATAGACGACGCCAAAGATGAGCAGGATGATCAGGGGCTTGAACACGATGCTGTGATAGATGAACAGCAACTTGTTGAACACGGCCGGGCCGAACGCGGCCATGTAAATGTCGACGATGTGCAAGACCAGGAAAAGCAGGACGCCGAGCCCGGTCACGCGGTGGAGAATCCACGCCCATTGGCCCACGCCGCCCCGATACCGCAAGGCCTCGCGGAGCGACGTGCCCGTTCGGGGCCCTCTGGTTTTGACGGTTGGTCGTTCAGCCACGATTCCATCCCTTGTGAACGTTGAGGTTCGAAGCCGTCATGTCGATATTGTGGGCGACCGATTGGCTGACACAGTAAGCTATCGTAGGTACCGGTCGCAAGCGTCGCTATGATCTATATCATGCCCGTGCGCGTCGCGTCCAGCTCCGATGCGCGGGTTCGTTGGCGCGTTGCAGGCGAGCTGATACACTAGGCTTTCCCAACAATGGAGCGAACTCGGACGGCAACCTGCCGAACGTCCGTTCGGCAGGCCATTCCACGAACGAGGCGATGACCGCGCACATGGACCACTCGCTGAAGAAAACCAAGATCGTCGCCACGCTCGGGCCGGCGTCCCACGACGCCTCCACGATCGGGGAAATGATTCGGGCGGGCATGAACGTCGTGCGACTCAACCTGGCGCACGGCGACGCCGAGACCCACCGTGAGATGCTCGAAAGCGTCCGTCAGGTGGCCACCAATCTCCAGACCCCGTTGGCCGTCATGGCCGACGCGCCAGGCGAAGGCATTCGGACCGGGACGCTCCAGGGCGAACACGTGGGGCTGCGGGCCGGACAAACGTTCACGCTCACGAACGAATCGATCATCGGCGACCAGAACCGCGTCTACGTCGACCGAGCCGACTTTGCGGACTACGTCAAGCCGGGCATGGAGGTAATGTTGGCGGGCGGCGAGATCGTGATGACCGTGGACGAGGTCGTCGAGGGCGACGTCGTTTGTGAGGTGCAAAATGATGGCGTGCTCGCCGAGCGCAAGCGGATCAGCGTGCCGGAGGTCGACATCCCCATGGCCGCGCACGACGACGCGGACCTGCGCTTTGCCGTCGATCTCGACGTCGATTGGCTGGCCGTCTCCTTCGTGCAGCGAGCCGCCGATATCCAACAAGTCCGGGACGTCGTCGGCGACGCGCCCATCGACGTCATCGCGAAGATCGAGACGCCGAAGGCGTTCCACCACATCGACGAGATCATCGACGCGGCCGACGGCATCATGGTGGCCCGCGGCGACCTCGGCGTGGAGCTGCCCTACGAGGAAGTTCCGCTCGCCCAGAAGCAGATCGTCACCAAATGCAACGACGCGGGCAAACCCGTCATCATCGCCACCCAGATGCTCAAGTCGATGACCGACGCCCCAACGCCGACCCGCGCGGAGGTCGCCGACGTGGCCAACGCCATCATGGACGGCACCGACGCCATCATGCTCAGCGAGGAGACGGCCATCGGCGACTATCCGGTGGCGACGGTCGAGGTGATGACGACCGTCGCGGAGCGGATCGAGCGCGACGAGGAAGTCTACCATCGCCTCAAAGGGGGCCAATCGTCCGTCACCGAGGCGATCGGGGAATCGGCCTGCGAGATTGCCGAACGGATCGAAGCCGCAGCCATCATCCCCTCGACGGCGTCGGGATCGACGGCCAGGCTCGTGGCCAAGTTCCGGCCGCGCACGCCCATCATCGTCGTGACGTATTCGGAACGCGTGCGCAACAAACTGGCGCTCGTCTGGGGCCTGTATTCGGTGGTCGTCGGCTATCACGACAACACCGAACTGATGCTGCGCCGCGCCATTGAAACTGCCGCGCGACACTTCGAGGTTCCCTCCGATGTGCCCGTCGTGCTGACCGCCGGCGCGCCCTTCGGCGTGCCCGGCACCACCAACCTGATCAAGGTCGATACCGTCTAGGATGGAATCCCCATGGCCACCTCGGATGCCCGACAGCCGACCGTTATCGCCTTGGGCGGCAACGCGATCTCCTCGGCCCAAGGACGGGGCACGCTGGACGAACAACGGACTGCGATCCGCGCAAGCGCCGCTCAAATTGCCGAGATCATCGCCGACGGCCATCGGGTCGTGCTCACGCACGGCAATGGACCGCAGGTCGGGGCGCTATTGCTGCAGCAGGAGCTGAGTTCGGAGGACGTGCCGCCCATGCCGCTCGACGTGTGCGTGGCGATGACGCAGGGCCAGATCGGCTATCTCTTCCAGCAAGCCCTCCGCCGAGCCTTGGCCGACCGTCGCATCGCCCAGTCCGTCGCCTCGGTGGTGACTCAGGTCGTCGTCGATCCGGATGACGAGGCGTTTGACAACCCGACGAAGCCCATCGGGCCCTTCTACACCGAGGCCGAAGCCCAACGCCTGGCAGGCCAGCCCGACTACGTCATCAAGGACGTGGGCAACGGAGAACGCCCGTTCCGGCGCGTCGTGCCGTCCCCCCTCCCGATGGAGATCATCGAAGCCTCCAGCATCCGGGCCATGGTCGAACACGGCCAACTCGTCATCGCCTGCGGGGGCGGCGGCGTTCCCGTCATCCGCCGGGACGGTCAACTGGAAGGCATCGAAGCGGTCATCGACAAGGACCTGGCAACCGAGCGCCTGGCCAGCTCGCTGGACGCCGAGACGCTCATGATCCTGACCGACGTGGAGCGCGTGGCGCTTCGCTACGGAACGCCGGAGCAACGCGACCTCGATCGGCTCCCGCTGACCGAGGCCAAGGCCCGCCTGGCGGACGGCGAATTTCCCGAGGGCAGCATGGGTCCGAAGGTGCAGGCGGCCGTGCGCTTCCTCGAGAACGGCGGTCAGCGGGCCGTGATCACGTCGTTGGGACGAGCGCGCGACGGCCTGGCCGGCAAAGCCGGCACGGCCATCGTTCATACGACGTAATGCGGCTCTTGCTTGGGGCTCACGAATCGCCCTAAGCTGTTCAAGCCATGCCGCCGATGAACGAACTGCCCTTTGAGACCTCAACAGACGAACCGGGCATCTATTCCGTCTCCGACCTGAACGCCGTCGTTCGCGAGCTGCTGGAGGGCGAGTTTCCCAAGCTCTGGGTGGAGGGCGAGATCTCCAACTTTCGGCAATTCCGCTCCGGACACTGCTACTTCACGCTGAAGGACGAATCGTCGGAATTGGACGCCGTGATGTTCCGCGGTTACGTCAAGGATCTCGACTTCACGCCGGAGGACGGCATGAACGTGCTCGCGTTCGGCTCGCTGACGATCTACGAGCGCCGGGGGAAATACCAGATCGCCGTCCGCCAGCTGAAGGAGGCAGGACTCGGCAAACTCCAATTGGCGTTCGAGCAACTCAAGGCCAAGCTCCAGAACGAAGGGCTGTTCGAGGAAGAGCACAAGACGGCGCTGCCCCGGTTTCCCCAGCGAGTCGGCGTCGTCACTTCCGGAAGCGGCGCGGCGTTCCGCGACATTTGCTCCGTGCTCGCCCGGCGGTACCCCATGCTCGAGCTCCGGCTCTGGCCCGTTCGGGTCCAGGGCGATGAGGCCAAGGCCGAGATTGCGCACGCCATCCAGCAAGCCAATCGCTACCATCGCGAATTCGAACCGTTGGACGCGCTCATTGTCGGTCGGGGCGGCGGCTCGTTGGAGGATCTCTGGGCGTTCAACGAGGAGATCGTCGCCCGCGCGATGTTCCGCTCCCGCGTTCCGATCGTCTCCGCGGTGGGCCATCAGGTCGACTTCACCATTGCCGACTTTGTGGCCGACGTGCGAGCCCCCACGCCATCGGCGGCCGCTGAGGTTGTTGCGCCCCATCGGGACGAGATCGTGGGCCAACTTGACGAGGTGGCACATCGCCTGGCGCAGCGGGAACGGGCTCGTCTGGAGAACGAGCAACTGCGGATCGAGCGCCTGATCGGCAGTTACGCGTTCCGTCGCCCTGTGCGACGCATCCAGGACGCGCGTCAGACCCTGGACCATCAGAGCGATCTGTTGCGGCGAGCTTCCCAGGCGCGCCTGACCGCCACGCGCGAACGTCTGGACGCGCTGACCGATCGTCTATCCGCGGCCAACCCGACGGCCCTGCTGAAACGGGGGTATGCGATTGCGGAACGCGAGGATGGAAGCGTCGTCAAGTCAGCAGCCTCGATGGAGCCGCACGAGCGCGTCTGGGTGCGACTCCATCGAGGCCGTCTTCACTGCGCGGTCTTGGACGTTGACGACGACCAAACGTCGACCGACGCTTGACTAGCGGAACGCAATGTGCATCCAGACCGTGGCGATCACATCGCCCTGGCCGTTGAGAGCCCGGATGTAGAAGTGCCAGTTCGGATCGTTCCGGTCCGCGTCGCGAAAGTCGAGGTCGCCGGAGATCGTTCCCGTCTGTGGGTCAAACGACAGCTTTGAGTATTGCAGGTTGCTGAGGTCGTCGTTCACGACCCCGAACGGCGGCGCCGAACTCCACACGGCCGTGCCGGCCTGCGCCAACTCGAACGTGACGTTGCCGGCCGTGCCGCGAATGTTTCTGAGCACGCGATCCGACAACTCCCAGCTAACGGGCGGATCAACGTTCCAGTCCGGCACGTTGACCACGTGCTTGACCACGTAGTCCGGCTTGCAAATCCGGACCTTCGAGCGGCGCGGTTTGACGTCAAAGGCGCCCGTGCCAGCGGCCTTGATGCCGACACATCCGCCACATCTGCCCTTTTGGTAAGTCTTGACCGCGACGTAGAGCTGCCGCGGACCGGGCTTGCCGGCCTTGGCTTGGGCGACGAACACGCCAGGGCGCTTTTGGTGGAAATGGCGGGCAATGGACTGTTGTTGGCCCATGCCCCACTGGTTGTACTTCGTGAGCACGGCTCGGTGGATCCGAGCCGAAGCGGGCTGTCCATCCTGGGTTACTCGTACCGTGATCGTGACCCGATCGCCCGGATCGTATTCGGCCCGATCGGTCGTCACGGCAACGTTCAGCGACGACTGGGTTGACCCGCCTTGTCCGAGCGCCGGAACCGCGAGGATGGCTCCGGCCACGATGGCGACAAGCAGGATTGACCCGACGCGTAAGGGCCTCATGCTGACCTCCTTAGCCTCCGGTTCCCAACCCCATGATCGCCCCGTCGTAGCACCGCGATCGTTCGAGACGCTTGGCCTAGAACGTCGTCGCCGGGCCGCCGACGAGGAAGGCGAACAAGAAAGTCAAGAAGATGAACCAGAAGGCGAACAGTAGCGTCCAAGACATGGGTTGGGCACCTCCTTTCGTGTCACGACTTATCGTGCCACGATCAGGCCCAAATGTCAATGCACTCCATTCACAAGAACCGATGCGTCCGACGTACCCGTGCGACTCACTTGACGGGTCAACGGGTGCGGACTACACTAATCGGCGCATGCGCCCGTAGCTCAGCGGACAGAGCGCTGGCCTGCGGAGCCAGAGGTCGGAGGTTCGAGTCCTCCCGGGCGTACCAAATTCCCCCTTCGAGGCCGGGATCGCTTCCGTCGCCCTGCCTCCAAAGCTCCATCGGGTCGGGCATTGGCTCCGTTTACTAACCGGGCAGTCGAGTTGGCATTACAGGACGACGTTCCGGAACCGTTGGTAAACCTGCTCCATCTCCTGGAAATGCCAGATGACGGTCCGATAGCGATCCCGCTGGCCATCAGTGCTCAAGCGCTGATCCAGCTGGCGCTCAAACGCGTCGAGTTTGAGTCGGATCGCTTTCAAGTTGACGGGGTTCGCCGGTGTCCCTTGTCCCATGCCTTCGACGGCTCGCGTGTACGTTCGACGGAGCTCAACGGCCGCTCGGCGCAGGCGATAGTCGCCAATCCGCTCCGTCTCTTGGAGGAGGTCAGCGCTTAGCTCGTCCATGCGGTCGACGAACTGCTTGACGTAGTCGTCGGCAACCTGAACGGACCGCACGCTTCCGTCGTTCGTTTGAATCCAAAACGTGCAACCGGCCAACACCAAGGGAACGACCATGACGCCGATAATGGCTGCGAGGGTGCAACTCTTGCGCATAATGTAACTCACCGGGGATAGCGTGCAGCCGAATGGTCCGACTCCGGAAGGACGTGATTCTGAGCCACAGCGACCTTGCGGTCCTTCGCCGATCCCTCCATTGGAGATTGTCGGACATCCGCGGTCACGTCACGAGCTGACAGCTGTCCGAGCGCGACATGTGTCGACGGCGACGTAGTCTATGCTGCTATATCGTTGGAGAACAGCCCGAACGAAGGCCCATCGGCTTCGGGTTGCATGTCGTCACCGTACTGGTCCTCGTGCACGGATCCAGGCATCGTCAACATAGGCCTGAGGAGCCTAATTGATCTGACGACACAATTGTGGATCGCGATCAGGATAAGCCCGTTAACGCTCGAGGGGCCAAGCGTCGACCCCTTAAAGGGGAATGCCACGGCAGGTCAGGAAATCAGGGATCGATGTGGAAAACTGATTCGGATAGTCTAGCTAGTCGTGTTCGTTTTCGTTCTCGGAGGGACGGTCGTCGTGCGACTCGGCTTCAAAGTGGGGTTCGAAGGTCATGAGTGGGTTTCCGTCGCTGTCCATCTCATGGACGGCCTTCCAGAGTCGAACTCCGTCCGGATGGAGCACCACGCGCTTGAGGGCGAGCTCGTCGTCGTCGTACTCCCAGACGATGGGCTCTTCATTGCTGACCGAGACCGGCTCGACCTCGACGGCGTCGTCTTCCACTTGGGTGCCTTCCGGCGTGGTGAAAACCTTTTGGGGCATGCGCGTCCCTCCCGACGTCTAAATCTCAGCTATTCTAGACCTCGGTTCCGACGATTTCAAGACGCTGACAGAGCCGCTTGGCGGCTGCTTGCTCCGCGTCCTTGACGCGACGCCCTTCGCCCTCAGCCGTCTCGCCGTTGAGGTCCACCTGCACCGTGAAGTGCTTGGCGTGATCGGCCCCCTCGGAGGCCACAAGCGAGTAGATGGGGCGGTGGCCCTGGCGCTGGGCTTGCTCCTGCAGCAGCGTCTTGTAATCTCGTCGGTGCTCGCCGCGCAGCGCCTTCTCGATGTCGGCCTCCAGTTGATCAAGCACGAAGCGCGCGGCCTCGTCGTAGCCACGATGCGTAAAGACGACGCCGACGAGCGCTTCGAACGTGTCGCTCAGGATCGATTCCCGCTCGCGTCCGCCTGAGGCCTCCTCGCCCCGTCCCAGATAGAGACAGTCCTGGAGCTGGAGCTGCCGAGCCCGGGCCGCTAGCGTCGGGCCGCTCACCACCACGGCCTTGATGCGCGTCAAGCGGCCTTCAGCGTGCGGGACGTTGTCGAAAAGGTACTCGCTGACGGCCAGATCGACGACGGCGTCCCCCAAGAACTCCAGTCGCTCGTTGGACGTCAATCCCGACTCGGGCAACTCGTTGACGTATGAGCTGTGCAGGAATGCCGCCTGGAGCTCGGCTTCGCTGAGGGGCAGATCGAGGAACTGGCAGAGGTTCGCCAGGTTCGATTGTGCACTCATGCTGCGGGTTGGGGCGGGAGGATTTGAACCTCCACAGCCGGCTCCAAAGGCCGGAGTGCTGCCATTACACCACGCCCCAATATCGTTTCCATTGGTCGATCGAGTTCATGATAGCGAGTGAGACCCGTCTCCTCCAGCCACGACCGGATCTCATCTCTGATGGCTGTCACCCGCCGACGACACTGCGGGCAATCCAGCCCCGCTTCGGCCCTGATGGCCTTCGACCCCTGGACGTTGGCCATGTTGGTCAAGATCATGCCGGAGAGCGATGTCGACGTTGCTTCGTTCGGCATGGGCGAATCTCGGCCTCGTGTTTCCAGCTCTAGGCGATCTCATAATGGGGGTGAGCCATGGCGTCGCGCCCGGATGGAGCCTCCCATAGCCCTGGACGTTTGTCGCGACAAGGCGTGTTCATCCGCCTTGTGAGGGCCGCAATGGCCCTCTATAATATTGAGAACGGACCGGCCACAGGTTATCCGAATGAGGTGAGACCGCTATGTTCTTCTTTTCGCCCCTATATCTCTTGTTCCTACTACCCGCCCTGATCTTGACGATCTATGCGCAAAGCAAGGTGAAGCGGACCTACAACAAGTTCGCGCAGGTGGACGCGTCATCCGGCTTAACGGCCCGCCAGGTGGCGGAACGCATCCTTGATCGAGGCGCCACCTCTCTGAGCCAACCTCGTCTGCGGGACGTGGCCATCGAATCCGTCGAGGGCCAGCTCGGGGATCACTACGACCCGAGCAAGAAGGTCCTGCGGCTCTCCAATCCCGAGAGCAAGGCGCTCGCCGACATTGGCGTCGCCGCTCACGAGGCCGGCCACGCCCTCCAAGATGCCGCTCGCTACCAGCCCTTGGTGATCCGCTCGGCCGTGGTGCCCGTGGCCAACATCGGGAGCCAGCTCGCCCCGTGGCTCATCATCGGCGGCCTCCTGCTGAACTTCACCGGTCTGGCGTTGGTCGGCATTATCGCGTTTGCCGCGATGGTGGTGTTCACGCTGGTCACATTGCCCGTCGAGTTCAACGCCAGCAGCCGGGCGATGCAATTGCTTCCTCAAGTGGGAGCGCTCTCCTCCAAGCAGGAACATCAAGCCGTCGGCAAGGTGCTCAACGCGGCCGCGTTGACGTACGTAGCGGCCGCGGCGACTGCCGTTTTGCAACTGGCCTACTTTGTGCTGATGTTCCTCGGCATGCGTCGCTAACGGCCGAGCGCCCACACGGCAACGCCGACAACGGCCAAGAGCACGAAGCCCCCATAGAGGGTCCAAACGCTCGCGCGATAGCGACCAGAAGCGCTTAATAGCCGATGATGGAGATGCGCCCGGTCCGGCGAGAGGATCGGGCGCTTTCCCTTGATTCGCCGCACAACGGCCCAGAGCGTGTCGACGATCGGGTATCCCCAGATGACCGCGAGCGCGTCCATCGGAAGGGGGGCTGACGCGGCAGGGTCGACAGCTCGCAGCGTCGCGAGCGCGAGCAGAAAGCCGAGGAAGTAACTGCCCCCGTCGCCCAGGAACAGCCGGGCCGGATGGCGATTGAACCGAAGAAAGCCCAACGCCGACCCGCCCAGGGCGCAGCCGATGGCCAGCGCCTGCCCGTCTCCGGAGACAGCGCTCATGACGCCCGACGCGAGGGCCAGCACGACCGCGGCGCCACACGCAAGGCCGTCCAACCCGTCCGTCAGGTTGAACGCGTTCGTCACGCCGACGATCCACATCCCGACGAATAGATCCGCCATGATGCCCAGCTGAACTTCCCATCCGAAAATCTCCACAGCGCGCACGCCCAAGCCGTATTGGAGCGCGAGCACCGCGGCGATCGCGTGAGCCCCGAGCTTCACGAGCGGTGACAGGGACCAACGATCGTCGACCAGGCCCACGACCGAGACGAGGAGCGCACCGGCCATCCACCAGCCGAGCGATGGCGTCTGGATCAGCAACGGGATGAGGGCCGCCACGCTGCCGACAATCACGGCAAGCCCGCCCACGGGAACGTCGCCGCGATGCGGCTTGCGGCGATCGGGCGCGTCCACGAGCCCGACCGTTGGCGCCCAGATGCGAAGCCGATCGGCAAGGACCACCGTCAACGGCAAGGCGATGGCCAACGCGAGGAGCCACGGGGGCGCGATCATCGCTCCATTATAGGCCGAGGCCTCTCGCCTCGAAATCGGCACGCGTCGTGCGCTATGCTATCAGTAATGGACACGATCGAGGCCCTCTGGGGCGAGGCGTTGGCCGATGGCCGTTTGGCACAGGCCTACTTGGTCGTGGGCGAGGGAACGCAAGAGATCGCGCAGATGTTTCTCTTGCGCCTGCTCTGCCCCGACGAGGGCTGCCGCGAGTGCCCGGCATGCCAAAAGGTTCTCCATGCGAACCATCCCGACGTGCGCTGGATCGAGCGATCGGGCGCCAACATCTCCATCGGTCAGGTCCGCAATCTCCAGCAGGACGCCCGCTATCGCCCGTTGGAGGCCCCGCAGAAGGTCTACGTGCTGGCGGAAGCCGATGCCCTCAGCCGCGAGGCCGCCAACAGCCTCCTGAAGCTCCTGGAGGATCCGCCGCCGCAGATGATGCTGTTGTTGCTGGCGCGCCACGTGAGCCAGCTTCCCCCCACCATTTTGTCGCGCTGTCAGGTGCTGCGCGCCGCCCCGCCGAGCCGCGCGCGCGTCCAGGAGGCGCTGCGCGTGCACGGGCGCTCCACCGACGAAATCGCCTATTGGAACGCACTGGTCGACGGCGTCCCGAGCCGGGCTGCGGGCGTGATCGCCGGTTCAGACCTGACCGACGACGTCCTAGCGCGCCGCGACCGCACGAGATCAGCCATGCGCGACGCCGACCTGGAGGCGCTGACAGGGGCTTTGGCCAGTGACGACGCGATCGAAATCCACGAAGGCACGCGGGAGCTCCTGCGACGGCTGGCGGATCAACCGGCCCATGAGCTTCTGGAGACCGCGCAGGCACTCAGCAAGCTCGGTGAGGACGCGCTCGAGGCCTTCGTCCACGACGCGCTCCGCTGGTACCGCGATGTGGCCCTGGCGGGCGAATTTGACGACCACGTTTTCCATCGGGATGCGCTAGAGGAACTCCGATCGCACCGGGCGACGACGAGCGAATCCCACATCCGGGCGTGCGTTCGGGCGTTGGAGGACGTCCCCAGGCTGTTGCAAGCCAACGCCAACGCGCGGCTGACGCTGGAAGCGTTGCTGTTTACGTTGCGCGGATGAGCCGCAAGCCGTTCTCGGCACGGAGTTTCTCCAGCGAGCCGATCTGGGCTTGGTCGAGATCCGCCTCCATGACGATGCCATTGGCCTCGTAGCGTTCCTCGTGGACGCGGCCCCAATCGTGCAGCTTTTCCACCAAGCCGGCCTGTTTGTAGGGGATCTCCACTCGGACCCGCTCGCGGCTTGAGGCCAGGCATCGCGTCACCTCGTGGAGCAATCCGTCGAGGTTGTGCTCGTCGATGGCCGAGACCTCCACGAGCGGCGACAGTTGGAGTCGCGCTTCTCGCAGCCGTTTCAGGTCCGCCTCGCTCTCGAGCCGATCGACCTTGTTGAGCACGTGCAGCAAGGGCGGGCGCTCCTCGTCCCCGAACAGGTCGTTCAAAACGTCCTGGATGGTGCGCGCTTGTTCCAGCACGCTGCGACTGGACGCATCCAACACGTTGATCAACAACTCCGCCTTTTCGGCGGACTCCAGCGTCGCGCGGAACGCCGGCACGAGCTGGTGCGGCAGCTTGCGAATGAACCCGACGGTGTCAACAAAGACGACGTGACGCTCATCCGGCAGCTCGGCCTGGCGCACCTTGGGCGAGAGCGTGGCGAACAGCTTGTTCTCCACGCGGGCTTCCGTGTCGCACAACGCGCGCAACAGCGTCGACTTCCCCGTGTTCGTGTAACCGACGAGCGCGATCTCCGGCACCGATTGCCGATCGCGGCGCTTGCGGCGCAGATGGCGTTCCTTGGCCGCCTGCTCCAGCCGATCCTTGATGTCGTGGATGCGATGCTCGATCGTCTGGCGCTCCATCTCCAGGCGCGTCTCGCCCGGACCTCGGGTACCAATGCCGCCGCCCATCTGGCCGAGGGCCTCGCCCCAGCCGCGCAACCGCGGCAGCAGGTACTCCAGCTGCGCCAGCTCGACCTGGAGCTTCGACTCCTTGCTCTCGGCCCGTTGCGCAAAGATATCGAGGATAAGCTGCGCTCGATCGATGACCTTGACGCCGACGCGCTCCTCGAGGTTGCGGCCCTGGGCGGGCGTCAGCGAATCGTTGAAGACGATCGCGTCGGCCTCGGATTCCGCGGCAAGATCGGAGAGCTGGTCGGCCTTGCCCGCGCCGATGAACGTCGCCGAATCGGGCCGATCGCGGCGCTGGGTCACGACGCGGAGCACCTCGATGCCCGCCGTGCGGCTCAGCTCGACGAGCTCCTGCATCATTTCGCGCTCCTCGGGGCTCCGGTCGGCGACGACGCCGACCAGAATCGCCCGTTCGCGCCCGTAGACTCGGGATCGGTGTCCGGTGCGATCTTCAATGAGACGGTTGCTCATCGGTCTGGACCATCGCCCCCAATTCCGACAGTGTTGCGGCGAAGTCGCCGTAGCCGCGCGAGACGTGATCGTGCACGTCGCGCACGACCGTGGTCCCCTCGGCCGCGAGGCCGGCCAGCACGAGCGCTGCGGCCGCCCGATTGTCGCGTCGCTCCTCGACGTCGCACCCATGGAGTTGAGCTTTCCCCTTGACCGTCGCCGTGCGACCGTCGATGCTCACGTCCGCCCCGAGCCGGCGCAGGCCGTCGAGGTAGGAGAACCGGCTCTCAAAGATCGTCTCCGTCAGCCGGCTCTCACCCGGCGTCAGCGCCAACAACGGCATGATGGGCGGATGCATGTCGGTGGGGAAACCGGGGTAGGGTCGGGTTTCGATGGCGGTCGGGGCGTACTCCCGCGGGGCCGTGCCACGGACGATGAGGCCATCGGCGCGCTCCGCGATGTCGATCGTCATTGCTTGAAGTCTATCGGTCAGCGGCCGAACGTGCCAGGGATCGCAGAGGATCTCCAACTCGCCGCCCGCCAGCGCCGCGCCGATGGCCAGCGTCCCCGCACAAAGCCGATCCGGCATGATGGCGTGTCCACCGCCGTGCAGCTGCTGACGCCCGTGGACAGCCACGTGCGTCGGTTGGCACTCCACTGAGGCGCCGAGCGTCGTCAGAAACCGCCCCAAGTCCTGGATCTCGGGCTCGGGGGCCGGGTTGCGGATGACGGTGCGACCCGGCACAAGCGCGGCCGTCATCATCAAGTGCTCCGTGGCGCCCACCGAGGGGAAGCGCAGCCGGATGTCGGCGGGGGCCAACGCCTCCGCCCTTGCGCGGACGAAGCCGCCCGATTCGTCAATGACAGCCCCCATGGCTCGAAGGCCGTCCAGGTGGAGATCAACCGGACGTGCGCCGATCCGATCCCCGCCCGGCGTCGGGACGCTCGCCCGTCCGCAGCGTGCCAACAGCGGCCCCAACACGTGGAACGACGCCCGCATCCTGCGCACGGCGTCCACGGGAGCTTCCGCCTGCAGGGGGCCCGAGGGCGTCACTCGACAACGGTCGTCGCCATCCCGCTCAATCCGCTTGCCGAGGCTCGCCAGGAGCGAGACCAGGGTGTCGACGTCGCGAACGGGCGGGACGCGGTCGAGCTCGACCGGGGCATCGGTCAACAGCGTTGCGGCAAGGATAGGGAGGGCGGCGTTCTTGGCGCCTGGCACGGCAACGCGGCCGTGGAGCGGATGCCCGCCCTCGATGATGTAGTCCATGCCCAGCTATCCGCTGGCCATGTTGTTCAGAAACTGCTCGTTGGTCTCGGTTTTGGCCATTTCGCTGAGAATGAAGCCGAGCGCCTTCTGCTTGTCGTTCATGTCGCCGATCATTTTGCGCAAAATCCAGACGCGGCGCAGAGTGTCCTCGTCAAGGAGCAACTCCTCCTTGCGCGTGCCGGTCATCTCGAGGTCAATGGCGGGAAAGACACGGCGATTGGCCAAGTTGCGCTCCAGCACGAGTTCCATGTTGCCCGTTCCCTTGAACTCCTCGAACACGACTTGATCAAGCCGCGATCCCGTGTCGACGAGCGCCGTCCCCAACATCGTCAGGCTGCCGAAGTTGGAGGGATAGCCCCGCTCGTCCTCTGCCTCGTTGAGGTCGACGATCGCACGGGCCGCCCCGAAGAACTCCTTCGGCTTGTACAGCGCCGTCGGATCCATGCCGCCCGAGAGGAGCTTGCCGCTGGGGGTCACACTGAGGTTGTAGGCCCGGGCCAGGCGCGTGATGGAGTCCATGAGGATGACGACGTCCATGCCGTGCTCGGTCAGGCGCTTGGCCTTGTCGATGACGAGCTCGGAGATGCGCGCGTGAATCTCCGGCTTCTGGTCGAACGTCGCCGAGACGACCTCGGGATCGTGATGGAGGTTATTGGCCCCCTGCTCCAGCGAAAGCTTGATGTCGGTGACCTCTTCCGGCCGCTCGTCCACAAGCAGCACGATGAGGTAGGCCTCCGGCTGGTTGTACATGATGCCGTGGGCGATGTGCTTCAAGAGCGTCGTCTTGCCCGCCTTCGGCGGGGAGACGATCAGGCCGCGCTGGCCCTTGCCGATGGGAGCGAACAGGTCCATGATCCGCGTGGAGTACTCCTCGCCGTTGTACTCCAAGTGGAGCTGCTCGGTCGGGTGATACGGCGTCAGATCGGAAAAATCGGTCCGATTTCGGATGTTGTCCGGCTCGTCGAAGTTGATCTCCTGGACCTTCAGCAGCGCGTAATACTTTTCGTCGTCCTTGGGCGGACGGACCTTGCCGCGGACGATGTCGCCGTCCTTGAGTCCGAACCGCTTGATCTGCGACGGCGATACGTAAATGTCGTTCTTGCCCGGCAGGCATGACTTATCCCTGAGGAATCCATAACCGTCGGGCAGGATTTCCAGCACGCCGTTCTTGATGCTCAGGCCTTCTTTCTCCGTGAGCACCTCCAGGATCGACCAGACAAGCTCTTCCTTCTTCATCTGCGAGAGGCCGTTGAGGCCGTGATCTTGGGCGATCTCCCGCAGGTCTTTCATGCTCTTGGCTCTCAAATCGCTGATGTCCATGGGGACGATACCTCCTCATCGGGCGGCGAATGGGGGCCAGTTGATGGGGCCGCCTGAATCATTGGCATGACGGAATGTGCGAAAGTGATTGGACGGGCAACTCTCACCTAGACTGCTATTATAGCTTGCTCTCCCTAAACTGACAAGCTTATCGGCTCGCGTAGAGCGGGAATGCCGCGCAAAGCTCTCCCACGTCGCGGCGGAGCTGATCCTGGGATTCCCCGCACAAGGCCCGATCGATCAGCTCGGCGATGCGCTCCATGGCCTCGGCGTCCATGCCTCGGGTCGTGACCGCCGGCGTGCCCAGGCGAATGCCGCTCGTCACCTTGGGCGTTTCCGGGTCGAAGGGGATGGCGTTTTTGTTCGCCGTTACGCCGATCGCCTCGAGGCGGGCTTCAGCCTCCGCTCCGGTGATTCCCTTCGGTCGGAGATCGACGAGCAGGAGATGGTTGTCGGTCCCACCCGAGACGAGCCGATACCCGCGCTCGGCCAGCGCCGCCGCCAGCGCTTGCGCGTTCTCCACAATGCGATGCTGATGCTGCTCGAACGTTTTGCTCAACGCCTCCTGGAACGCCACCGCCTTGGCGCCGATAACGTGCATGAGCGGCCCGCCCTGGATGCCGGGAAAGACGGTCTTGTCAAGCTGCTTGGCCAGGTCGGCACGACAGAGGGCGGCGCCGCCGCGCGGGCCGCGGAGCGTCTTGTGGGTCGTCGTGGTGACGAAATGGGCATGAGGAACGGGCGAGGGATGCGCCCCGGCCGCACACAAGCCGGCGATGTGCGCGATGTCGGCCATGAGGTACGCGCCGACCTCGTCGGCAATCGCCCGCATCCGGTCGAAGTCGATCGTGCGCGGATAGGCGCTGGCGCCCGCCACCATCAGGGTCGGCCGGGCCTCCCATGCTTGGCGGCGCAACGCCTCATAATCGAGGCGTTCGGTGTCGCGGTCCACCCCGTAGGTGACGACGCGGTAGAACTGGCCGGCGAAATTGACCGGATGGCCGTGCGAGAGGTGCCCGCCGTGGTCCAAGGCCATGCTCATGATCGTGTCGCCGGGGTTCAAGACCGCGAAATAGACAGCCATGTTCGCCTGGGAGCCCGAATGGGGCTGCACGTTGGCGTGATCCGCCCCGAAGAGCTTGCAGAGCCGCTCGCGGGCGAGCTCTTCCACCCGGTCGACGTGCTCACAGCCCGCATAATAGCGGCGGCCGGGATAGCCCTCGGCGTACTTGTTGGTCAGCACGGAGCCTTGGGCTTCCAGAACCGCTGGGCTGGCGAAGTTTTCCGAGGCGATCAATTCCACGGTTCCTTGTTGGCGGGCCAGCTCGTCCTGAAAGGCCTGATGGATTTGGGGATCGGTCTCGGCCATGCGGCCGATAGGCGAAGAGTCCATAACGTGCGTCCAGTGTACCGAAATCGGAGGGCGCCGTCAGCCGGTGCGGCTGAAGAACGAGCGCAGGATGTCGCCGTACATCGTGATACGCTGGCGAAACCCTTCGGAGAAACCGCGCTTCTCTTCTTTCATGACGTGAGTGACGCCCTCCAGATAGACGCGTTCCTCGTGCCAGTCCTCCTTGAGCGAGAGCTTCGTCAGCGCCATTTCCACGCCGAACTCCAGCGACTCGCGCTCCAACAGCCGCTCCCAAATGCGGCGCGAGAGCACGCGCTGTCCCGATAGATACGGGGCGATGCTTTGCGAGAGGTCCGTGTTGAGGCGGCCGCTTTTGAAGACGCCGACGACCATGTGGGGCGACGTCTCCTGATAGACTCGCGCGAGCAGCTCGACGTGCTCCGGTCTGAGCCCGACAAGATCCGCGTCCAAAAAGAGGAGCGCCTCGTTCCGAGCGGCCTTCACGCCCGCGTCGAGCGCGGCCGCCTTGCCCTGATTCTCGCCGAGCTCCACCACGCGCACGCCAAGGGCCCGGGCGACCTCAACCGTGTCGTCGATCGATCCATCGTCGACGACGACAACCTCGTCGATGGACGGCGCGGCCCTGAGGGGCTCGACGACGCTCTCAAGGCGGTCCGTCTCGTTGTACGCGGGGACGATCGCTGATATGGCCATAGTCCGCAAGGGCACTTAAGTATAGGCTCTGATGCGATGGGCGTCAAGGGCGCAGGCCCAGCTTCTGCCAGAACGTTGCCAGTTGCGGGGATCGCGCCATGATCCATTGCATCGGTCGCGTCCGCCCGATTTTCAGCAATAGCGCCTTCTTGCCTTTGAAGTTGAGCATGACAATGCCGGCGATCACGAGCGGCGACCCCGGGAGCACGGGGAGCGGGCCGAGGATGATCCCGGCGATGATCAGCGCCACCGCGGCGATGTTGACCCCGATCTTCCAGAGCATCGTCCTTAGTTGGACCATGGCCACCGGTCGTGTCCGTCGGCACTTATGGACGCATCAGCTGCTGCTTTGCCCGTTGGCCGACTGCAGCTCCGTCTCGTACTCGTGGACCAGATCGACCAGCTCGTCCACGAGTTGATCCTCGGGAATCCGCTGCCGCACGGGCTCGCCGTCCTTGAAGAGCGTGCCCGATTGGTCGTAGCCGACCAGGCCGATATGCGAATGGCCCGCTTCGCCGATGCCGTTGACGACACAGCCGATCAGCGAGACCTTGATGGGGGCTTGCACGTCCTCCAGCCGCTCTTGGGCCTCGGTCACGATCTTTTCCAAGTTGATCCCGATGCGTCCGCACGTGGGGCACGAACTGAACTGGACGCCGCGCCACCGCAGATTGAGCGCGCCGAGGATGTGGTAGGCGACCTTCACCTCGCGCGTCGGATCGCCCGTGAGCGAGACCCGCAACGTGTCGCCGATGCCCTGCTCCAACAGCGACCCGATGCCGAGCGAGCTCTTGGCGACGCCCTCGTCGCCCATGCCCGACTCGGTCACCCCGAGATGGAGCGGGTAATCGACCTGCTCGGCCATGAGCCGATACGCGCCGATCATGATGCGGACGTCGGTCGACTTGAGCGAGATGACGATATCCGCGAAGCCTTCGTTCTCGAGGATCTCGATCTCGCGAAGCCCGGCCTCGACCATGGCCTCGGGCGTCGCGCCCTCGTGCTTAATCAAGAGATCCTTGGGCAGGGACCCGGAGTTGACGCCGACGCGAATGGGGACGCCCGCGTCCTTGGCAGCCTGGACGACTTCCTTGATCTTGTCGGGTTTCTGGATGTTGCCCGGATTGAGGCGGACCTTGTCGACGCCTTGCCGGATCGCCTCCAGCGCGAGGCGATGATCAAAGTGGATGTCGGACACAAGGGGAATGTTGATCTGGCGCTTGATCTCGCTCAGGTTGTCCGCCGCGTCCATGTTGAGCACGGACACGCGGACGATCTCGCAACCCACTTGTTCCATGTCGTGGATCTGATCCACGGAGGCTTGGGTGTCGCGCGTGTCGACGGTGGTCATCGACTGGACGGCAATGGGGTGATCGCCGCCGATTGGGACGTCGCCGACGTGGACGACTCGGGACTGGCGTCGCTCAATGGGGGTCATCATATTGACGAAATTGTATCAAGCGGGCATGCGCGCTTCAGTCGGCGACCACGCGGCCAACCAGGCCGGCCACGCTCCCCTCGTCGACCTCCACATCGACCCGAGAGCCGACCATGTCCTCACGTCCCTCAAAGAGGACAGTCCGGTTGTCGCGGGTCTTGCCGATGTAGCGATCGGGGCTGTCGTTCTTGCGCTTGGCCGGGCCTTCGACGAGCACTTCCACCGTCTCGCCGACGCGTTGTCGGTTCTCCTCGTCCGTAATGCTCTTCTGGAGGTCGAGCAGGTGTTCCAAGCGCCGCTGCTTTTCTTCGTCGGGCACGTCGTCGGCGTACTTGTAATAGCTGATCGTGCCGGGGCGCGGAGAATATTTGAAGATGAACGCGCCGCCGAAGCGGGCTTTGCGAACGAGATCGACGGTCTCCTCGAAATCCGCTTCCGTTTCTGTCGGGAACCCGACGATGATGTCGGTCGTGACGTTGGCGCCGGGGACGCTGGCCTTGAGGTCGTCGACGATGCCGAGAAACTCGTCTTTGGTGTAGCCGCGCCGCATGGCCTCGAGGACGCGATCGCTGCCGGCTTGGACGGCCATGTGGACGTGCTCGCAGACGTTGTTCGGCCGGCTGATGACGTCGATAACGTCCGGCGTGATGTCCTGCGGATGCGAGCTCGTGAAGCGGATCCGGGGAATGTCAATCGCCGTCAGCGCGTCCAACAGCTTGGCAAACGTGATGTCGGGATCATCCAGGTCGTTCCCGTAGGAGTCGACATTCTGCCCCAGCAACTGGACTTCCTGGAAGTTCTGCTCGGCCAGCTCGCTCACTTCCTGGATGACCTCGCCGGGATAGCGACTGCGCAACAGCCCCGTCGTGTAGGGAACGACGCAGAACGAGCAGAAGTTGGAGCAGCCCTCGGTGATCGTGACTTTTCCCTGGAAGGAGCTATGGCGAATGAACGGCGTGTCCTCGATCCGATCGGGGATCTTGGAGATGGCCATGACCGGCTCGTCGCGTTTCCCATTGCCGTTCTCGCGACGTGCCTCGGCCTCGCGGATGAGTCGGGGGATGTCGGTGATGTTGGAGCTGCCGAAGACGAAGTCGACGGTCGGGCTGCGCTCGGCGATCTTGTCGCCCATGGCTTGAGCGACGCAGCCGCCGATGCCGAGCATCATCTCGGGGTTCTTCTCCTTGAGGTTGCGGATCGTCCCGGCCTCGGAGTAGACCTTCTGCTCGGGCTTTTCGCGGACCATGCAGGTGTTGAAGATGACGACGTCGGCGTCCTCGGCCCGGTCGACGAGCTCGTAGCCCTCGTCGGCCAGGAGCCCGGCGATCCCCTCGCTCTTGTGCTCGTTCATCTGGCAGCCCCAGGTCCGCACGAACGCTCGCTTCTGAGTCATGGCAAATCTCCCGAATCTCGGATGAGATGCAGGATAGCAGAGTTGTCAACCACTTTCAACAGCGCGTTGACGCGCGTCTCGCCCCGACCGTACAATCCCCCCAATCGGGCATCGGAGGTGGGTCGATGGATTTCCAATTGAGCGAGGAGCACCGCCTGCTGCGCAAGACGGCGCGCCAGTTCGCCGAGGAGGTCATGCGCCCGGCCGCTGACGAGTGCGACGAGCACTCCACGTACCCGCACGAGGCCGTCGCAAAGGCGAAGGAGCTCGACCTGATCGCGCCCGCGCTGCCGA
>CAZMNF010000007.1:0-58992 GCA_964567595.1 uncultured Thermotogae bacterium | reverse complement strand
ACAAATGGTCGCGTTGCGAATGAAAACGGCGGAGCCTGGCAAGCTCGTCAGTTGTTGAAGTCCTTGGTGAACTCGTCCGAGGCGTCATCCTCGAGGTCGCTAGGATTTTCGAGGAGCTCTTTGGCCTCCTCAACCTCGTCTTGGCGGACCTGAATGCCGGTGGGTGTCGGATTCATCGGGTCATTCGCGCCCAACAGCTCAACGTGGAATCCGCTCGATTCCAGCAGCCCCTTCGCCATGCGCATGTCAAACGCGTTGCCGCCCGCGAACACCGTGACGAACATGTCCTCGTCCGACGAGGGCTCGACGTGATCGCCGGGATCTTCAGAGGGGAGCTCCTCCACGAGAGCGGTCTGGCAATCCACGCACTCCTCAATGCCATCCACGTATTCGGCCTCGCACTCGGGGCAGAACGGCATAGGACCTCCTTTGTGCCAGCAGTGATATGCTTTGCGAGGGGACTCTATCCGTTCGGCCCGCGCGCATCAATGGCTTCCCTGAAACGCTTCCGACCGCTGCGCTGGACGGCACGGACAGAGAGACTGTGGTTAGGGCACCGTTCTCGACTCGGGAACGGCCCATCAGCGTTGACCGACACGTGCATTAGGCATCCCGATCGATAAGCGACCCGCGTCGGCCGAGCCCGGCCACGCCGTTTGACCCGCCGCCTCCCCATGTGGGAAGCTGACGATTGTTCCACCGCTGTGACCGTATACATCGATCCTGAAATGTTCGTTCTGTCGTGATTGGAGGAGGTTTCCCATGCGCATGAGCCAGTCGTTCGGAACCACGCGCCGCGAGGTGCCCGCCGACGCGCAACTGGACAGCCACAAGCTGTTGATCCGTGCGGGCTTCATGCGGCCCTTGTCCACGGGCATCTACTCGCTGTTGCCGTTCGGATGGCGATCGCACGCGAAAATCGCCCGGATCATTCGCGAGGAGATCGACGCCATCGGCGGCCAGGAGCTGCGCATGCCCGTGATCCATCCATCCCGGATCTGGCTGGAGACGGGCCGTTGGGACGAGATCGGCCCGGAGATGACGCGCTTCAAGGACCGGAACGAGCGCGACATGGTCCTGGCGATGACGCACGAGGAAAGCGTCGTCGACCTCGTCAAGGGGGAAGTCAACTCCTATCGCCAGCTGCCCCGCCTGATCTATCACATCCAGACGAAGTGGCGCGACGATCCGCGGCCGCGGGGCGGCCTGGTCCGCGTGCGCGAGTTCACCATGAAGGACAGCTACAGCCTGGACACCGACTGGGAGGGGCTGAGCGAGCAGTACGATCGGCATTATGACGCTTACTTCCGGATTTTCCACCGGTGCGGGCTGCCCGTCACGGCCGTCGAGTCCGACGTCGGAATGATGGGCGGCAAGAAGGCCCACGAGTTCATGTACCTCACGCCCGTGGGCGAGGACACGATCGTGTTCTGCAACGAGTGCGGCTACGCGGCCAATCAACAACTCGCGCGCTTTGCCAAGCCCGCCCCCGATACCGAGGAACCGGGCGAGATCGTCAAGGTCGAGACGCCGGGCGCAAAGACGATTCGGGGCCTGTGCGAACAGCTCGATATTCCCGCGTCCAAGGCGGCCAAAGTGCTGTTCATGATAGCAACGATGCCCTCGGACGACGGGGACAGCGCCGATTCGCTGATCCTGGCGCTCGTCCGCGGCGACATGGAGGTCAACGAGACGAAGTTGGCCGACGCCGTGGGCGCGCTCGATCTGCGTCCGGCCACGGACGCAGAGATCCGCTCGAGCGGGGCCGAGCCTGGGTTCGGCTCGCCGATGGGGCTCGACGGCGTCCACGTGGTGGTCGACGACGCGCTGGCCGAGATGCCGAACGTCGTCACCGGCGCCAACGAAGCCGAATACCATCTGATGAACGTCAACATCGGTCGCGACGTCGAGCCGGATCTCGTTGCCGACATTGCCGCCGCCCAAACGGGGGATGCCTGCCCCGAGTGCGAGGCAACGATGGGGAGTTCGCGCGGCATCGAGGTGGGCAACATTTTTCAACTGGGGACCCGCTACAGCAAGGCGACCGACTGCAACTTCGTCGACGAATCGGGGGCCAGCCATCCCATCATCATGGGCTCCTACGGGATCGGGCTCGAGCGAACGCTGGCCAGCGTTGCCGAGGAACACCACGACGACGACGGCCTCGTCTGGCCCATCAGCGTGGCGCCCTACGACGTCCACCTGGTGACGCTCCCCAAAGATGGCGAGGAAGTCGTCCAGACGGGCGATCGGCTCTACGACGCTCTCCAAGCCGCCGGCCTCGACGTGTTGTACGACGACCGCGAAGAGAGCCCCGGCGTCAAGTTCACCGATGCCGATCTCATTGGCATTCCATTGCGAATCACCATCGGGCAGCGGGCCCTTGACAAGGGCGGCGTGGAGTTGAAACGCCGAGATGCCAACGAGGCCGAGATCGTCGCCGAAGCCGATCTGCTCGACCGCGTTCAGGCCGAACTGGATCAGCTCTGGCAGGCCGTCCGGGGCTAAAATCAGCCCAGGAAGCGGACGGACGCCGAGCGGATCAGGCCCAATGAGCAGAGCCCTCGGACCGGGTCCGAGGGCTCCCGTCACTCTCGATCGGAAACAGCGTTGCCGGAAGCGTTACGCTCCGTCTACTGACCGGACTGTTGGCTGTCGGTCTGGGGTTTCTGGAAGAGGTCGGGTTCGAAGCTCGGGTTGACCTCGACGTCCTCCACGCTCTGCTCTTGGGCCAGGTCACCGTTCAGGAACGTCCGTTGGGTGAACGGGAACGCGTAGCCATCCTGGCGCTGGTAGTCGCTGAAGACCGTCCGCACGGTGCTCCCCTGGGCCGATCGCGTCCGCTGGATCGGCAGGAAGCTTTCCGTGTCGAAGTAATACGTCACGGTCTGATCTTGGGGCGTCTGGATCTCCATGGCGTGGGCCTCGGTCCCGTTGGCGGTCTCGGTGCCTTGATAGGCGTAGGTGAAGTCGTCGCGGGCCGTGAACAGCACCACGTGGAGCGGATCGAGATAGAGATTCTGCTGGATCGAGCCGATCTGGTTGCCCTGGAGCTGTTGGACTTGGCCCTGCTGGCGCACCCAACCGTCCTGGCCGTTCCAGACCGTCAGGCTGTTGATCGTCTGATCCTGAATGCTGACTTGCGTGCTCTGGCGGAATTGGTTCGGAAGCTGGACCCAGGTTTCGGTCTGCAGCGAAAACGTCTGCCCGCGTTGTTGGGCCGTGCTGGTGGCCCGAAGGTGATAGCCGTTCAGATCCTGCAACGCGCTCAGGCCGCCTTGGGCCTGCCGCGCCTGCTGCATGATGTCGCGAGCCTGCTGGCTCGGCTCTTGTCGGTCTGCCTGCTGCTGATCGCCCTCATTGGATGAATCAGACGACTCGGACGACTCAGCCGACTCGGACGCCTCCGAGTCCTGGCTCTCCTCAGTCTGCTCCGCCGGCGAGTCGGATGGCGCCGGCGACGGCCCCGTCGACAGCGGCCCCTGGATCAGCACGAAGCTGAGAATCGCCAGGAGCGCGAGGCCGACGATCAGAATCCATTTGAGCATCGAATCCCTCCCTAAAGATAGGCCATCCTAAAAACTGTGGGAGGCCCCAGCAATCGAGCCCGCCCCGTGGCTGGGCCCCTCGTGGAACCGCTTGCTGATAAGCCCGGAACTCGGGCGGCCATCCCTTGTGCTCCGCCCGCTTGGCGAGCGTTCAGAGGGCGTCGATCGCCCGAACGAGGTGATCGCGCACCGCATCCAGGCTCTCCTCGGCCTTGCCGTGAACGACGTTGTGCAGCGTGCCACCGCCGTCGCCGGGATGGCGCGGGATAACGTGCACGTGGAGATGCGGCACGGCTTGGCCGGCCTCTGACCCGTTGTGGATTCCGACCGTCGTCGCGGGGGCGTCCATGGCCGACTGCACGGCTTGGGTCGCCCGCTGAACGGCGGCAAACAGCGGGCCCGTCTGATCGGGCGGAACGTCCTCAAGACGCTCGTAGTGGGCCTTGGGGATCACCAGCGTATGGCCGTCCTTCAGCGGATGCAGGTCGAGAAACGCCACGCTGTGCTCGTCCTCGTCGATCGTGTGCGCCTGTTGGTCGTGTCGGGCAATGGCGCAGAAGATGCAGTCGCTCATGCTATCCCGATCCCTCCACATGGATCTCCGCAAAGCGGCGCTTGCCAACTTTCAACAGGCCCCCTGGCTTCAGCTCGATCTGCGCGTCGACGCCCTCAATCCGTTCGCCATCGTACTCCACGGCTCCCTGCTGCACGAGCCGACGGGCTTCGGACCGACTCTCCACCAAGCCCGCCCGATCCAGGAGCTCGACGATCCAGAGCCGGCCGTTCTCCCCGAGATCGGCCGCATCGAGCGTCACTTGCGGGACGTCGTCCGGGCGCTCGCCCTGGCCGAAGACGCGCTCGAACTCCTCGGCCGCGCGGTCCGCGTCGGCTTTCGGATAGTACTTGGCGACGACGGCGTGGGCGAGCCGTTTCTTCTGCTCCATGGGATGGTCGTTCCTGAGGGCCTCGTAATCCAGTTCAGTCAACAGCGTCGTGTAGCGCTCCAGCATGTCGTCCGGGATCGACATCAGCTTGCCGTAGATCTCGGCCGCGTCCTCAGTGATGCCGACCGTGTTGCCGTGGGACTTGCTCATCTTCTTGACGCCGTCGGTTCCCTCCAAAAGTGGCATCAGCAGCGCCACCTGGGCATCCTGAGCGAAGCGCTCCTGGATTTCGCGCCCCACGAGCAGATTGAAGCGCTGATCCGTGCCGCCCAGCTCGACGTCGGCGTCGATCGCCACCGAGTCGTACGCCTGGGCCAACGGATACAAAAATTCCAACATCGTGATCGCCTGGCCCTCCTGGTAGCGCTTGTGGAAGTCATCGCGCTCCAGCATGCGAGCCACCGTGTATTTGGACGTCAGGTCCATAATGTCCTCAAACGACATCGGCTCCAGCCACTTGGAGTTGTAGTGGATCTCGGTCCTGTCCGGGTCTAGAATCTCGAAGGCCTGTTCCTTGTAGGTCTCCATGTTCCGCTGGATCTCGTTGAACGTCAGGATGGGACGCGTCGTGTCGCGGCCGGACGGATCGCCGATGCGCGCGGTGAAGTCGCCGACGATCAGCACGGCCGTGTGGCCGAGATCCTGAAAGTCCCGCAGTTTCTCCAGGACGACGCCGATGCCGACGTGGATGTTGGGGGCGGTCGGGTCAACGCCGAGCTTGACGCGCAGGGGCTCCTCCGTCTCGACGGCCCGTTCCAGCTTCCGGTGGAGGTCGTCTTCGGGGATGATCTCCACGGCCCGCTGCTTGATGATCGCCAGCTGTTCGTGTGCGGGTTTCATGGCTCGCCGATCGACACTCTACTCGCGACTGTGGCGGACGATCGACACGACCCGGTCGTCGTCGTCCACGCTGATCACCTTGACGCCGCGGGCGTAGCGACTGACAACCCGAACGTCGCTGGCCGAGATGCGGATGATCTTGCCCTGCAGCGTCGTGATCATGACCTCGTCGTCGTCGTGAACGCGGCCCATGGCGACGACGTTGCCCGTCTTCTCGTTCGTCTTGAGGCCGAGCACGCCCTTCCCCGAGCGGTTCTGCGTCGGGAACTGTTCAATGGGCGTCCGCTTGCCGTAGCCGTTCTCCGTGACGATGAGCAGCTTGTCCTCGGTGGCGTCCGCTGGCAGCGGCGTCAGGTCGACGATCTCGTCCTCGCCCTCCAACTTCATGCCGATCACGCCCTTGGAGGGCCGCCCCGTCAGACGGGCCTGGTCCTCGCTGAAGCGAATTGCCTGCCCTTGGGCGCTGGCCAGCATCATCTCGCTCGAGCCCGTCGTGAGCGCGACGTCGACGATCTGGTCGCCGTCAACGGCGTTGATCGCGGCGATGCCGTTGGTGTGGGCGTTGACGTAGTCCTCGATCACGTTGCGGTTGACGATGCCGCCCTTCGTCGCCAGAACGCAGTATTGCCGGTCCGAGTCCTCGGCCGGGTGCGGCACCAGCGCGACGACCTGTTCCTCGGGCGCCATGCCGATCAGGTTGCGCAAGTTCTCGCCCTTGGAGTCGCGCCGCGCGGACGGCAGGCGATAGGCCTTCAGCTTGTAGCACTTGTGCGCGGTCGTAAAGATCCAGAGGTCGTCGCGGGCATTGCAACTGAAAATGTGCTTGAAAACGTCACCCTCGCGCAGCCGCATGGCGATGACGCCCTTGCCGCCGCGCCCCTGTCGGCGGATGACGTCCTCGCGGGGAGCGTTCGCGTAGCCCTTGGTGGAGATGCTCACCAGCACGTCCTGATCGGGGACGAAGGACTCGGGCGTGTAGTCCCACTCGTCGCCCTGGTCTTCGGTGAGAATCTGGGTGCGGCGCTCGTCGCCGTAGCGCTCCTTGATGTCGAGCAGCTCCTGTTCGATGAGCCCGTCGAGCTTGTCGTTGCTGGCGAGGATTTCCCGGTATTCTCGGATGAGCTCGAGCTTCTCCTGGTATTCGGTCTCAATCTTGTCGCGCTCCAGGCTGGTGAGCTGGCGCAGCCGCATGCTCAGGATCGCGCTCGCTTGATCCTCGCTGAGGTCGTAGTCGGCCTGCAGCCGCGTCATGGCGGACTGGGCGTCGTCGGCATTGCGAATCAGCTCGATGATCGCCTCCTGGTTGGCCAACGCAACGCGCAGGCCTTCCAGGATGTGGGCACGCTGCTCGGCGATGCGCAAGCGATACTGCGTCCGTCGCGTGACGACGTCGCGCCGGTGCGCGAGGAATGCGCCCAAAAGCTCTTTGAGCGAGAGTTTGCGCGGGTTGCCGTCGATGATCACGAGGAAGTTGGCGCCGAACGTCCACTCCAGCGGCGTATAGCGGAAAATCTTGTTGAGCGCGACTTGCGGATTGGCCGTCTGCTTCAGTTCCACGACGATGCGAAGTCCATCCTGGTCGGACTCGTCGCGGAGATCCGTGACCTCGTCGATGTCGCCGGAGCGCACCTTGTTGGCGATCGCTTCCACGATCGTCGACTTGCGCACCTGGAAGGGAATCTCCGTGACGATGATGCGGTCGTCCTCGACGTCGGCCTTGCCGCGCACGCGGATCTTGCCTTCGCCCGTGCGGTAGGCCGCGTCAATGCCCTCCTCGCCGAGGATCATGCCGCCCGTGGGCAGATCCGGGCCCTTGATGAACTGCTTCAGCTCGCTCCAGTCGGCGTCGGGGTGCTCGATGAGGTGGACCGTGGCGTCGATCAGCTCGGCCAGATTGTGCGGCGGGATCTGGGTCGTCATCCCGACGGAGATGCCCCATGCGCCGTTCAAGAGCAGGTTGGGGACTTTGGCGGGCAGGACGACCGGCTCCTCCAGAGCGTCGTCGAAGTTGGTCTGGAAGTCGACGGTCTCCTCGTTGATCTCGGCGAGGAACTCCTCGGTGATGGCGGAGAGGCGGGCCTCGGTGTAGCGCATCGCGGCCGCCTCGTCGCCGTCGAGGCTGCCGAAGTTGCCCTGGCCGTCGATCAGGGGGTAGCGATAGCTGAAGGTCTGGGCCATGTTGACGAGCGTATCGTAGATCGCCTGGTCGCCGTGCGGGTGATACTTACCCATCGTCTCACCGACGATGCGGGCGCATTTGCGATGCGATCGGTTCGACGTCAGGCCGAGTTGATCCATGGCGTAGAGGATGCGCCGTTGGACAGGCTTCAACCCGTCCCGCGCGTCCGGGATGGCTCGCCCCCGGATCACGCTCATGGCGTAGTTGATGTAGCTCTGGCGCATCTCCGATTCGATGGCGGTTCGCTCAATACGGCTCATAGATCATGTTCCTCCCAACTCATCCCCTGACTCGGGCGAAAGACTGGCACCACCGCAATGCTTTGATGATAAGGAATTTCGGGTCTCTAAGCAAGTTTGGCGGCGTCAGACCTCGTCGAACATGTACGGGGCCACGACCTCGAGTTGGTCCCGATACGTGGCCGGGTCGATGAACCACAGCGTCGCCGCCAGGCTCGACAGGAGCGAATTGCCGTCCTGCGGGGTAAAGCAGAAGCCGGTCACCCGATGTCCGTTCTGCCCGACGTGGAGCGACGGCAAGACGACGACGGTATTGTCCAAGATGCGCCCGTAGTGCCCGTAATCGCGACCGAAGGAGAAGATCAGGTTCTGCTCGCTGCGGTTCGTCACCGCCACGTGCGGGTGGGCGCGCAGGCTTTCGATGACCGCATCTCGGGTGGTGGGCGCCTCCAGGTCGAGGTCGAACCAGACGGTGTGCATGTACTGCGTGTTGACCTTGAGCGCGGAGGAGAACAGATTGAGGTCTAAGCCGAGCGTCTGGAACAGATGGTGGGCGTCGCGGGCGTGGTGCGTCCCGAAGGCATCGTCGTCGTGAGCGCTGACGCTGGGCGAGGGGATGAAGCTGGCCGACTCGCTGATGTCGTTCGCGCGCCGGATGCAGACGAACCGGCCCGAGCGGAGATTGGCGCGGCCGTCGGCGAGCCCGATCGTGTCGACGAGCACGGACAAGTTGTGCGTGTTGCAACTGACGACTTGGATGTAGCGATCCTCGTCCGGAGCCAGGGCCTCGTCGTTGACGCCGTGGACGAACATCTTGCCGAAGCCGAACTCGCTCCCCTGAGCGATGAACCCGAGCGTGTTGTGCTCGAAGTTCTGATAAAAGTCGGTCTTGTTGGTGTTGCCCCAGCCCTTGGGCGTACAGTCGATGACGACATCGGCCCGATCGATCGCCTCGACCTTCTCGTACGACGGGCTGACGCCGAGCGCTTCGAAGTCCTCGGCCGCCTTGCCGTTGACCGCCAACGCCGCCCCTCGTCGGATGAGGTTCCGGATCTTGGGACGATCGTTCAACAGCGGCGAGTTCTTGTGGAAGATCACCTCGTCCAAATCGAGCTCGTCCTTGAGGCCCCCCAGCAGCCCGATCAGCGGTTCCCCGATCGTGCCCGTCCCGATCACCAGCACTCGATGCCCCATCGATGGCCCCCTTGTTGATCGTCGAGATGAATACCTCAGGTGTAGCTGATGGGAACGATCGAGGTCAACAGTGGGCGGGCTCGGACCCAGGGGAGGGGTCAGCGCGAGAGACCGGGCCAGTCCTCGATCGGATCCGTGGACTGGACAACGTGCATCCCAGCATTGGCGAACCGTTCGAACGCCGCGTCGGCTTCGTCGGTGTAGTCGACGACGCCGGGCACGACCACGGGCGAGGTGCAGTCCTCCAAGAGATAGACCTTGCGGGCGAGGGAGGGGTCGGTCTCGGCGAGGTCGGTGAGCAGATCGTCGATGGTCCAGGCGACGCAGTGGCTTTTCGCCTGACCCGCGATGGCGACGGCATCGAAATCGCGGAGTTTCTGGATGAACCGATCGTTCTTCGCGGCGATCCGATCGCCGCGATGGTCCGTGCGCACTTCCGGCCCGAGCACGGAATAGTGCTCCGTCAGCGGGTTGAGCCCCTTGATCTCGTGGTCGGGCTGACTCATGCGGGCGATGGTGTGGAAGAAGACGGCCTCCTCAACCGCCGGCACGAGCGCATGGCTGATTCCGCCGAGCATGACGTGATAGGGCCAGATCGTCAAGTCGTACTTCTCCCGGGCCGACAGCTCGTCGACGTAGTGCTCCAGGTGGCGCTGGCCCTCTTCAGGCGTGATGCCCAAGTTCGGGGCAACGTCCGGATTGAACTGCCATCGGCCCTGCTCCACGTCGGCCTTGGTCACGAGCGTGAGCGGGGTCGGGTGGTCCCCGTGCTCATCAACCAGGAAGATGGGATGGAAGATCTGCATCGCATGGTGCGTATCCATCGTCGGCGTGATGTGGGTAATCCGATGGAGGTTGCGATAGATGAATCGACAGAGGCGTGCGTTGTCCTCGACCGCCCCGTTGCCCGAGCGACCAGCCACGAACAGCTCGAAGTCGGGGATGCAGAACGTGTTCTGTACGTCGACGAGCAGGAGCGCGAGCTTGAACCCGTCGCGGTGCGCGGGCGCGATGGCGTGCTCGCGGGCCCACGCCTCGGCCTCCTCCGCGCGTTGCGCGTACGGCACGCGCCAGATGCGCTCGACGCTGGCCGGATCGAAGTGCGCAGGCATCGGCAACTCGGCTGTTGACATAACAATCCCCCCTGCAACCG
The DNA here is from genome assembly GCA_964567595.1 of uncultured Thermotogae bacterium. GTDB lineage: Bacteria > Bipolaricaulota > Bipolaricaulia > RBG-16-55-9 > RBG-16-55-9 > CAZMNF01. The sequence goes on along the minus strand of CAZMNF010000007.1, from coordinate 48,895 downwards.
GCTAAGGTTAGGTGTTGGGCACAGCCACGGTCAAGGCCCCACATAGCGCGAAAGGCGCTTGGCGTAGATGATCGTCTCCTGGCGAACCATCTCACCGCCCTGCGGCAGAAACCACGGGTAGCGGTTGACGGGCTCATCGTCGATGCCATTACCGGAGTCGTCGGTCCCCTCTTCGCGCCTCGAACGGGCTGTCGGTCCCATTGGATTCCGATCCGTTATCCCACTGGCCAACGGGCCAAAGCCGCGATCTGGCAAGCCTCCCGGTGTCGTTGCTATGCTTGGCGAAACCAACATCGACGCACAACCAACAGGAGGCGTGACGGATGCGGCGTCATTGCAGGATCGCGGTCGGCCTCGTTGCCCTCAGTGTCTGTTCCCTGGTGGGAGCCCACCCATTGCTAGCCGACGGGCTTTCGTCGGAACCATCAAGGCAGGCTGAACAAGCCGACAGGAGCTCCTCGGCGAGCAAGATACAGAACTCGCTGGAACGCCTGATGAGCGAGGCGGGCCCTGAACCGAGCCTCGATCTTGTGCTCCACCCGTCCGTGCATCGGGCGTTTGCCATGACGGACGCTCTCACATCGGAGGGCTTCCGTGTGGTGATCGACGTCCGTAACGATGACGCCGTGTCCGAAATCCGCTCGCAAATCACAGACCGCGGAGGCCAAGTCGAGGGCGTTGCCCGCTCGCGCATCCAGGCCCGTCTGGCGTCGTCGACAATCGCCGAGCTGGCGAAGGAGCGCGACGTGCGCTTTATCCGCTTCCCCATGTCGCCCGTGCCCCGCGATCCCGAACTTACCGCTCAAGCGAATGATGCCGAGGACGAGTTCCGCAGTGAGGGGCTCGACGCCATCGGCACTGCCCCGTGGCACGAGATCGGCCTGAACGGCCAAGGCGTCCGTGTGGGCGTTATCGACACCGGCTTTAAGGGCTACGCCGAGCGACTGGGAAGCGAGTTGCCGGCCGAGCCGAGCGTCTCCACGCGGTCGTTCCGCCCGAACGAGGACATCGCATGCTCCAATTGTCCCGAGGTCAGCCAGTATCACGGCTTAGGGACGGCCGAGATCGTTCACGACGTCGCGCCGCGATCGGAGCTGTCCTTGAGCAACTTCCAGACGGACGTCCAGTTCGAACGGAGCGTCGACTGGATGATCGAGCAGGACGTCGACGTCATTAACACGTCGCTCGGCTTCACGTCCGGCTGCTTCCGCAAGGGCGGCGGCATTTTCGAGCCCGTCATCCAGAAGGCGCGCGATGCGGGGATCACGTGGGCTTCCTCGGCCGGCAACGAGGGCAATGCCCACTGGCAAGGGACGTACAACGACCCCGATGACGACGGCCGGCATAACTTCACGGCCGGGGACAACACCTTCACCGTGGATGCCGAACTGGTCGAAGCCCGAGCAAACGGGCAGGACGTAGCCGCCGCTATCCTGAACTTCACGTTGAGCTGGGATGCGCCCTGCACCGGCGCCGATCGTGCTTACGATGTCCGCATCATCCCGGAGGACGAGGCGGCCGACCCCGTCCGCGGCAGCTGGACTTGGCGGCCCGGCATTCCCATCCGGTCCGCCTTCAACGTCTTCCGCTTCGATGCCGATCAAGTCGGCGAGACGAAAACGTTCCAGGTCGTCATCAACAAAACGGATCCCGAGGCCCCCGACGTGCCACTGGACATGTTGATCCAGTCCTGCGAAGGCTGCGTTGATGGCGACTTCGACTATCTCACCCCCGACGGCAGCGTCAGCATCCTCGAACCCTCCATCTCCCCGACCGCCCTGACGGTTGGTGCTCAGCACCACGACCCCGAAGCCTGCGGCGAGCTCTGCCCGGAGGGGTCGCTGCTGTCCTACTCCAGTCGGGGCCCCACCAAAGACGGACGCACCAAGCCGGACGTGGCCGCGCCGACCCACGTCTCGACGACGGCGTTCGGGGCTTGGGTCGCGACGGGCGACAATCAGAATGTGGGCTTTACGGGCACGAGCGCGGCGAGCCCACATGCCGCCGGCGCCGCAGCGCTTCTGCAGCAGGCAATGCCTGACGGGTCCCCCAACGAGATCATGGACGCCCTCAAGCGTCGGGCCGAGGACCTCGGCGCGCCCGGCGCGGACAACCTCTACGGAGCCGGCGGCCTCTCCATGGGGCCGCTGCCCTTGGATCCATCAGAGCTGAATGTGACAAGCATCAGCCCCGGCCGAGCTGCCGTGGGCCAAGAGATCGACGCCACCATCCATGGCACTGGGCTGAGGAGCGCCTCGGAGGTGGCCTTCGAGGGCGATGGCGTGACGGCGTCGATCCGCGACGGCGCCACCGCCAACGAGTTGCCCATCACAATCTCCGTGGCGAGGTCGGCTGAGCTTGGCCCGCGCTCATTCCGCGTAATCGGCGAGGGCCAAGAGGCCACGAGCGGGCGCGCAAGCCTCGTGGTGACCGGGCGGCCGAGCTTTGACGTCTCGGAGGATCGACTAACCTACGAGGCCAATGTGGGCGATCGGGGCGCGCCCATCCGAGATATCTCGATCGCCAACCGTGGCGACGGCTCGCTTGACTGGACGGCTCGGACGACGAGCTCGTGGCTCACGGTCAACCCCACCTCGGGATCAACGCCGTCCGAAATCCGCGTGTTGCTGACCGTGCGCGGGCTCGCCCCGGGGCGCCATGAAGCGCAGATCGTCCTGGAGGCGGAGGCCGCGACCAACAGCCCGTTCCGTATCGACGTCGTCCTTGACGTTCAGGGGCCGGAGATCAGCGTCGAGCCCGATCGGCTCCGCTTCGAGACCTCGCTCGGCGAATCTCCCCAGAGCCAGACGCTGCAGATCCGCAACGCCGGCAGCGGGACCCTGCGCTGGAGCGTCGAACCGCAAGCGCCGTGGATCAACGTCAACGTCTCGAGCGGGTCCGGCACTTCCGAGTTGAAGGTCTCGATCGACGCCGAGGAGCTGCAACCGGGCACGCATCGGGGCGCGATTCGCGTCGAGCCGGATCTCTCGGCCGTCGATGCCGTCACGGTGCCCGTGATCGTCCGCGTTCAGGGCCCGACGGAGCTGGTCGTGGTGCAGTTCGAGCGGATCACGTTCGAGCCGCCCGAAGCCTGGCGGCGCGTCGTCGGCGAAGCCTGCGTCACCTATCGCAACGCGAGCGACGACGTCGCTCGCGTCCGCCTGACCCCGATCGATGGCGACTCGCGCACGTATCGCGTGCCCTCGGGCAACGACGCGATCGTCTGCGGCAACGTCGTCCACATCGACACGCGCGCGGAGCCCTGACGCCACTTCCGGCTCGCTTGCTCGGCTCGAGACGGCTTGTCTAGAATAGATTGATCTATCGCCCCTGAGTGGCGTCGGGATCCGACGCGCGTCGGTCTATTCGATCAAGGGGTCAGCCAGGGAGGCGTCGGCATGCCTGAACTGTCGAGCGATCAGCTGTATCAGCCGTGCGATCCCAGCGTCTTTCAGTTCGAGACGACCCAGGACGTCGAGCCGCTCAGCGGCGTCATCGGCCAGGAGCGAGCCGTCAGGGCGCTCGAGACGGGGTTGAAGCTGAAGAACGCCCGCAACCGCTACAACATCTTCGTCGCCGGCGACCCGGGCACCGGGAAACTATCCGCCGTGCAGCGCTTCGTCGAGGACGTGAGCGCCGATCAAGAGCAGCCGCCTGACATCTGCTACGTCCACAACTTTGCCGATCCCTACCGGCCGCGTTATCTGCCGCTGCCCGCGGGGCAAGGCCGTCAGCTGAAGGCCGACATGGAGCGACTGATTGACAGCCTCAAGGACGACCTGCCGAAGGCGTTCGAGAGCGACGAGTATCAAGAGCGGCGCGAGCAGGTCGACGAGCAGTACAAGGAGCGCGAACAGGCGATGTACGAGCGCTGGCAACAAGAGGCGGCGTCGCGCGGCTTCCAACTGCAGCAGACCCAGATCGGCATCCAGACGATCCCGCTCAACGAGGACAGCGAGCCGATGACGCGCGAGCAGTTCCAAGAGCTCGATGAACAGACCCAGCGCGAGCTGCGCGAGCGCCAGGAGGAACTCCAGGAGATTATCCAGCGCGACATGCGCCAGGCCAGCAAGGTCGCTGAGGAGCGCGCCGAAGCCGTCGACGAGCTCAACCGCGAGGTGGCCTCGTTCGTGATTACACCGCGCATTCAGAACCTGAAGGAGCGCTACGGCGCCAACGACCGGACGATGGCGTACCTCGACGAGGTTCTGGAAGACCTGATCCACAACGTCGACATCTTCCTCAACCAAGGAGGAAGCGGCGGAGGCCAGGGGAACATGCCCCAAATGGTCCAACAGATGATGGGCGGTGGCGGCGCTGCCCAACAGGACGATCCCTTCCGCAAGTACGACGTCAACGTGGTCGTCGACCATAGCGAGACCCACGGCGCACCGGTCGTCATCCAGGAGAACGCCACGTATCCCAATCTGTTCGGCCGGGTGGAGCGCCGCATGCAGATGGGCGCGGTCACGACCGACTTCATGATGATCCGGCCCGGATCGATCCACGAGGCGAACGGGGGGTATCTGATCCTGAACGCGGAGAATCTGCTCCGTTCGCCCATGAGTTGGCACGCGATCAAAGTCGCGTTGCGCCGTAAGGAGATCGAAATCGAAGATGTGGCCAACATGCTCGGCTACGGCGCCGCCGAGGGCCTCAAGCCGGAGGCGCTGCCGCTCGACGTCAAGTTCGTCATCATCGGCAACCGCTACATCTACGACTTGCTCCAAGCCTACGACGAGGACTTCCGCAAGCTGTTCTCGATCAAGAGCGAGTTCGACAACGACATGGATCGCACCGACGAGGCCGAGCGCCAGTTTGCTCGGTTCCTGCGCGCCCGTTGTGACGAGGATCCGTACCTGCTGCCCTTTGATCCGACCGGCACGTCGAGGCTGGTGGAGTACGCCAGCGAGTGCGCCGACGATCAGAGCAAGCTCTCCGCGTGCTTCAGCGACCTCATGACGATTGTCGACGAGGCAAGCTTCCGCGCGCGCGAGGCCGAGGACGAGATCATCACCCGCGATCACGTCCAATCCGCCATCGAGGCCCGCGACTTCCGTCACAACCTGCTTGAAGACAAGCTGCGCGAGATGATCGCCCGCGGCGAGATCTTCGTCGACACCGAGGGCACCACCACGGGGCAGATCAACGGGCTGAGCGTGTTGAGCACGGGCGATCATCAGTTCGGGCGGCCAACGCGCATCACGGCGACCGTCCACACCGGCAGGGACGGCGTGACCGACATCGAGCGTGAGGCAGACCTCTCCGGCAAAATCCACACCAAAGGCCTGCTGATCCTCAAGAGCTGGCTCGGCGATCAGTTCGCCCGGGAGCGGCCGCTCTCGCTCTCCGCCAGCCTGACGTTCGAGCAGAGCTACGGAATGATCGACGGGGATAGCGCCTCGGCCGCCGAGCTCATCGCGCTCGTTTCCGAGCTCGCGGGCGTCCCCATCCGTCAGGGGATCGCCATCACGGGCTCGGTCAACCAGAAGGGCCAGATCCAGCCGATCGGCGGGGTCAACGAGAAGATCGAAGGGTTCTACAAACTCTGCAAGGTCCAGGGGCTCACGGGCCAGCAGGGCGTCGTGGTTCCCGAGGCCAACGTGGGCCATCTCATGCTCGCCGCCGACGTCCGGGAAGCCGTGGAAGCGGGGCAGTTCCACGTCTGGTCGGTGGCAACCATCGAGGAGGCCCTTGAGATTCTCACGGGACAGACGGCCGGGACCTGGAACGCCGAGGCGGGCCGATTCGACGACGGCACGATCTACGCGCAAGTGGACGCCGAACTGGGCGAGATCGCCGAACGGCTTCGCGAAGCGGAGGAGAGCGAAAGCAACGAAGCGAGCGAGAGCCCATCGGGGCACGGGGATTGAATCCGCCCCGTTCGTCGTTATCGAGCGCTGTCTCTGAACAACGATTCGCTGTCCCATAGCCACCGGCCAGCGACATTGATTTAGGTCATTGAGGGGGGGCGCCGATTTTGATAATAGTAATGAGAATCGTTGCATGCGCCGACCTCTGCGAAGGAGCGGAAGTTAGATGATCATTGCCCTGACGATCGTCCTCATCGTGATCGCCTCCGTCGCGTTCACCTTCCTCAGCCCATGGACCTTCACGCCGTTGGCCTCCAACTGGGGAGCCATCGACCTCTCCACCAATGTCACGTTTATTGTGACGGGAATCGCCTTCGTCGTGGTCAACCTCTTTTTGGCTTACGTCATCGTCCGTTATCGCCACCGCCAACAGAGCGAAGCGGAGTACATGCCGGAAAAGCCCCGTCTCGAAAAGACGCTCGCCGGGATCACCGCCCTCGGCATCATCGTGCTGTTGGCGCCCGGCATGTTCGTCTACGAGGACCTGATCAGCGCCCCCTCCGACGCCATGAACATGGAGGTCATCGGCTATCAGTGGGGCTGGGACTACCGGTTTGCCGGCGAGGACGGCGAACTCGGCGCGACGAATCCCGAGCTGATTGGGCCACAGAATCCCTACGGAATTGATCCGGACGATCCGGCCGGCGACGACGACGTGTTGGTGCGCGGGTCCTCGGTTCATCTGCCCGTCGGCGTCCCGATCAACTTGCAGATCCGCTCCAAGGACGTGCTGCACAGCTTCTACGTGCCCAACTTCCGCGTCAAGATGGACGCGGTCCCCGGCATGCTCACCAATACTTGGTTTACGCCGACCGAAGCGGGGACTTACGACCTGCTCTGTGCCGAGTACTGCGGCCGCGCGCACTACACCATGACGGGCGAGGTCGTTGTCGAGGACCGGGCGGCGTTCGAGCAGTGGCTGGCCGGCCAGCCGACACTGGCCGGGCGTTCCTCGGGTGAAGCGACCGATGAGGAGTCCGCCACGGAGGGCGAGACGGCCGAGGACGAGCCACAGACGGCCATCGAGCGCGGCCAGATGATTGCCCAGACCAACGGCTGTTTGGGCTGTCACAGCACCGACGGCTCGTCAATGACGGGCCCAACTTGGCAGGGCCTGCACGGCAGCGAGGTGCCCTTAGCCAGTGGCGAGACCGTCACGGCCGATGAGGCGTACCTCCGGAACTCCGTCCGCAATCCGAACGCCCAGATCCACGAAGGCTACCAAGCCAACATCATGCAGCCCTACGACGAATCCCAGATCAGCGACGAGGAACTCCAGGATCTCGTCGAATACATCAAGAGCCTGTCCGAGGCGTCAGCGGAGGCATCTGACGAATGAGCCCGATTCACGCATGGAGACAAGGGGGAACGGAATGGACGCGCACGAGCACGCGGTAGACGACGCCCACGCCCACGAGCCGCAGAGCTTCTGGACCCGTTGGATCTTCAGCCAGGATCACAAGATCATCGCCATCCAGTACAGCATCACCGCCATCTTCGTCGGGTTCATCGGCTTGGCGTTGTCAGGCGTCATTCGTCTTCAGCTGGGTTATCCCGGGCAGTTCGAGTTCATCAATCCCGGCTCCTACTACCAGGCGATCACCATGCACGGCATGATCATGATCGTCTACCTGCTCACGGCGATCCTCCTGGGCGGGTTCGGCAACTATCTCATTCCGCTCATGATCGGCGCCCGCGACATGGCGTATCCGTTCGTGAACATGCTCAGCTACTGGACGTACTTCCTGTCCGTCGTGGTGCTGTTGGCCAGCTTCTTCGTGCCGGGCGGGCCGACGGGCGCGGGGTGGACGCTCTATCCGCCCCAGGCGATCACGGGGGGAACGCCCGGGGCCGACTGGGGCATCATCCTGATGCTCGTGTCGCTCGTGATCTTCATCGCTGCCGCCACGATGGGCGGTCTCAACTACGTCGTCACGACGCTGCAGCTGCGCAGCCGCGGCATGACGATGATGCGGCTTCCGCTGACGGTCTGGGGGATCTTCTTCGCGGCGGCGCTGGCGCTGTTCGCGTTCCCGCCGTTGTTTGTCGGCGGCGTCATGCTGCTTCTGGACAAGGTCGCGGGCACCAGCTTCTTCATGCCCACCATGAACCAGCTCGGCCAACAGCTCGACTACTCCGGCGGCAGCCCGCTGTTGTGGCAGCACCTGTTCTGGTACTTCGGACATCCGGAGGTCTACATCGTGGCGATTCCGGCCTTCGGCATCATTTCCGACCTCATCAGCACGCACGCGCGCAAGCCTGTCTTCGGCTTCCGCATGATGGTCTGGGCCATTCTGGCCATCGGCATTATCAGCTTCCTCGTCTGGGCCCACCACATGTTCGTCAGCGGGATGAATCCCTACTTCGGCTTCTTCTTCGCGACCACGACAGTGATCATCGCCATACCGACGGCCTTGAAGGTCTATAACTGGATTTTGACCCTGTGGCGCGGCGACATTCGGTTGACGACGCCGATGTACTTCGCCATCGGGTTCGTCAGCACGTTCATCATCGGCGGTCTGACGGGGCTCTGGCTGGGCAACGTCACCGTCGACATCCCCTTGAGCGACACCTACTTCATCGTGGCCCACTTCCACTTGGTGATGGGCGTGTCGGTGATCTTGGCGATCTTCGGCGGGATCTATCACTGGTTCCCCAAAATCACCGGCCGGTTCATGAACGCGACGCTCGGGAAGGCCCACTTCTGGGTGACATTCGTGGGCACCTACGCCATCTTCTTCCCCATGCACTATCTCGGCTTTATGGGCGTGCCGCGCCGTTACTTCGCGTTCGACAGGATCCAGAACGCCCCCGCTGAGGCCGCCGGGCTCAACGAGTTCATCACGATCGCAGCGCTGGCCGTCGGTGCGGTCCAGTTCGTCTTCCTGGGCAACCTGATCTGGAGCGTCTTCAAGGGCAAGAGGGCGAGCGAAAACCCCTGGAAGGCCACCACGATGGAGTGGCAGACGCCCGAGACGCCGCCCCAGCACGGCAACTGGGGGCCGAGACTCCCGGTCGTCCATCGCTGGGCCTATGACTACAGCGTGCCCGGAGCCGACGATGACTACGTGCCGCAGAACGTGGCGCCGGTCGGCGTTCCCGCAGGCGTGGAGACGCACGAGGCGCTGGGTGAGGACGGCCACGACGGCGCGTCCGGCGCCGACGGCTCGGCCAACGGAGCGCCCGACGAAGGGAGAGCCGCATGAGCCCCAAGCTCCAGGAACCCCGATCGCAACACATCAATGGCCAGAATGGCCACGGCGACGGGCACAACGGCAACGGCATCGGCTACGGCGACAACGACGGGCGAGGCCCGTCGGGCGGCGGCGCGCTGCCGATCCCGACGGCGAAGCTCACCCTGTGGATCTTCCTGGTGGCGCCAACGCTGATCTTCTCCGCACTGACGAGCGCCTACGTCGTCCGCATGGGCTGGCCCGACTGGGGCTCGGTCCCGACGCCCTGGACGCTCTGGCTCAACACCGGCGTCCTGATCGCCAGCAGCGTGGCGATCCAGCTCGCGTCGTCGCATGCTCGCCGCAACGCGGCGTCGTGGGCACCGGTTCGGCGGTGGTTCTACACGGCCGGCGCCCTGGGCGCGCTGTTCATGGTCGGCCAGCTGGCCGCCTGGCTGCGGCTCGAGCAACTCGGCATCAGCCTGACAGGCAACCCGTCGGCCGGGTTCTTCTACGTCATCACGGCCATCCATGGCGTTCACCTGCTGGGCGGCCTGTTCGCCTGGCTCTGGACGGAGCGACGCGCACGACGGGAGACCACGAACCCGGCGCAGACCAGCCTGCGGATCGAGCTCTGTGCGTTCTATTGGCACTTCCTGCTCGGCATCTGGCTCGTCATGTTTGCATTGATGACGTTAACGACCTAACACCGACGAAACGGGGGACCCTAGCGGATGGATCGAGAGACCCAGTCCGAGGCCATGGAGCAACGCGAGCGTCAAGGGAACTTGCTGCCACCTCGCCTGCGCGAGCTCTTCCACGACCTGATCGTCGACCGGCGCATGTTCCAGGTGAGCTGGGGCAAGGCGATGATGTGGATCTTCCTCGTCAGCGACGCCTTCGTCTTCGGCTGCTTCCTGGTCGGCTACCTCGCCGCCCGAATCACAACGACCGCCGAATGGCCGGACACGAGCGAGGTCTTCGCGCTCCACGTCTTCGGCGCCAACGTGCCACTCGTCTTGATCGCCATCATGACGTTCATCCTGATCAGCAGCAGCGGCACCATGGCGATCGCCGTCAACTACGCCCATCGGCGCGAGCGAGCCAAATCGGCCCTGTTCGTCATCATCACCGTGCTTATCGGCAGTACCTTCGTGCTGATGCAGGCGTTCGAGTGGGCGGGGCTGATTTTCGTGGAGGGCATTCGGCCGTGGGAGACGCCCATGGGCGCCAATCAGTTCGGGGCGTCGTTCTTCATGCTGACGGGCTTTCACGGCCTCCACGTCACCATCGGGGTCATCTACCTGGCGATCGTTGCGTCACAGGCTGCCCGCGGCGTCTACGATCGAACGGGCAACTACGAGCGCGTGGAGATCGCCGGGCTGTATTGGCACTTCGTCGACCTCGTCTGGGTGTTCATCTTCAACTTCTTCTATCTCTGGTGATTGACGATGGCTCATGGGACAGCAACGGCATCACATAACGACGAGCACAAGCATCCGCCCATCAACACGTACCTGAAAGTCTGGGGCTTGCTGTTCGTGTTGAGCGCGGTGCTTTACTTCAGCGACATTGCGGAGATGAACGTGGCGCTCAAACGGTTCCTAGCCACGACGTTCAGTCTGATCAAAGCTGGAACTATTATGGCGTATTTCATGCACGTCAAATTTGAGAGGCTAAGCTTAATTCTAGCTATTTTAGTGCCACCGTTGCTCCTGCTGGCACTGGCCGGTATTCTGGCCGCCGAAGGCCAATACATCTTCGGGCTTCGGGAGATCTTTGTCGAAAGCCCGTAAGGAGACGAGCCTCGATGCGACGCTTGCGTTGGATTCTTGCATTAACGGCCTGGACGATCGTCGTCCTGAGCCCATCGGCCGGTGCGTTCCACACGCTGCGCGAAGGGCTGAGCGACTTGCTCGGCCCAACGGCGTGGGGACTCTACATCATCATGCCGATCCCGTACCTGGTGATCGGCTTGATCGTCTATCGCATCTACCGAGCCTACCGCCAACAGCAACGATCGGAACCGCACGACCCCCATCAGAACGGCACGTCGACCCGAAAGGAGGGGGACTAGTGCTCGCTCGAGCGCTCGAGCCGAAGCTCCGGGTTCCCATGCTTGCCTTGACGCTGCTCCTGTCATTCGGCCTCGTCGTCGGCCTGGCCGGCTGCGGCGGCGACGCCGATCAACCCCTGGTCGAGGAGGGCGAGGAGGAGACAGCGTCCGAACAGAACCAGCAATCCCAAGATCAAGGGAGCGACGAGACGGCCCAAGCGACCGACCAACAAGAGCCCGAGGCATCGGACACTCAAGAATCGGACACCCAAGAAGAGGAAGCGCCGTCGGACGAGGAACAGGACGAAATGGCCGACGGAACGGACATGGGCGAGCAAGAGGACGAACAAGCCCAATCAGAAGGGGCGTCGGAGGAACAGGCTGACGATCAGCAAGGCGACGAGGCGTCCGAGGATGAGGTGAGCCTCGTCGAGCGCGGTCAGATGGTGGCGCAGAACAACGGCTGCCTCGGCTGCCACAGTCCCGACGGCTCCCAGATGGTCGGGCCCACCTGGAAGGACGCCTACGGCACGGACGTTGCCCTAGAAAGCGGCGAGACGGTCGCTTACGACGAGGATTACGTGCGGAACTCGATTCGCAACCCGAACGACCAGATCCACGAAGGGTATCCGGCCAACGTCATGCAGCCGTACGACGAATCCCAGATCAGCGAAGAACAACTGCAGGCGTTGATCGCCTACATCAAGAGTCTGTCCGAGTCGACGTCCGAGGACGACGGCGACAACTGACGCTCGCGTCAATGGAGAGAATCGATGCCCCCATTGAGAAAGGCGGCGCGCTGATGCAGGCCCTTCCGGCCGCGGCATCAGCGCGCCGCATCATCGCCGACTACGTCGAGTTGACCAAGCCCGGCATCACGGGTCTGATGGTGTTCACGTCGCTGGCCGGCCTCTGGCTGGCCGCCGGCGGGATGCCCGCGTTCGCCACCCTGGCGTCTGCGCTCGTGGGGACCGCACTCGCCACGAGCTCGGCCGCGGTGTTCAACAACATCCTCGACCGCGACTTGGACATGCTGATGGAACGGACGGCCACGCGACCGTTGCCGACGGGCCGACTCCGGCCTGCGGAAGCCGGCGCCTTCGGCAGCATCCTGGCCGCCGCGGCGCTGGCGACGCTGGGCTTGCTCGTCAACCCGCTCAGCGCGCTCCTGGCGCTGGTCGGGATGATCTCGTACGTGGGCATCTACACGGCGTGGCTCAAGCGGACCTCGCCGTTGTGCACCGTCGTGGGCGGCGTGCCGGGCGCAATTCCGCCGGTGATCGGCTGGGTCGCCGTGACGGGCCAACTGGACGCGGGCGCCCTGGCGCTTTTCGCCATTCTGTTCCTGTGGCAGCCGCCGCACTTCTGGGCGCTGGCGCTCTACAAACAGGCCGAGTATCGACGCGCCGGCTTCAAGGTCCTCCCCGTCGTCCACGGCAATCGCATCACGCAACGGCAGATCCTGATCTACACGCTGGCCCTGCTGCCGACCTCGCTGCTCTTGATCCCGTTCGGCCCCGTCGACTGGGGTTACGGCCTCGTCGCGGTTTTGCTCGGGAGCGGCTTTGTCGCCATGGCGCTGCGCCTCTGGCGGACGGATTCGGCGACGACCGACATGGTGGATGCCCAGGCCCGCCGCGTCTTCTTCTATTCCATCGCCTACATGGGCGCGCTCATGGGGTCGTTGTTCGTGCTCTGAAAATATGGATTGGGAATCCCTGCTTCCCGCCCTCGATGCGGCGCTCATCGCCACGAGCGGCGTCTGTCTGTTGGCCGGCTTCGGCTTCATCAAGGGCGGCCGCGTCAGCTGGCACAAACGCTTCATGCTGACAGCGGCCCTGCTGGCGGTCGGCTTCCTCATCGTCTACGTGATTCGCTGGGCGCTGTTCGGCTCGGCCCCGTTCACGGGCGAGGGCTGGATCGAGGCCGTCTACTACGTCGTGTTGATCACGCACATCGTTATGGCCATCGCGATCGTTCCCATGGCGATCATCACCGTCCGTCGCGCCTTCCGCGGCGACTACGCCCGCCACAAACGGATCGCCCGCTGGACGTTTCCCAGTTGGCTCTACGTGGCGATCACGGGCTGGCTCGTCTACTGGATGCTGTATCACCTGCCAACTTGAATCCGCCCAGCCAAACCGCCTAGACTTGGGCTTTCGTCGAGGATGAACCGTCGTTCTTCCATGGCGACGGCCTTGACAGAGGGCGGCTATGCAACCGAAAGATTGGCTCCTCTTCGCCATGCTTGCGCTCATCTGGGGCTCGTCGTTCCTCTGGATCAAGATTGCCGTCCAGGAGGTCGGGCCGTTCACGCTCGTGGCGTACCGCTTGCTGTTCGGGGCAATCGGACTACTGGCGATCGTGGCGATCAAGCGTCCCCCGATGCCGCGCGAGCGCCAAACCTGGCTGACGCTGCTGGTGCTGGGATTCACGAACACTGCGGTGCCGTTCGTGCTCATCTCCTGGGGCGAGACGCGCATCGACTCCGGCGTCGCTTCGATCCTGAACGGCACCGTCCCGCTGTTCACGCTGCTGATCGCCCACTTCTTGCTTCAAGACGAGCGGATGACGTGGATGCGGTTCGTGGGGCTGATGGCCGGCTTCGGCGGCGTCGTGGCGCTAATGAGCCGCGACGTGGGGCCGGCGGGCTTCGACCAGGGCATCGTCGGCCAACTGGCCGTGCTCGGCGCGGCGATCTGCTACGCGGGCAGCTCGGTCTTTGCCCGACGCAACCTGGGGGACGTCGCCCCGATGTTCCAGGCGCTGACGATCGTTCTGGTGGCTGACGTTGCGCTGTGGGCCTCAGTGCCCGTCGTGGAGTCGCCCGTCGTCATCCCGACGGAGCCCCTGACGTGGCTGGCGCTGCTCTGGCTTGGGCTGTTGGGCTCCTGCGTGGCTTATCTCATCTACTTCGGCCTCATCCAGCGGGCCGGCCCCACCCGGACCGTGATGGTCACCTACGTGATGCCGATCGTCGGCGTGCTGCTCGGGGTCACGTTCCTCAATGAACCGCTGGATTGGCGGCTCGGCTTGGGGACCGTCCTGGTGGCCTCCGGGGTCTGGGCGGTCAACCGGCGAACGCACCGCGCGGCACCGGCCTCCCCGCCTGTGGAGAGCGACTGACATCATTCGCGCTTGCATTGCGGCCTCCCGTCGACTAGGGACCCGCCGTGACGTCAGCTGGGCGACGCCAGCCGTTGGGGCGCGATCAGAGCGCCCCGAATCCGAACGCCGGCAGCCCCAAGACGGGTTCCCAGAGGAAGTAGAGCAACAGCCCGACGATCAGCGCCGGAATCGCCGTGTAGACGGTCGCTAGCAAGGCCGCCTTCCGGTCGATGGCGAGCAGCGGGAAGAGCGCGTCGCCGTCCTGGCTGATGGCGTTGGCCGCCAGCGCCGAGACGGGAATCGCCCCCTGCGCGTACGCCCCGGCCAGGACGATCTGCGGGCCGCAGCCGGGAATGAGGCCGATGGCCGCGCCGGCGATGGGGGCCAAGACGCCCGCGCTAGCCGCGATCGCCGCAATATCGAGATCGAACAGCGCCACCGGGTACTCGTAGACGAGATAGGCCGCCAGCACCCAAACGGTGACAAAGCTCGTCTCCATGGCAGCGTGCTGGAGCGTGTCGGTCAAATTGGCAAACGACTCTCTCGCTTGGCCGATCTTCCCTTCGCCAATAAAGTGGCGCCCCACGAAGTAAAGGTAGAACGACAGGGTCGTGCCCGCCACGCCGACGATCGTGAACCCTCCGGCAAACGACAGGCCGAGCGCGAGCGGCACCTCAGGACCGCCTTGGGCGAGATAGCTGATGCCCAAATACAGCGCGAGCAACGCCGTCCCCCACCAGAGCCAGTGAGCGGCCTGGCTGAGCGGCGTCAGGATCGGCGATCGTCGATCCGGGCCCGTCGGATGGGCGTGCACGGGCGCGGCGCCCTCGTAGTCGTGCGCGGGATTGGCGCTCCAGCCGAACGCGGACTGCTCCCCATAGTGGGATTGCTCTATGGCATGGTTCATGTGGCCCACGCCAAGGCCAAAGACGTCAATGGCGTAGCCGAAGGCAAGCGCCGCGACGAACGCCATCGCATAGACGTAGAGCGCCGCTTGGGGCGCTAACGCCAGAATGACGAACGCCGAATCTCCAGCGGTTGCCGCCAGCGTCGAGACGACCGTGCCGAAGCTGACCGTTCCGCGGACGTAGAGCGGCATCATGACGATCGCGCCGCCGCAGCCCGGGGTCAGCCCCATCAGCGCGCCCACCAGCGGCTGTAGGCGGCGATGGGCTCGCAGCTTGTCCATGAGCACCCCATGGCTGCGATACTGGATGTAGCTGAACAGCAGCACGGTCACCGCCACGAACGCGCTGACCTGAACGAAGCCGTCCCGGACCGACACGACGAAGATCTCGACAATCTCGTTCAACCCGCTTCCCTCCCTACGACGAGCTGGTCATCCAGCGGGGATCTCAATTTTTGGATAGGCTAATTTTAGTATTAGCAATGGCTTATATCAATCGTGCCGACCTTCACGGAGCGCTTGACCGGTTTGCCCGATGGGAATTCTCTGCTAAGTTGAGACGGGATGACGCTCATCGTGGGGATCGTCGGCGGTCAAGCGGGCGACGCGATCCTGTTCACCGACTGTTTGGCTTGGCCGAGTGATCCCGCACTGGCGCCGCAGACCGACGTCGTGAAGTCGATCCGAATCAACGACGCGTTGGCGGCAGGCGCTTGCGGCAATGCCTTTTATGCCAACGCCATCCTGGCGCGGCTCGTGGGGTGGCGCATCGACGAGGCCACGGATCGCCATCGGGTGTTGAACGACATTGAGACATCTGGCCATGGAAGGCCGGGCCTGACGTACCGGGAGGCCAAACGCCGCATCGATCGGCACGTGCCGATCTTAACCGAGGTTTCGCAGCTGGACGACGGGGAATCGACGCAGATCTTTCTGGCCGGTCAGGGCAAGGAGCGTGCCAAGCTCTGCGTGTGGCAACCATCGACGGGCTACCGGCCGCGAGAGCTGCAAGGGCCATCCCGAACTCCCCAGGCCGTCGCGCGCTATCCGACCGCCCAGCCGACCGACGAGTTTGGCTCGTCCACCCGGCAATGGCTTCTGGATGAGCGCATGGATCTCACGACGCGGATGGAGGCGTTGCTCAAGCGCTGTTACCAAACCAGCGACGGCGCGATTACCCGCCGCGCGCACCTCCGTCGGGGGCGGAACGGCTTCCGGCTGGAGACGATTGATGCCGATTGACGTGTCCACACTAGGATCAAGTCGACCGGCCGTATCGAGATCCGCGCATCTCAGTCGCGTGTCCGCCCGACGCGCCAGTAGACGACGCCGCCGATGAGCATCAATGCGGCGACCCCAACCCCGGCGAGCACGGGCAGGGACGCGTCCGTGACGACGTCGTACCACGCCTGCCTCGGCAACTGGAGCTCGTGCGAGAAGCTGGCCTCGCCGAGCTCGCCCTCGATACCGACCTCCATGGTCCACGTTCCGCCCTGGCCAATCGGCTCAAAGATGTAGTACTGATTGCTAAACTCCTCGGCGTCGATTGGTCCAAGCGACTCGCCTGGCGTCTCCGCGCTGACCTGGAGCGAGGCGCGGTCGGCCGAAACCGGACGGCGGTCTTCCGCATCGCGGAGGAAGACGGTGTATTCGAGGTGGGGCTCGCCCTGCGACGCTTCGACCGACTTGTTGGCGACAACGTAGTAGGGCCCGACCTCGCCGGAGAAGACCTCCTCCCCGCCGTGTGCCAACGACAAGGGCGCAGCGAGGGTGACGAGCAGACCGGCGGCCAGGGCCAGGCCCCCAATGACAAAGGGTTGACGCGAACACGGACGTTGCGGACGCCTCATCCGATCCCATCCTCTCGGTTCGGCAACAAGGGGAACGCCCGTTGTGCCCGCGACGGCACGAGGTAGTTGGCGCGGCGCAGCACAAAGATCGACTCCTTGATGCCGTTGTTGACGCGCGGCTTGATCGACGGATTTTCAAAAATCATGTTGGAGGCGTTCATGGCTCGCCGGGTCTGGACGAAGTCGTCGATCGAGCGCTGCAACGAGACGAAATGGAGCCCGGCCGTTCCCTCGTCGGTCGTGTTGAAGTCGCGCCGCAGGATGAGCGGGCGGCCGTTGCGTCGCGCCTGCGCCGCTGCCTGCAGGTGGCCGATGACGCCTTGCTCGCGCGCGGTCTGGGCCAGTTGATCGGTGAAGGTCGGTGCTTCGCTCGTCAGGGCCTCAACGTCGTCGCTGGTGAGCGAGGGCGCGAACATGCGATCGACGCGCTCCTCGGGGTCGAGCAGCTCGTACCAGCCCTCCAGTCGCAGCCGTAGCCAGCTGACTTGCATCGTCGTGCCTCCCGCCAAGGGGCCATCCGGAATGGCCACCTCGTCCTCGGTCGCCTGGTTTCTCCGGAATCCCGAGCTGAACCCCATATAAAGCGGGGAATCACCCGAAACGGGGCATCCCGACGGGATCCCGGACACGTCCTGGCGCTCGGCCGGCAGGCCCTCGCCGACGAAGCCCGTGCGCGTCTCTCGGCGACGGAGCGTCTCCCGGACCCGGAAGTCGCCCTCGCGCAGCTCCGCCTCCAATCGGTTGAGCCGCACCTCGTCGTCGCTGGCCAGATGGAGGCAGGCCTCGTAGTCGTCGAATTTGGGCGTCTCGAAGCTGCTCAGGGCTTGAGGGCGCGGGATGGGCGCGTCCACGCCGAGGCGTTCGGCGAAGTACTTGGGGCCCCAGCCGAGCACGAACATCAGGCCCTCGGACGACCAGTCGTAGCGGCGCTCCCAGTCGCGCAGCTGGGCTTCCAGACGCCGAACGGCCGTTGGCGTCGCGTCGCCGTCCACGTCGAACATCAAGAGCCGATGGAATCTCGGCATGACCGGGTTGCCGTCCGCGTTGACGCGCAGGAAATCGTTCCAAGCGTGTTGGCGCTCCGGCCGATCCGGAGCGGGGCCCAACTCGGGCCCCGGCTCAGCTCGGATCAGCGTCGTCGGCCCACCGACCAGCAAGCCGCCGACGGTGAGCCCCGCCCCGCGGAGGAAGCGTCGGCGGGGGATCGGTTCCATCACTGCTCACCTTCCCATTCGATCTCGGTCTCGAAGGTGAACTGGTCGAGCCAGCGGTCCATGTACTCGGGATGGCGCGCGGAGATGGGGGCCCCGATCTGGACCTCCACGTCGTAAGTGCCCGGCTCGGGGAAGCCGACGTTGACGCCGTAGTGCGTGCCCATGTTCTGCGAGAGCATGGGCCAAGTCCGGTCATCGAAGACGACGTCGCCGTCCTGGTCCTTGATGGTGAACCAGACCGTCGAGTAGGGGATGCGCTCGCCCGTCTGCTCGTCGGCCAGCACGGCCATGAGGTGGACGCTGTCCTCGGGCTGCGGTTCAACCACGCGCCGGTTGTCCTGGCCCTGGAAGATCATGAACCGGGACGGCTCAGCACGTGCCACGCTGATGCGCATGCCCTCCCACGTCGTCGACCCGACCGACTGCATCCTTTGGGTGGTGCGGGGCTCATCGATTTGGGCCTCGGTCTCGGGGGATGTGAACGGGCTCAAACCGAACGCAAAAGCGGCGATCAGGCCAACGGCGAGCAGCGCCGACATGACGATCAAGCGGCGTTTCATGATGGCTCGGCTCCTTTCTCGGTCCTGCGCGTCGGGATGGTCTCGGACGCGAAGCTTGGCTGCGTCTTCGCAGAATCGGATGGGTCAGGCAGACCGAGCCGGAGGCCGGTCGGGCGGGGACACGTCCAGAGGCGACCGTGCCGCTTGGTCGACGTGCCGGATAGCGGAGACGGCGTCCAACGTGGGATTCCGCTCTGGGGCGGGATCGACCATCAGCTGGGAATTGGGCAGTTCCACGGTCGTCGCGACGTCGGGATGGGGCCCATTGTGGTGGCAGATGAGGTCATCGGGCGACTCGGCGCGACTCGTCGCTTCTGAGGCATGCGCCGAATCCTGGTGGGGGTGAGCCGACGCGTGGGAGTGCGAGTGCCCGTGATCGTGGGCGGGTTGGCCATTAGTCGGCGCGTCAGCCGTCAGCCTCCCTGTCGAGCCGTGGAACCAACAGAGCGAGGCCGTCGAGCTGACGACGAGCCCTAGCACCAGCACGAGCGTGAGCGTCCCGGTCGCGAGCCTCATAAGCATGGAGAATTTAGACCCGATTCAAGAGAGCTTCAACTCTGCAAAGGCACGTCCACGCCGGGGCGCGTCATTCTGAAGCCAGAGCCCACTGCCAGACCTTGCCCCGCCCCGGCGCCAGCATCAGCGCCAGGAGGAAGATCCCCGTGCAGACGAGCACGATGGACGGGCCGGACGCAATGCCGATGAAGTACGAGGCGTAGAGCCCGATCACGCCCGAGAGCGCGCCCACCAGCGCCGCGGCAAGCATGACGCCGGGCAGACGCCGCGACAGCAGCGTCCCCGTCGCGGCGGGCGTGACGAGCATCGCGACCATGAGCGCCACGCCGACGGTCTGCAGCGATACGACGATCGTGACCGCGATCAGCACCAAGAGCAGGTTGTCCAGCGTCCGCGTCGGAAGCCGCATCGTCTGCGCCAGCGTCGGATCGAAGGACAGGACCAAAAACTCCTTGTAGAGCGCCCCCACGACGACGAGCACGACCGCGCCCGCAATCCCGATCTGCCACAGGTCGGCCGTGGATACGCCCAGCACGTTGCCGAACAGGAAGTGCGTGAGGTCGACGGCGTAGCTGTTCGTTGAGGAGATGAGCGCGATGCCGAGCGCAAACATGGCCGCGAAGAGGATGCCGATGGCGGTGTCCTCCCGGAGGCGGGCCGCCTTGCTGACGACGCCGATGCCGAGCGAGACGAGGATCGCGGTCGCCAATCCCCACCAGAACAGCACCCCGCGCGTCGCGCCCGTGACGAGATACCCCGCAGCCAAGCCAGGCAGCACGGAGTGGGCCAGCGCGCTGCCGAAGAACGCCATGCCGCGTAACACGACGTAGGTCCCGACGACCGAGCAGACGATGCCCACGACGATCGCCGCGATGAGGCCACGGACCATGAAGCCGAACTGCAGCGGCTCGAGGAGGGTCTCAAGCATCGGAGGAGGTCACCGACTCGCGGAACGACGCTCGGCCGCCGTACGCCGCCGCGACGCGGCTGTCGGAGAGCGTCTCCTTGGGCGGGCCGAAGCCGAAGAGCGCCTTGTTGAGCAGCATAATCCGATCGAAGCGCTCGGCGGCCAGGTCGAGGTTGTGGGTGGTCACCAGGCTCGTCACCTCCTGTTCGCGCAGCACGTCGAGGATCTCCCAGATCTCGCGCTCGGCGTTGACGTCGAGTCCCCTCAACGGCTCGTCCAAGAGCATCAGCTCAGCCTGCTGAGCCAACGCTCGCGCGATGAAGACCCGCTGCTGCTGACCACCGG
This sequence comes from uncultured Thermotogae bacterium, assembly GCA_964567595.1. GTDB lineage: Bacteria > Bipolaricaulota > Bipolaricaulia > RBG-16-55-9 > RBG-16-55-9 > CAZMNF01. Next base: position 28,386 of record CAZMNF010000007.1, on the reverse strand, counting down.
ACAGTTCGCCGATCTGGCGCTCAGCCAGGTGGTCGATGTCGAGCGTCTCCAGGCTCTCCCGGACCAGTTGTCGATCGTGCGCCCGTGGCCGACGGAACAGGCCCAGCTGGCTGATGCGGCCCATCAACACGACGTCGAAGACGTTGACGGGGAAGCGCCAGTCGATCTCGCTGCGCTGTGGCACGTAGGCGACGCAGACGTGGCGCGCGGGGCGGTGGCCGTAGATGCGGATTCTGCCAGCAGTGGGCTGGAGAATGCCGGCGACGATCTTCAGCAGCGTGCTCTTGCCCGCGCCGTTGGGGCCGACCACGGCGACCTGCTCGCCCGTCTCCAGCTGGAAGGAGAGCTCGTCGAGGGCGGACTGGTCGCCGTAGCGCAGCGTGACGTCCTCGACCTGGAGGATCGGCTCGTCCGTGTCGTGCCGATCGCGCCGGCCCTGTGGCTTCACCGTATCCCGGCCCTCCCAGCAGATAGCTATTTCAATTATTCCGCGCCCCGGTCGAGCGCGTCAACGATGGCGTTGACGTTGAAGCGCATGTGCGCCAGATACGTCGGAGCCGGGCCATCGGGATTGCTGAGCGAGCCGGTATACAGCCGAACGATCTCCGCCCCGGTCTCTGCCGCGACTTGCTCAGCGACGTCGGGACGGGCCGTGTTGCCCACGAAGACCGCTGGGACGTTCTCCTCGCGGATCACGTCGATGGTGCGGGCCACGTCGCGGGCCGAGGGCTCGGCGTTGTCGCTCAGGTTGGGGATGACCGCACCGAGAAACTCGAAGCCGTAGCGGTCGGCAAAGTAGCCCCAAGCCCGATGATCGGCCACGATCTTGCGCTCTTGGGAATCAAGCTCGCTGATCCGCTCCTCGATGAACGCGTCCAGCTCGGCCAGCTCGCCCTGGTACCGCAGGGCGTTGATGGCGTACTGCTCGGCATTGGCCGGATCCAGGTCGACGAGCACCTCGCGGACGTTGTCCGTCCAGATCGCCACGTTGGCCGGGTTGAACCAGGCGTGTTGATCGACGACGTCGCCAAGCTGGCGCGTGGGAATTCCGTCCGAGGCGCGAATGACGTTGATCTCGTCGCCGGAGGCCTCCAGCGCGTCTCCGAGGAACCCCTCGAAACCGAGTCCTTGGGCGAACACGACGTCGGCCTCGACCATGGCGCGAAGCATGCTCGGATTCAGTGACACCGCGTGCGGGTTCTGCCCTGGCTGCAACAGAACCTCCGGATCGTAGGCGCTACCCGCGACGTTGCCGACCACGTCGCCCAGGATCGTCGTGGTGACGACAATGTTCAGGTCGCTTGCCGGCTGCGCCTGAGCTTCCTCGAGCGCTGGACTACCCAAGATGAGGCCGATGGCGAGGACCACCCCGAGCAACATCGCTATCCGCCCTTTTGCCGAGCGGAAGGCCGATTCGACTTGCATGGCGAATCACGCTCCAGCGGTTATTTGAGCCTCATACTCAGATGATACTACGTATCATATTTATCCGACCGTCGCTCCATTGTCAACCTCCATTGTTCAAGATGACCGACAATCTTGGCCTCGAACGGGTAACGTCAGCTCTGGTGGTTATCGCGCTTCAACGCTGCGCACTGCGGACAGAGCCCGTAAATCTCCAGCAAGTGCCCCCGGACCTCGAAGCCGGTACGTTCGCGTAGCGCCCCTTCCAATTCGCCCATGACGCACTCGTCGATCTCGATCGTCTCGCGGCACTCCAGGCAAATGGCGTGATGATGATGCCCCGACGGAGCCAGCATGTAGGTCGTCTCGGTGCCCCCCAACGTGGAGGCCTGCACGAGGCCGAGCCTGGTGAGCAGCTCCAGCGTCCGATAGATCGACGCACGCCCCACACTGGGCGAGGTCTCACCCACGGCCGCCACGACGTGGGGAGCTGTCATGTGCGAAGGGCCGTCGATGAGGGCTTCCAAGACCGCTCGACGGGCCGGCGTGTTCCGGTAGCCGGCGCTCTGCAGTTGATCGATCAGTTGCTCGATCAGGGCGGCCATGTCGCCTCCAGCCTAGTCCCTGGGGTAAAAGTCGGCAAGGGAACGGCCATGGTCATCCTGGATGGGCGCGTCCTGGAATTCGCTCAGGAGCATGATCGCCTCGTCCGTCTCGCGCCGCGGCACGCACAGCTCGATCGGGTTGGGATACAGCAGCGGATACTCGGGCTCGTACTCGCCACGCGCCATGACGGTGAAGCCCTCGGACTCCAGGAACTGCTTGATCATGCCGATCTCGGTGCGGTTCTCGGACGCGTAGATGCGGACGAACTCATGCGGATCCACCCAAGGCCTCCTCTCGAGCTGTCGTTTTCGTCACTCTAGTTGGTACCATAGCGGCGTCATGGGTGCACATCACAACCGTCGCCTCGGCGAATTGCTCCAGATTCTGGCTATCAGCGCCCTGTTGGTGCTCGGCTCGACAGCGCTCGGCCACGCGCAGTCGCAGACCTATGCGTTCTCGGCCTACGACGTCACGCTGGCCCTCCAACCGGACGGCCAATATCGCGTCACAGAGGAGCTGAGCTACGACTTCCAACAGGGGACCTTCAGCTTCGGCACCCGCTCGATTCCGAACGATGGGTTCGACGCGCTGCGCAACGTCCAAGTGACGAGCGCGGATGCCGAGATCCTCGGAACGAGAACCCGCACGGAGTCCGATCAGACGATCATCCGCTGGACGTTCCCCGAGCGCACAGAGCCCGCCACGTTCACGCTCCGCTACACGGTCGACGGCGCGCTTATCGAAGATGAGGATCTGAACCGTATCGATTGGCAGGCTCTGGGTGAGGAGACGACGGTTCCGGTGAACAACGTCTCCGTTAGCGTTCAGATCCCGAACGAACTGGATCTCGCTGCCGAGGATCTCGCGTTCCAACCGACCGACGAGGGGCAACTCCGAGAGACATCCGAAGGATTGACGATCAGCTTCCAGCGCGCGCAACTCGATCCGGGCGAGGGCTACCGCGTCGTCGTGGAGTTCCCCAAGCGCCTCGAAGGTCGTTCCCCTAACGAGATCGACTGGACACTCGTTGGAGCCGTTGGGGCGGCGTTTCTTATTGGGCTTGTGGCAAGCGCTGTGTTGTGGCGCCGCTGGCGCGGCCCACGCCACGAGACACGCACGTCCGAGCAGCCGGAGATACCACTTCCCGAGGCGGCTGTACTGATCAAGGGCGCAACGTCCGAAGGCCAGCGCGCGGTTCCCGCGATGCTCTACGACTTGGCCGCCCGGGGCCATATCACGCTCAAGCGGACGAAAGAGAAGCAGCGCTTCGGGGGGGAGCGGCCTAAAATTCAGGTCGAGTTCCACGAACCCCGTGAAGACCTGAGTGAGGCGGAACGTCAGCTCCTGGATGAACTCCGCAACCACGACTCGCTGACCGAGTTCGGCCGCAAGGGAAACCGCTTCCGGCAGGCGTTGCTCAGCGACGCTCGGTTGGAGCTTCTCAAGCGGGGCGACTTGGCCCATCACGGGCGTCGCTCCGGGCTTGTCTGGATCGGCTCCATCGCCGCGCTGATCCTCGGGATTGGGATCGCCTTCTGGGGCGGCGGCTGGTGGTTCCTCGCGCTCGGGCTCGGCACGGGGCTGTTTATCGGCGGGTTGGTGCTCGGCGGCGTGACGTATTACACGCTGACGGACCAAGGCGCCGAGAAGCGGGCAAGGATCGAGGCGTATCTGGACCATCTGCTCGACGAGTTGACCTCGCTCAAGCGCCATGATCCCATCGGCGCGGCGCGGTTCTTCATCGAGCATCTGCCGTGGCTGGCGCTGCACGAGCGCGTCTGGAGCAAGCACATGGACGAGATCAAGGACGGCCTCAAGGAGGCCGACGCGGAAGAGCGCTTCGAGATGCCGCTGTGGCTGCAGGACGTCACGGACGACACGGAGACGGGCGTTGCGCCCGCCTACGCCTCGTTCGCGGCCTGCTATGCCGTCATTGGCGACACGGGCGGCGCGGCAGCGGCTGGCGGGGCGGCCGCGGGTGCGGCCTCAGCAGGTGCAGGTGCCGCCGGCGGGGCCGGAGGTGGCGGTGCCGGGGCCGGTTGACGCGTCCTGACATACATCATTGGCAGATGAGGCGACGTCTACCTAGACTCCTGTGGCATTGCCACTGAGTTGAAAGAGGAGGACCTGCCTTGTTCGTGCGCATGTGGATGACCGACGACATCATCTCCGCCCATCCGGACACGCCCATCATGGAAGCCCGCGACATGATGAAACAGCACATGATTCGGCGGCTGCCCGTTGTCGAGGACGGCCGCTTGGCCGGCCTCGCCTCGCAGGGCGACATTCAGGAGGCCGGTCCCTCCGGAGCGACGTCGCTCAGCATCTGGGAGCTCAACCATCTGCTGGCGCGCATCACCGTCAACGAGGTCATGACGCCCGTCGAGGAGATCGTGGCTGTCTCGCCCGAGGACACCATCGAGAAGGCCGCGATGTTGATGCGCAAGCACCGCATCGGCGGGTTGCCCGTCGTCCAGAACGAGGATCAGCTGGTCGGCGTGATTACCGAATCCGACATCTTTGACGTGCTCATCGAGGCGCTCGGCATCGATCGCGACGGCACGCGCCTCACGCTCGAACTGGAAGACCGTCCCGGCTCCCTGTCGGAGGCACTGGACATCCTGAAGGGCCACGATGCCAACGTGGTCAGCATCATCAGCTGCGAGGAATGCCGCAACAACGACGACCATGACGTCATCGTGCTGCGCATCGACCACTTCGACTGGCGCGGCATCGTCCAGGACCTCAAAGACCACGGCATCACGATCCTCGACTCCCAGACGACACCCCAGACGTAGCCCGCGTCGAGTTCCCGCTGGCTCGCTCATCCCTCCGGCCATAGCACGACTTTCCCGCAGTCGCCGGATGCCATCAGCGCAAACGCGTCCTCATAGTCGGAAAGGGGAAACCGATGCGTCACGATCGGTTGGAGGTCGACGGCGCTGGAGCGCAGCAGCCCGCGCGCCTGGAACCACGTCTCCCAGAGCTTGCGGCCGATGACGCCGTGGGCTGTGATGCCCTTGAAGATCAGGAGATTGTCGACGTCGAATTCCATCGCCTCGCCGGGAAGGCCCAACAGCGCCGCCTCGCCGCCGGGCTTGATCAGCTGGAATCCCTCGCGAATGGCGCTGGGCGCGCCGGACATCTCCAACAGCGCGTCGACGCCCTCGCCTTCGGTTACGTCCATGACCGCATCCACCGTGTTGACCTCCCCGTCGTTGAACGTGCCGTCAGCGCCCATATCTCGGGCCAGTTGGAGGCGATAGTCGCTCACGTCCGTCGCGTAAATGGAGCGGGCGCCGATCGCCTTGGCCACGGCGATGGCCATGATCCCGACGGGGCCACAGCCCGTGACGAGAACCTTTCTGGCGCGCAGGTCGACCGCGAACGCCGTGTGGACGGCGTTGCCGAAGTTCTCCTGAAGCGAGGCAATTTCGAAGGGCATGCCCGGCGGGTCGGGCCAGGCGTTGATCGCAGGCACGGCCACGTAGTCGGCGAACACGCCATCGCGATCCACGCCGAGGATGCTCGTGTTCCGACAGAGGTGGCCACGGCCCGTCAAGCACATGTCGCAGGTGCCGCAGACGACGTGGCTCTCTAGCGAGACGAGATCCCCCTCCTTGACGGACGTCACGTCGCGACCGACGTCCGCGATCTCGCCGCAGGCCTCGTGGCCGACGACCAACGGGGGATCAAGGCGTTCCTGGGCCCACGGATCCCAGCGGTGGATGTGCAAGTCGGTTCCGCAGATCGAGCACGCTTTGACGTTGACGAGCACGTCATGCGATCCAATCTCCGGAACGGGAACCTCGCGCATTGTCAACCCGGCGCTCGACTCCGCTTTGACGACGGCTTGCATGGTCGATTCGGTCATGATGACGGAGCCATTGTGCCAGAGTATCGAACGCCCGCACAACGACCTCGATCAGCCGAACGACGACTGTCATCGCTGTGCGGGGCGCTCTCTCCTATACTTGACGCATGGCTCTGGTATCGGCGTGGGACGTGCTCTGGTTCGCGTCGCTAACGGCGATAGCGACGGGTCTGGGTGCGCTCCCCTTTATCTTCGCGCGCGACCTGAGCCGGCGCATATTGGGCCTCGCCAATGCCCTTGCTTCCGGACTGATGCTCGGCGCCAGCTTCGGCCTGCTCCAAGAGGGTCTCGACGTCGGGCTGAGCCGCGTGATGCTCGGCGCGCTCATCGGCTTGGGCTTTATCGTCTGGACCAAAAGCCGCCTCAATGCCGACGAGGAGTTGACCTTGGGGGCTCTTCAGGGCGTGGACGCGCGCAAGGCACTGCTCATTGTCGGCGTCATGACCGTGCACTCGTTTACCGAAGGAATCGGCGTCGGCGTCTCCTTCGGCGGCGGCGAGGCGCTGGGGCTGTTCGTCACCATTGCCATCGCCGTGCACAACATCCCCGAAGGATTGGCCATCAGCCTCGTGTTGATCCCGCGTGGCGTCGCCGCCTGGAGGGCCGCCGGGTGGAGCGTCTTCTCCAGCGTGCCTCAGCCCTTGATGGCCGTGCCGGCGTTTCTTCTGGTCAACACGTTCCGCCCGATCCTCCCTGTGGGGTTGGGATTCGCGGCGGGCGCGATGCTCTGGATGGTCTTCTCCGAACTGCTCCCCGAGGCGATCGAGGACGCTTCTCACAACGCCGTCGCCGTGACGGTCACCCTAGCGACGCTCGCGATGATCGCGTTCCAGGTGCTGCTCCGGGGCTAGCTTCGGCTCGCCAGATACCCGATCCCGTCGGGATGGATGCCGACGTCGAAGCGCTCGATCTCCTTCAGCGTGCCCACGTCAACGACGGAGACATCGTTCGTCTTGTTGTTGGCGACGTAGGCCCGTTCGCCATTCGGGCTGAACACGACGCCGCCCGGCCAGCGTCCCACGGGCAACCGCTTGATCTCCCAGTGACGAGACGTGTCGATGATGGAGACGTCGTGTGAATGGCGGTTGGGCACGAACGCGTAGGTCCCGTCGGGCGAGAAGACCATGCGGACGGGCGTCGTTCCGATCGGATGCTTCGCGATGACGCCGTGGTGTTCGGTGCTGAGGACGTAGACGTTGTTCTCATCCTGGTTGGCGACGTACAGGAACTCGCCGCCGGGATGCACAGCGACGCCCTCCGGGCCCTTGCCGACTGAAACGTGCATCTCGATCTCGTCGGTCGAGGGGTTCAACACCGACAGCGTGTTCGAGCCGATATTCGGGACGTAGACGCGACGCCAATCCGGCATGGGATCCAGCATGTGCGAGAGGCGTTGGCCCGTCTTGAGCACCTTGCGAACCTCGTGCGATGGGCGTTCGAAGATGAAGACCTTATGCGCGTGCGTCGACGCGAGGTAGAGCTTGGACCGATCGGGCGAGACCTTGATGTCGTGAGGAAAGACGAACTCCTCATGCGTCAGGCGCTCCCTCTCGGCCATGGCGTCCGTGTCGATCACGGAGACGTCGCCCTCGAGCGCGTTGGAGACGTAGCAGATGCTCTCTTCGGGGACGACTTCCACTTCGTGCGGGTGGTGGCCAACGTCGATCTTGGCGAGCGTGTCACCGCCCTCCGCGTCGACAAATGAGACGGTGTCTTCGTCCTTGTTGAGCACAATCAAGCGGTCGGGCATGTTGCGCCTCCTCGTGAAATTTCATGTGGAAATGGATCAAGTGTAGTCAGGGGCGCGTGCCACGGCAACAACGATCAAGCGGTGGGGTCCACGAGCGAGGCGAAGCCCTTCGCCCGTCCCTGGCCCATCTCATCCCGATAAATAGCCTCTCCGAGGGCCGAAATCAGCGACGACTGGGTGCCCTCGAAGAGCCGTCGCTCGTGCGCTTGCAGCGAGGCACCGATCTGCTCGAGAAGCGCCGCGATTGCCCCCTGGAGCTGGGCCGCGTCCCGATCGTGCCCGTCCCTGCGGATCGTCTCCGCCAGCCCACAGAGAACCTCGGCCATGCCGAGCCGATCGTCGATCCGACGGCAGATCGCCAAGCTCTCGTCGAAAAACGCCCTCGCTTGGGCAGCGTCGTCTCGCGCCAGCTCCACTTGGCCGAGCTTGTTGAGCGCCACGTAGAGATTGCGACGATCGTTCATTTCGCGAAAGATCTCCGCAATCTCGCCGAGCGACGCTCGGGCACGTTCCCAGTCTGCCTGCTCCAAGGCCAGGTTGCCCAGATTGCCGAGCGCCATGGCAATGCCCCGTTTGTTCTGCACTTGGCGTGCGAGGGCGAGGCTCTCGTTGAGATACGAGCGGGCCTCCTCGATGTCGCCCTGCACGCTCGCCACGTAGCCGAGCTTGTTCAAGACGTTGCACTCGCCCGACCGATCGCCCACCTCGCGCAACATCTCGAGGCTCCGCTGAAGGGAACCGTGGGCTGTCTCCGGGTCGCCCTGTTCCAGGGTCACCTCGCCGAGGTTGCCGAGCGCCTTGGCGATGCCCCACGTGTCGCCGCGCTCGCGCTCGATGCTGAGGCCCTCCTCGAACAGCTGGCGGGCTTGATCGAGGTGGCCCTGCTCCTGCGCCGTGCGACCGAGACCAACCAGGGACTGTGACGCCCCGACGTGGTCACCCAGTTCGCGATAGCGCTCCAGGCTCCGTTGCTGAAACGTCTCCGCCGTCGCGTAGTCACCTTGGCGCCAAGCCAGTTCGCCCGCTTGGTGGAGCGCGTCCGCCTGCGTGGCACGCTCAGCCTGCTCGAGTCGCTGCAGCGCGTGATCCAGCCACTGGCGCCCTTCGCTCAGGTACGCGCGTAGCACCCAGAAGCGCCCCAGAGCCGTCGCCAGACGCAAGGCCTCCTCGGCCCGAGCGGTCTCCAGGGCCCACGCCAACGCAGCGCGCAGGTTGTCCAGCTCATCCGTGAGACAGCGCAGCCACTCGCCCTGGTTCACCCCGGCCAGCTCCGTCTCGGCCCGCTCGGCCAACGCGAGGAAGAACGCCAAATGGCGTTGGCGCACCTCCTCGGCCTCCTCGGACGCGACCAACTTGGCCTCGCCGAACTGGCGCAACAGCTCGTGGCAGACGTATCGACCGTCCGCGCGGCGCTCCAACAGCGATTGGTCCAGCAGCGCGGCGAGCTGCATCAGCGAGGCCCCAGCCACTTCCTCCGCGGCCTTGCGCGTGAAGCCGCCCCGGAACGCGGCAAGCCGCCGAAACAACGCCTGGCTCCGCTCGGAGAGGAGGTTCCAGGAGTGCTCGAAGACGGCCCGCATGCTCCGGTGCCGGGGCGGCACGTCGCGGGTCTGGGCGGTCAACAGGTCCGGATCAGTTCCCAATCTCTCCGCGATCTCGCCCACCGAAAGCACGCGGAGCCACGTGACCGCCAGTTCGACCGCCAGCGGGATGCCCTCCGCCGCTCGACAGATCCTCGCCACGGCCGCGGCGTTCGCGTCCGTCAGCCGGAAGTCGGGGCGATGGCCACGCGCCCGCTCAAGAAGGAGTTGGACGATGGCAAAGTCCGTCAACTCGTCGCGCGATGTCGGCAGCTCCGGAACCGCCAACGGTCGGACGTTCCAAACCCGTTCGCCCGACAGATGGAACGCCTCGCGGCTGGTGGCAACGATTGCTAAATGGGGGCAAGCTTCCAACAGACGCTGGGCCAGGCGCGCGCTGGCCTCGATGAGGTGCTCGCAGTTGTCCATGATCAACAGGGTCCGCGACCCGCGGAGGTGCTCGATGAGCTCGTCGGTGGGGGCTTGGATCTTCGTCTGGGCGAGGTTGAGCGTGGAGGCGAGCGCCTGGGGAATCCAATGCGGGTCGGTCAATGGCGCCAAGTCGACGAACCAGACGCCGTCGTCGAAGCGCGCCGTCAGCCGATGCCCGACCTCGATGGCCAAGCGGGTCTTGCCGCACCCGCCGACGCCCGTCAGCGTCACAAGCCGCTGCGTCTCGAGCCAGTCCGCGAGGGTCTCCACGTCCTCGTGCCGCCCGTGGAAGCGGGTCAACAGATGGGGCAGGTTGGAAGGCGTCTGCGGGGCGTCCTTGGGGCCGGCGCCGCCGATCGGCGCATTGGCCTCGATTGCTCGATAGAGCCGCTCGGTCTCCCGGTCGGGCGCGACGCCGAGGTCCGCGTCAAGCAGCTGATGGAGGCGCCGGTATTGGGCCAGCGCCGAGGTGCGATCGCCACGCTCGTAATACAACGCCATGAGGCGGCGATGGACGTCCTCGCGCAACGGATGTTGGCCGAGAATGCGCTCGGCATAGGTCGTGGCATCCGCTCTTCGCCCCCGTCGGATGCAGAGGTCGATCAGCCGATCGAGCGCCTCGACGTAGCGCGCCTTGAGGAACTCGCGCTCCTCGATTGCCCAATCCTCATCGCAGCTCGCCACGAAATCGCCGCGATAGAGCGCGACCGCCGCCTCGAGGTGCTGCGCGCGATCGGCGTCGTCGCCGTCCTCGGCTTGGCGGAGGTGGCCTTCAAAGGCGTCCACGTCGGCCCAGAGCGGCGTGTCGGCCCGAAGTCGGATGGTCTGCCGATCAACGTCGAGGTAGGCGCCGCCGTCGTTCCGAAGATCGAGGAGTTGCCGGAGGTGATGGAGCGCTTGGCGGAGGTTCTGTCGAGCACGGGATTCCTCGGTCTCCGGCCACAGCTGGGCGGCCACGCGCATCCGGGCGTGCGCTTCGCCCCGATAGCGCCACAAATACGCCAACAAGTGCAGCGACGTGGACGTCCGCACCGGTACGGGCTGGCCCGTCGCATCGAACAACTCGGGCTGGCCGAAGAGATGCAGTCGGTGCATGGCACCCAACCCCTTGCCGCACGCCTTTTGCTTCACAACTTACCATGATGGCGCCACCCTGTCCCAACACCGGACCATGTGACGAGTGCGCCGAGCTATTGTGGCCCTTAGGGTCCGAGGCGGATTGCCCCGTCGGGCTGCGCCAAGCTGCGCGGACGACCAAGCATGGATAGGCTGCAAATTTAAGCCAGCTCGTGGGTTATCACGACGGCCGCTAACCGAGAATGGAAACGTCGATCGCGATGCAAGGCATCTATGGCTTGTTGGTGGAAGCTTGCGGAGAAGCGACGGTGGGCAGGCTCGGCCTGCAGACGTTCAACGGCGTCTACGTCTACGTCGGCTCGGCCCAAGGCTCGGGCGGCTTAACAAGTCGAGTCGCTCGTCATCAAGACGTTGCTTCCGGGGTGCGCGCCACGCGCCGCTGGCACGTCGACTACCTGCTCAGCATCAGCCGACGGGTGGACGCCCTCATGGCCGAGACGTCGCATCCCGACGCTGAGTGCGCTCTGGCCCGCGAGCTGTCGCGGCGTGCGGATCGAGTCGCCGACGGCTTCGGCGCGAGCGACTGCCGCTGCCGCAGCCATCTGTTCCAACTCCAACGCTGGGACGCCGGCGCGCTCACACGGGCCTTCGAGGCGCTTCAATTGCACCCCGTGCGGATCGGCTAGCGGTAACTCCGCTGCAGCTGTTCGCGGGTTCGAGGGCAGGCTTCCCACTCCCCGCAACTCAGGCTGTCGAGCCGTAGTCGGCCCTTGGCATCCAGGTTCTCCGGATGGCGACAGAAGCGTCCAAGGACGATGCCGCGGCTCTCGGCATAGGCGCCCAGATACGGGCAGCATTCTCGGGCGCGTTCGATTCGCGTCTGCGCCTTCATGGGTTGCACCTCCTCTCCAGCAGACTGGGCGCACCGAGCCGGTGCTCAGTCGGAGGCTTGGGCCGCGCTCGGTGCCTTCTCGGCCAACGCGCGGTTCAGCACACGACCGAGGCGCTCCATGCCGTCCTCGATCAACTCGACGTCGGCGTAGGAGAAGTTGAGCCGCATCGTGTTGCGAATCTGTTCCGCGGGATCGAGCGTGTGACCGGGCACGAAGGCGATCTTCTCCGTCTCCACCGCCGTCTCAAGCAGTTCCGCCGCGTCGATCCGCTCGGGCAGCGTGACCCAGAGGAACAGCCCCCCTTCAGGGTGCGTCCACGCCACGCCCTCGGGAAAGTTCGCCGCGATGGCGCTCAGCATCGCGTCGCGGCGCTCGCGGTACACGGAGCGGATCCGCTCGGCATGCTCGTCGATGAAGCCGTCGCGGGCGACCTCGTACGCCACCATCTGGGAGAACGTGCTCGTGTGCAGATCGGTGCCCTGCTTGGCTTGGACCATGCGGCGGACGACGTCCTTGGGCGCCAGCGCCCAGCCCAGCCTCAGTCCGGGCGAGAGCGTCTTGGAGAACGTGCCGAGATAGAGCACGTTGCCCTCGTCGGATGTCGCGTAGCGGCGTCCGTCCAGGGCCACAAGCGGGCTCTGGGGCTCGCCCGAATAGCGGAGCTTGCTGTAGGGATCATCCTCCACCACCGGCACGCCGTATTGATCGGCCAGCTCCAGCAGGATCTCGCGTCGCTGGGGCGAGAGCGTCACGCCGGCCGGGTTGTGGAACGTCGGCATGGTGTAGAGGAACTTCGGGCCGTGCCGCAGGACTTCCTCGAGTTGGTCGACCTTCATGCCCTCGTCGTCGACCGGAACCGTCAAGTACTCGGCTTGATAGGCCTTCCACGCTTGGAGCGCGCCCAAGAACGTCGGCCGCTCCACCGCCACGTGGTCGCCCGGGTTGATGAAAATCTTGCCGAACAGGTCGAGCGCTTGCTGCGACCCATGCGTGATCAGGATTTGGTCGGGATCGACGTTGAATCCGTCCTCGCTCATCATCTCCGCGATCAGCTCGCGCAACGGGGGATAGCCTTCCGTGGTGCTGTACTGCAGCGCCGTGGAGCCGTGCTCGCGCAGAACCCGCTGTGAGGCCTCGTTGAACGCCTCCACCGGGAACACCTCCGGCGCCGGCAAGCCGCCGGCGAAGGAGATCACATCCGGTTGGGCCGTCAGTTTGAGCAGTTCGCGAATGGCGGAGCCGCCCATGTGCTGCGTTCGCTGTGCGTAGCGATCGGTCCAAGTCGTCTCCATCGCGTCCTCCTCTCGCGCCGTTCGGGGCTCCAGTATGGCCCGAACTTGCGGGCTCCGCTATGACATGGCGCAGTTTACCGCATTGTTAGGGACGATTCGGCCTTGTTGTGTGACAAACCCAACGGTGCGACGCAAACGATCTCACAGATCCCTCTACAGGCGCTACCTATCATGGAGGCCAACGCCGGTGACCGCTAGCGGTCACCGCGGGCACGGGCTGCCCGATCGCCGGGCGAGCCGGGCGGCGGTCCTGACCCGGATCATGGTGTCGGTCGGCCCATAACAGGATAATAAGACCTGGAATTAAGAGACGGAAGGAAGGATGCGGACCATGGGAACCGAAACAGCAACGGCAGTCTTCGAGGAGCTCCATCCGCCCCTGGACGACGACCGAGCCGTGCTGGAGGCCAGTCGCTGTCTGGAGTGCGGCCGCGACGGGCGTCCGGCCCCCTGCGCCGAGGCCTGCCCGACGGACATCGACGTGCCCAAGTTCATCCGCGAGATTCGCCTCGGCCAGCCGACGGACGCGGCGGAGACGATCTTCGCCCGCAACGTCCTCGGCGGCACCTGCGCGCGCGTCTGTCCCGTCGAGCAGCTGTGCGAAGGGGCGTGCGTGCTGTTGGACGAGGGCCGACGGGCCGTGGAGATCGGCCGGCTCCAGCGTTACGCAACCGACCATGCGCTCGAGTCCGGATCGTTCGCGCACCCGCTGACGTCCCCATCGTCGACACCGCTCAGCATCGGCGTCGTGGGTGCGGGTCCCGCGGGTCTCGCGTGCGCGGCCGAACTGGCCCAATTGGGTCATGACCCGACAATCTACGAACGGCGCGAGATGCCCGGCGGGCTCGTCCCAACGGCGATCGCCCCCTACAAGCAACAGATCGAGCCGTTGCTCCAGGAGACCGAACTGATCGAACGGCTCGGGGTGACGATCCGCTGGGGCGTCGGCGTGGGTGAGGAGGTGCCGCTGTCGGAGCTGGAGCACGCCCACGACGCGCTCTTCCTCGGCACCGGCCTGGCCGGCGACGTGGAGCCGCCCATTGAGGGATCGCAGATGGAGGGCGTCTGGCGCTCGCTCGAGTTTATCGAGGAGTTGAAGCTGGGCACGCCGCCCGAGATCGGCGACGACGTGGTCGTTCTCGGTGGCGGCAACACAGCCATCGACGTCGCCCGCGAGGCGATCCGCATGGGCGCGCGCAACGTGACCGTGCTCTATCGGCGCACCATCAACGAAATGCCGGCGTTCGGCCACGAAGTCGAAGCCGCGCGCCAAGAGGGCGTCCACTTCCAGTGGCTGGTCGCGCCCGAGCGCATCTATGGGGACATGCGCGTCGAGGGGATCGAGTGCGTCTACACCCGGCTGGAGTCCCGCCCAGAAGGCGGACGGCCCAAGCCCGTCAAGGTGGACGGGACGGACTTCACGGTTCCCGCCGACACGGTCGTCTTGGCGCTCGGCCAACAGAAGCGGTGCGACTTTTTCGCTCGGATCAAGGGGCTGGAGCTGACCAACGACCTGGTGGCCGTCGATGGGAACTGCCGCACGAGCAACCCGCGGGTCTTCGCCGGCGGCGACTGCACCAACGGCGGCGCGACGGTCGTGGAGGCGATCGCCCACGGGAAGACGGCCGCTCGGGCGATCGACGAACGGATTGAGCCGACCGGCGCCGAAGGAGTGGATGACGATGCTTGAGATTCGCTGGCACGGACGCGGCGGTCAGGGCGCGATCACGGTGTCGAAGATCCTGGCGATGGGGGCGCTCCACTGCGGCAAGTTCGCGCAGGCGTTCCCCGAGTACGGGCCGGAGCGCGGCGGCGCCCCCGTCAAGGCGTTCAATCGTCTGGATGACGATCAAATCGTGGTGCACTCCGGCGTCTACGAGCCCGACATCGCCGTCGTCATCGATGAAACATTGCTCGATGCCGAGGACGTTACGGGCGGTCTGAAGCCCGAGGGGAAACTGATCCTGAACACGATGAAGCCCCCGAGCGAGGTCCGCGAGCTGACGGGATACCCGGGCGAGATCATCACGCTCGACGCGGAAACGACAGCCGAAGAGACGGGCTGCGGCTTCGCCAACGTCCCGACGCTCGGTGCGGTGGCGGGCCAGATCGACATCCTGACCGGCGAGGCCATGGAGGGCGCGCTGCGCCAGTTCCTCGGAGCCAAGCTGGGCGATGAGGTCATCAACAAGAACCTCGACGCGCTCCGCCAAGGGGCTGACCGAGTCGAGACGCTCGCGGCCGACGAGAGCGGGTCCCTCGCGGTGGGGGCCTCGGAGAACGGCGCCCCCGAGGACGAGTTGCCGCCGTATCAGGATCTCTTGCCCGGCGCGGTCGTGACCGACGCCAACCGCGAGCGCCGCGAGACGGGCGGCTGGCGCAACGAGAAGCCCGTCTTCGACGAGGCGACCTGCGTCAACTGTCTGCTCTGCTGGGTCCACTGCCCCGAGCCGGCCATCATCACCGAAGGCCGGCTGATGACGGGGTTTGACCTGAAATTCTGCAAAGGCTGCGGGATCTGCGAGGCGGTCTGCCCGTCCGGCGCGATCTCCATGGTTCCGGAAGGGAGTGCAGCGTCATGAGCGTCGCGATCGATCTCAACCGAGCCGAACTGTTGACGGGCGCCCAGGGTGTCGCCAACGCGATGCGCCAGATCGAGCCCGACGTCGTCCCCGTCTATCCCATCACGCCCCAGACGCCCATCATCGAGACGTTCAGCCAGATGGTGGCCGACGGCCTGAGCGACACCGAGATCATCAACGTGGAGTCCGAGCACTCCGCGATGAGCGCCGCGGTCGGCGCCTCCACAGCAGGCGCTCGGGTCATGACGGCGACGGCCTCCCAGGGGCTCGCCCTGATGATCGAGGTCGTCTACCTCGCGGCCTCGATGCGCTGTCCCATCGTCATGCCGATCGGCAATCGGGCCCTGTCGGGGCCGATCAACATCCACGCCGATCACTCCGACGCCATGCTCGCTCGGGACTCGGGCGTGCTCCAAGTGTTTGCGGAAAACGTCCAGGAAGCCTACGACTACACGCTGATGGCCACGCGGCTGGCCGAGAACGAGCACATTCTGTTGCCCGTCCTGGTCAACCTCGACGGCTTCACGCTGACGCACTCCGCCGAGGCCGCCAGCATCCTCGACGACGAGACGGCCCGGTCGTTTGTGGGCCAATATCGCCCGCACTATCCACTGCTGGACACGACAAACCCGTCGTCGCAGGGCCCGTTCGACATGCCGGACTACTACTACGAGCACAAGGTCCAGCAGGACATTGCCCTCCGTCAAGGCCTCGACATCTTCCTCGACGTCCAAGAGGCCTACGAGGACGCCACCGGGCGGTCGTATCGCGGCTACTACGAGGGCTACGGCTTGGAGGACGCCGACCACGTCCTGGTGGCGCTCGGCTCCACGGCCGGCACGGCCAAGACTGTCGTCGACCGACTCCGCGAGCGGGGCCAGAAGGTCGGGCTGTTGAAGCCGTGGCTGTTCCGCCCGTTCCCGCAGAAGGCGGTCGTCGACGCGCTGAGCGGCGCCAAGGCCGTGGCGGTGCTGGACCGGGCGCTGTCGTTCGGCAGCTCCGGGCCGCTTTATGCGGAGATCGCGGCGGCCTTGGCGTCCGAAGGAAGCGAGATGCCGGCCCTGCACAACTTCACTTACGGGCTGGGCGGTCGCGACGTCACGCCGGCGCAACTGGAGTCCGCGCTGCGGGCGATCCAGGATCCGGACCTTCCGCGCACCATGCATTACCTGGGAGTGAGGCAGCGATGAAAACCCTGAAGACGCTGAATCGGAACGAGGAACAGGAACTGCGGTTTCGAGGTGGCCACTCGCTCTGCGCCGGTTGCGGCATTCCGCCCGTCGTGCGGACCGTGCTCAACGCCATTGACGAGCCGGTGGCCGTGATCAACGCGACGGGATGCCTGGAAGTCGCCACGACGCGCTACCCGACGAGTGCCTGGAACGTGCCCTGGCTGCACGTGGCGTTCGAGAACACGGGAGCCGCCGCCAGCGGCGTGGAGACGGCCTATCGCGTGCTCAAGCGCAAGGGCCGCGGGGATCTCCCCGACGACATGCGCTTCGTGGCCTTCGGCGGCGACGGGGGCACTTACGACATTGGCCTGCAGTCGCTGTCGGGCGCGCTGGAGCGCGGCCATCGCTTCACCTACATCTGCTACGACAACGAGGCCTACATGAACACCGGGAACCAGCGCAGCGGCGCCACGCCCCCCTTCGCCAACACGACCACCAGTCCCGTCGGCGACGAGAGCCTCGGCAAACTCCAGCGCCGCAAGGACCTCACCGACATCGCCATCGCGCACCACGTCCCCTACGTGGCGCAGGCGTCGCTGTCGCACTGGCAGGATCTCCTCCGAAAGGTCGAGCAGGCCATGAGCGTCGACGGGCCGAGCTTCCTCAACGTCCTGGCGCCCTGCCAGCGCGGCTGGGGGTTCGACCCGAGCCAGACGCCGGAGATCGCCCGACTGGCCGTGGAGACGCGCTTCTGGCCGCTCTACGAGGTCGTCGACGGCGAGTACTGGCTCAACTATGCCCCCGAGGATCCCGAGCCGATCGAGGCTTGGCTCAAGCCGCAGAAGCGCTTCAAGCACCTGTTCGATGAGGGCAACCGCGACCACATCAAGGCGTTCCAGAACCAAGTTGACGAGGATTGGGACCGCATCGCAACCAAGTGCGAGGATCGTTACCTCGAAGTGTAGCGCCCAATCGGATGCTCCTCCGGCGCAACGGGGGAGATCGACGCGAGTGAGGAGGTCGACATGATCGAAGTTCGGTTCCACGGACGCGGCGGGCAGGGCGCGGTCGTCGCCTCCAAGGCGCTCACCTCGGCCGCGTTCGACGAGGGTCGATCGGTGCAGGCGTTCCCGGCGTTCGGCGTGGAGCGACGCGGCGCCCCCGTCATGGCGTTCGCCCGGATCGACGACAAGCCCATTCAGATCCGCTCGCAAATTTATCAGCCCGATCATCTCGTCGTGTTGGACGCCACGCTGATCGAGACCGTCGAGGTCACCTCGGGCCTCAAGCGCAACGGGCTGATCCTCATCAACAGCGAGCATCCTCCCGAGGCCTTTGCCCATTTGGGCCGCTTTCACGTCGCCACGGTCGATGCCGCCCGCATCGCCGTCGAACACGGCCTCGGAACCCGCCAACAGCCGATCGTCAACACGTCTATCCTTGGCGCCTATGCCAAGGCAAGCGGAGCCGTCGGATTGGACGCCATTCTGAGGGCCATCGACGACGCCGTTCCGTCGGGAACGGAGGCGAATCAGGCAGCCGCTCGCGACGCCCATGAGGCCGTCCGCGGGCCAGAGCTTGTCAGCCAGCGGATTGAAATGGGGAGTTCATCATGAGCGATACGAACCGCTCGAACGGCACGCCGTTAATGCCCATGTCAACGGGCAACACGCGCGGCAATAAGACTGGGTCGTGGCGCTTTTTGCGCCCGATCTACCGCGACGCCACGGCGGCCTGCCGCGCGGGATGCCCCAACGTCAACGATATCCAGTCGGCCATGAAGTGCTTGGCCGACGGCGATCTGGATCGCGCTTGGGAAGCGCTCATCTGGGAGAACCCCTTCCCCGCGATCACGGGCCGCGTCTGTCATCATCCCTGCGAGGACGTCTGCAACCGCAGCAAATTTGACGACGCGCTCGGGATCCACTCCGTGGAGCGCTTCCTCGGCGACCACGCGCTTCGGGAAGCCAAGCGCGTTCCCAAGCTGCGCGAGTTCCAGTCCACCTCCATTGCCGTGATCGGGGCCGGTCCCGCGGGATTGGCCTGTGCCTATCACCTGGCGCGGCTCGGCCACGGCGTGACGATCTATGAGGCGGACACGGAACCCGGCGGTGTTCTGCGCTACGGCATTCCCAACTACCGCCTCCCGAAGGACATTCTCGAGGGCGAGATCGAGCGCGTGCTCGACCTCGGCGCCCGGCTCGTGACGGGAACGCGCCTGGGCGAGGACCTCCAATGGGCGGACCTACAAAGCTATGACGCGGCGTTTGTCGCGACGGGCTTGGGGCGAACCCGGCAGTTGAACGTGCCCGGTGACGATCTTCAGGGCGTCCACGACGGACTTGAATTCCTGCGGACGCTCAACACCGGCGGCACGATCGACGTTGGAAAACGCGTGGCGGTCATCGGCGGCGGCAACACGGCCATGGACGTTGCTCGATCGGCTCGACGTCTGGGGGCTGCCGTCGACGTCTTCTATCGGCGCTCCCGAGAGGAGATGCCGGCCATCGCCGACGAGATCGAGGAGGCGCTCGAGGAGGACGTCGAGATCCACGAGCTGCTCAACCCCGTCGAGATCCACGGGGACGAAAGGGTCGAATCGATCGGCCTCGTCCGCATGCGGCTCGGCGAGCCCGACGAGAGCGGGCGCCGACGCCCCATCCCGATCGAGGGCGAGACGATCACTCGGAATGTCGATACCGTCATCACCGCCATCGGCGAACAGCCAGACTTCTCATTTATGCCGGAGGCATTGGAGAGGAAGGGGACCGTGATCACGGTCGACGACGTCGGCCGAACGCATGACGCGAACGTCTGGGCCGGCGGCGACATCGTGGACCAGCCGCACACCGTCGTCGACGCGATCGCCAGCGGCAAGCGGGCCGCCATGGCCATCGACCGGATGGTCGACGGCGTCAACCCGAGCGCCATTCGCGCGGAAGCCCGTCTGGGGCGCGCGGACGGCCTGTCGATGCGTCGCTACGTTCAGGGACACGACGCCGGTGTCGATCCGGAGCGCGTCGTGGAGTACGACGAGGTCAACCCGAACTATTTCCCCCATAAGCAGCGAACCCCAACCACCAAGCGAAACGGCCACCACGACCTCGTTGACGACTTCGAGGAGGTCGAGCTCGGCTTCATCGACTCGTTCGCCCAACGCGAAGCCCAGCGCTGCTTCAACTGCGGGACGTGTACCGAATGCGACAACTGCTTCGTGTTCTGCCCCGACCTGGCCGTGCTGAGGACCGACGATCCCGCCCAGCCCTATCGCATCGACACGGACTACTGTAAGGGCTGCGGGATCTGCGCTTACGAATGCCCGCGCGGGGCGATCGAGCTGGAACTGGAAGAGAAGGCGGTGTCGCAAGCATGAAGCGCGTAATGATGGGCAACCATGCCGCCTCAATCGGCGCCCAACTGGCGCGCGTCGACGTGATCGCGGCGTACCCGATCACGCCCCAGACGGGGATCGTCGAGGAACTGGCGGAGCTCTGCGCCAAGGGCGATCTGGATGCGGAGTTCGTCAAGGTCGAATCGGAGCACTCGGCAATGGCCAGCTGCATCGGCGCCTCCGCGGGCGGATCGCGGGCGTTTACCGCCACCTCGTCCCAAGGATTGGCGTTGATGCACGAGGTGCTCCACTGGGCAGCGGGCGCGCGGCTCCCGATCGTCATGGCCGAGGTCAATCGAGCGATGGCCCCGGCCTGGTCGATCTGGAGCGAGCAGACCGACAGCCTCGCCCAGCGCGACACGGGGTGGCTGCAAATCTACTGTGAGTCCAACCAGGAGGTGCTCGACACGACCCTCCAAGCGTTCAAGATCGCGGAGCAGGTGAAGTTGCCCACGATGATCGTGCTGGACGCGTTCTTCCTCTCGCACACGTCCGAGCCCGTCGAGATCCCCGATCAAGCCGAGGTCGACGCCTTTCTGCCGCCGTACGAGCCGACCGTCAAGATGGACGTCGAGGACCCGCACGCCTTCGGCTCGCTCGTCACGCCCGATGGATATTTCGAGTTCCGGCACAAGATCCAGCAGGGCTTCGTGGAAGCCAAGGACGCCATCGACGAGGTCGGCCGCGACTACGGCGAGCGCTTCGGGCGCTTCTACGGGCAGGTTGAAGCCTACCGCACGGCCGACGCCGACGTCGTCGTGGTCACGGCCTCGACGATCACCAGCACGGCCCGCGAGGTCATCGACGAGCGCCGCGCCCACGGCGAGAAGGTCGGCCTGTTGAAACTCCGCGTGTTCCGGCCGTTCCCCTTTGAAGCGGTCCGAGAGGCGCTGCTCGGCACCCCCAAGGTGGCCGTCCTCGATCGCAACCTGTCGTTCGGCCACCACGGGATCTTCCACGCCGAGCTGAAGAGCGCGCTTTACGGCCAACCCGACGCACCGACGGTCTTCGGCTTTGTGGCGGGACTCGGCGGACGCGACATCACGCCGGACACGATCCACGAGGTCGTCGACACGGCCCAAACGAGCGATCGCCCGTCGGAGGAACCCTACTGGATCGGCCTCAAGCAGGCCGAAGCCGTGGCCACGGCCACGAACGGGAGGTCGCGATGACCCCATCCAAACAGCTGACCACAAACGGACGGACGACGAACTTCCAGATTCCCGCGCGCGAGCACATGCACCCTGGGCACCTGGCGTGTCCGGGATGTGGAGCGAGTCTCGCCATGCGGCTGGCGCTGAAGGCCCTCGGCGAGCGGACGATGGTCGTGGTGCCGGCGTGCTGTTGGTCCATCATCGCTGGGCCGTACCCGACATCCACCGTCGACGTCCCGCTGTTCCACACGGCGTTCGAGACGGCCGCAGCCACGGCGTCGGGCCTACGCGCCTCGCTGGCGATGCAGGGCCAAGACGACGTGACCGTCATGGCCTGGGCCGGCGACGGCGGCACGTTCGACATCGGCCTGCAAGCTCTCTCGGGCGCCGCGGAACGCAACGAAGATATCCTCTACGTCTGCTACGACAACGAAGCCTACATGAACACCGGCATCCAGCGCAGCGGCGCCACGCCCGAAGGCGCCTGGACGACGACGACGCCCAAGGGCGGCCTGAAAGCTCGGCCCAAGAAGGACATCGTTCGCATTCTGGCCGCTCACGAGGTTCCCTACATCGCCACGGCGAGCGTGGCGTATCCCGATGACCTCGTCGAGAAGTTCCAGAGGGCGCAGGGGACCAGCGGGACGACGTTCATCCATCTGTTCTCGCCGTGTCCGCCGGGCTGGAAGATCGACGCCGAGGCGTCCATCGACGTCGCCCGATTGGCCGTGGACACGAAGGTCTTCCCGCTCTACGAGATGACCCACGGCGAGCACGTGACCATCAACGTGGAACCGAGGGGACTGCCGGTCGGGGCTTACTTCCGTGCCCAGGGCCGTTTCCGCGATCTCAGCGACGAGGCCCTGGAACAGATCCAGGCCGAGGTCGACAAGCGCTGGGACCGGCTGACCCGCGACGCTGGCCGCCCCCAGTGACGCGACGATCCAGCCGAGTCAATCTCCGATCGAGCCATCGGCGACACGCCGAGAGCCGGCGCCCGGGACGCTCGGGCGCCGGCTCTCCGCATCCAAAGGAGGGGTTTTCGGATGGGCGATCGGGGTCGCCCATCGATGCGCTAGGCGTAGAGGCCGCGGGCTCGTGCCGCCTCCGCTACGCGGTCGACGGCGACCACGTAGGCCGCCGTGCGCATGTTGATGCCGTCCTTCTGGTGGGTTTGCCAGACCTGCTGGAACGCGTGATCCATGAACTCCTTCAACTTGGTGTCCACGTCCTCGGCGCTCCAGAAGTAGAACTGCCGATCTTGGACCCACTCGAAGTAGCTGACCGTCACGCCGCCCGCGTTGGCCAGGATGTCGGGCACGACGGCGACGCCGTTGTCGTAAAGGATCTCGTCGGCCTCCAGCGTCGTTGGGCCGTTGGCCAGCTCAATGACGGATTTTGCCTGGATGTTGTCCGCGTTGTCGCGGTGGAGCACGTTCTCCAGCGCGGCGGGCGCCAGCACGTCGCACTCCAGCTCGAGCAGCTCGTCGTTGGATATGGAATCGGCCCCGGGGAAATCTTGAACCGAGCCGGTTTGGTCCTTGTGCTTTTGGACGTGGGGCATGTCGAGCCCGTCCGCGTTGTAGATCCCGCCGCTGGAGTCACTGACCGCGATCACCTTGGCGCCGAGCTCGTGGAAGTTGGTCGCAAAGACCGTGCCGGCATTGCCGAAGCCGTTGACGGCCACGGTGGCATCGGACGGCTCGAGGCCGAGTTCCTTCAACAGCTGCAGCGCCACGAAGAAGCCGCCGCGCCCGGTGGCGGTGCTGCGGCCCTTGGAGCCGCCCAGGATGAGCGGTTTGCCCGTGATCGAGCCGGGCATGAACTGGGCGTTGTTGTGCATGCTGAGCGTATCCACGATCCAGGCCATCTCGCGTTGGCCCGTGTAGACGTCCGGTGCGGGGATGTCCACGTCGGGGCCGATGATGGGGGCGATCTCGGCCGCAAAGCGTCGCGTCATGCGCTCCAGCTCGCCCTCGCTCATGTCCTTGGGATGGCAGCGGACGCCGCCTTTGGCGCCGCCGAAGGGCAGGTGCATCACGGCACACTTCCAGGCCATGAGCACCGCCAGCGCCTCAACCTCCTCGTGGGTGACGTCGGGGTGATAGCGGATGCCGCCCTTCGTCGGGCCGAGCACCTGATGGTGCTGGATGCGATAGGCTTCGATGTGTTGCGTGTCGCCGTCGTCCATGCGCACGGGGAAGTTGACAGTCAGCTTCCGCTTGGGGTACCGCAACAGCTCGCGGAGCGCGTCCTCGAGGTGAATGTGATCCGCCGCCCTGTCAAAGAAATGGCGGGCCGTCTCCAGCATGCTGATCTCCGTCTGTCGCTGCAGGTCCTTCATGCCGCCCTCCTTGAGATCGAACGATGTGCCGCTGTGCTTCGACGGAGCCTAACGGCTCTGCCCGTGGGCCATTCTATCACCAATGTGCCCCGGACGAATGATGAATATCAACGCCAAACCTGAGATACAACAGGTAAGGCCATGTTGATCGTCGTCATGGTCGCCCGTCGATCATGGAGGTAGGGTTCTATCCCTTGAGGAGGACATCATGGCTCCAATCGCCAAGACGGCCGATAGGCTGATGTCGGGCAACGCCGCGGTCGCGCGCGGCGTCTGGGAGGGCGGCGTCCACGTGGCGGCGGCCTATCCCGGGACGCCGAGCACGGAGATTTTGGAAAATCTGGCGCATTTCGACGGCGTCAACTGCGAGTGGTCCACCAACGAGAAGGTCGCGCTGGAGGTAGCCGTCGGCGCCTCCGTCGCCGGCGGACGGGCCCTGGCGGCCATGAAGCACGTCGGGGTCAACGTCGCGGCCGATCCGCTTTTTTCAGCCTCCTACATGGGCGTCAACGGCGGCCTGGTCATCGTTTCCGCCGACGATCCCGGCATGCACTCCTCGCAGAACGAACAGGACAATCGGCTGTTGGCCCGCGCCGCTCGGCTCCCCCTGTTGGAGCCTGCCACACCGTGGGAGGCCAAAGCCTTTGCAGGACGGGCTTTTGAGCTGTCCGAGCGCCACGACACGCCCGTCATGCTGCGCACCACGACGCGGATTTCCCACGGTACCGGCCCCGTCGAACTGGACGAGCGACACGGCGTGGATCGCAAGCCGTATCGCAAGCGGCCCCAGAAGTACGTCGTGCTGCCGGCCCACGGGCGGATTCGCCACAGCTGGATCGAGACGGACCGAATGCCTCAATTGGAAGCCGAGGCCGAGCGCTGGGCCGAGATATTCGAGGGCAGCGGCGACCTCGCCATCATCACAGCCGGGTCGGCGTTCCCCTATGCCCGCGAGGCGTTCCCCGACGCGGCCGTCCTGAAACTCGGCCTGACCCATCCGCTGCCGCGCCGAGTTGTCACGGACTTCGCCGAGGGTCGCTCAACGATCCTGGTGGCCGAGGAACTGGAACCGTTTTTGGAGGAGCAGGTCCGCGCGCTCGGCATTGACGTCATCGGCAAGGATCGCCTGCCGCGCACGGGCGAACTGTCCGTGGACGCGCTCCGAGCGGCCCTGGATGGGGCAGATGGTCAAGGGACTCAGACCAGCGTCCCGCCGCTGCCGCCGCGCCCGCCCGCGCTCTGTCCCGGCTGCGGCCATCGCGGCGTCTTCACTGTGCTCAGCGAACTCGGCGCCACGGTGACGGGCGACATCGGGTGTTACACCTTGGGCGCGCTGCCGCCGTTGGGCGCGATGGACACCTGCATGAACATGGGGGCCTCCATCGGGATGGCTCACGGCATGGCCAAGGTCATGGGCCAAGCCGAGCGCGAGAACTTAGTGGCGGTCATCGGCGACTCCACGTTCTATCACTCCGGCATCCCGGGACTGGTCGACGTGCTCTACAACGGCGGCATGAGCACCGTCGTCGTCATGGACAACCACACAACGGCCATGACCGGCCATCAGGGCCATCCGGGCGTGGGCAAGGACGTCCGTGGTGAGCCGACTCGTGTCGTCGACCTGGAAGAGCTCTGTCGGGGACTCGGCATCGAGCACGTCGCCCGCGTTGATCCCTACGACCTCGACGCCACACGGGATGCGCTGAACGACGCGTTGAGCCGCGACACGCTCTCGGTGATTGTCGCGGAGGCCCCCTGCGTCCTGCTGGAACGGACGCAGTTCGACGAGCCCGTCCGGATCGATCGCGCGAGGTGTGCCGACTGCCACGCCTGCACGACCGTCGGCTGCCCCGGTATCAGCATCGACGAGAACGGGACCCTCCAGGTCGACGGGATGCTGTGCATCGCCTGCACGCACTGCCAGCAAGTCTGTTCCGACTGCAACGCTGGAGCCGATATTCCGCGCGTGCTTGAGCTCGTCAGCGAGGGCCAGGACGCCAGGGCGTTGGAAACGATCCTGGACGTCAACCCGTTCCCTGCCGTCTCGGGCCGCGTCTGCCCGCACCCGTGTGAGCACGAGACGAACGCGCTCGGCTGGCCGCAGGGCTCGCAGCGCGCCGAGCGGTTCCCCGAGCTCGTCCGCGCGTTCCCTTTGACCACCGACAGCCAACGGCTTTCGGTCCAGGCCGTGGAACGGCATGTGGGCGACGTCGGGTTGGCGGACTACACGGGGGCTGAATTCGCGCCGCAGACGGACCGTCCCGAGCACGTCGCGATCGTCGGCTCCGGTCCGGCCGGGCTCTCGGCCGCCTGGCACCTCCGACGGACCGGCATCGGCGTGACGGTCTTCGAGTCATCCGGCGAACCTGGCGGCATGATGCGCGAGGGCATCCCCGACTTCCGCTTGGACAAAGCCGTCCTTGATGGCGAGATCGACCGGCTCAAGGCGATCGGGGTCGAGATTCAGTGTGGCATCCGCATCGGCCGGGACCGCTCGTTCGACAACCTCAAGGCCGAATTCGACGCCGTCGTGCTCGGCGTGGGCCTGGATCAGCCGCGCGAGATCCAACTGGAGGGGAGGGGGCCGTCCATCCGCGGCTTCTGGGACGGCCTCGAGCTGTTGCGGCGCTCCAACGGCGGCGAGGCACTGGAGCTCGGCCCGCGCGTGGTTGTCATCGGCGGCGGCAACACGGCGATCGACTGCGCCCGCACGGCCCGTCGGCTCGGCGCCGAGGTGACCGTCTGCTATCGACGGACCGAGGCCGAAATGCCCGCGATTCCTGACGAGGTCGCCGAGGCCCGTGCGGAGGGCGTGGCGTTCGAGTTCCTGGTGGCCCCGCAGCGCCTGCGGAGTCTCGATGGGCAAGTCACCGGGCTCCAACTTCAACGGATGCGATTGGGCGAGCCCGACGAGGATGGCCGCCAACGCCCCGAGCCGATCGAGGGCGCAACGACCGACATGAACGCCGACTCGGTGGTCCTGGCCGTCGGCGAGCGGCCTGATCTGTCGTTGCTGGCGCACGGCCACGCGCGGGACGGCAGTCGTATTGCGATCGACTTCACGGGCGCGACGGTCGATCCGAACGTGTTTGCCTGTGGGGACGCGGCGTTCGGCCACGGCACCGTAACCCAGGGAATCGCCACCGGTCGCCGCGTCGCCGACAGCGTCGTCCGCTTCCTCAATCGACGGAGGTCCTCATGAGCCGCATCGAGACGGTGGACATCGCGCTTGCCGGGGTCGGCGGCCAAGGCTCGGTGCTGGCTGGGCGGATCGTCGCCCGAGCCGCCGAGATCGACGGCCGCGAGGTCGCCACGTCGGAAGTCCACGGGATGTCGCAACGCGGCGGATCCGTCTTCAGCACGGTGCGCTACGGCCATGGCGAGGTCCTCTCGCCCATGATCCCCCAGGGCGAGGCCGACGTCCTGCTCGCTTTTGAACGGTTGGAATCCCTCCGTTATCTGACGTATGTGGCGGAAGGCGGGATCGTCGTCGTCAACGACCAGCGGGTGGCGCCGCCGTTGGAATCGCTCAAAGCGGCCGCCTATCCGGACAACGTGGCCGGGATTCTCCGTTATCACACCGATCGCGTCTGGATGGTGCCGGGCTTGGATCACGCTGACCGACTGGGGAACCCGAAACTGGCCAATACGGTGACGCTCGGCGCGCTGTCGACCCAGCTCGACGTGGGACTGGCCTCGTGGCGCCAGGCGCTTCGCGAGCTCGTCCCCCCGAACACCGTCGACCTGAACGTCGCCGCCTTCGAGGCCGGGATCGCTTGGGCCGATGCCGAGCATTCGGCCGGAGCCGCGTGACCGAAAGCGCCCCATGGAATGCGTCCCGATCGGCGTCGTGCGCTCCCCGTACTCGACCCGTGAGGATGCGCCCCGCCAGGGCGCCTGGTCGGAGGGGACGTCTACGTTGGCGATCGAGGAACGATTCGAGGCGGCACTCGTCGGGCTCGATGCGTATGCGCACATCTGGGTGCTCTTCTGGGCAGACCGGGCCGATCGCGACGTCGTCACCAGCGATCGCCATCTCCGATGGGACGAGGAGCGCGGCATCTTGGCGTCTCGATCGCCGGCCCGACCCAACCCGATCGGGTTGACGGTCTGCGAGCTGGTCGCCGTCGACGGTCACACCGTGACCGTGCGCGGCCTCGAGGCGCTGGACGGGACGCCCATCGTGGACATTAAGCCCTTTGTGCCGGAGCTCGATTGCCCGAGCGGTGCCGCATTTGGCACTTGATCGCTGGGTATGCTA
Organism: uncultured Thermotogae bacterium; assembly: GCA_964567595.1. Lineage (GTDB taxonomy): Bacteria > Bipolaricaulota > Bipolaricaulia > RBG-16-55-9 > RBG-16-55-9 > CAZMNF01. Next base: position 574 of record CAZMNF010000007.1, on the reverse strand, counting down.
GCAAGGGGCTATGTCCAAACAGACCGAACCGCAACGCCCGCAACCCGGCCCGAGCAACGTCCGGCTCGTCAGCACCCTGGTACTGGCCGTCCTGATCGTGGTCTTTACGTTGCAAAATGCCGAAGCCACCACCGTCCAGCTCTTCGTGTGGTCGCTCACGACCTCGCGGGCCCTGATGTTGTTCGTCGTCCTCGCGGTCGGTGTCGCGATCGGCTGGCTGCTTCGCAGCGTTCGCCAACGCCGAGTTCCGTCCAAATAACCAGGACACGAGATCAGATCGAGCCGATCCCCGATCGCGCCGCGAGTGCGCGTGTAGATCACGCCGCCCTCCTCCTGAACGGCTTGACCCCCCTGGCGCCGCCACGACAAGAGGCCAGAGATCCCGCCCCAATCTGGTTCGCCGGACACGCCCGGCTCGCCCGACCGAGCATGGGCGTGTTGATGGCCGTCATGGCCGCGGTCGACGATGCGGCTTACGTTAAGGCCGGTGATCTTCTGTCAACAACAGGGGCGATTGTCATGACGACGGAACAGGAAGCGCTGGCGTACCATCAGCATCCCCTTCCGGGGAAAC